>DASRQT010000567.1:0-16171 GCA_035696485.1 Polyangia bacterium | reverse complement strand
GTAAGCGAGACTACAGGTTGACCCGACACAATGCGCCACTGCCGACCTTGCGCACGCTTCTGGCGCTGGCCTGGCCAATTGTCGTCTCGCGTTCCACGCAGGTGGTCGTCGGGCTAACCGACGCGTTGCTGGTGGCCGACCTGGGCGAGAGCGCGCTGGCGGCAGCGACGACCGGCGGCCTGAACGTCTTCGCGCTGGCGATCCTGCCGATGGGCGTGGTCTTCATCGTCTCCAGTTTCTCGTCGCAGCTTTACGGCAAGGGGGATCTGGCGGGCGCGCGCCGCTACGGTTTTTACGGGCTGGGCGTGGCGGCGATCGCTCAGGCGCTGGCCATCGTCGGGATCTGGGGCGCCCCGACGGTCCTGTCCTGGCTGCCCTACACACCAGAAGTCCGGCAACTGGTCGCCGAGTATCTCGCGTACCGCCTGGTTTCGGTCGGCGCGATCGTCGGCATGGAGGCGCTGGCGAACTACTACGGCGGCCTCGGCAACACGCGGCTGCCGATGTTCGCCAGCGTGGCCGCGATGGTGCTGAACGTCTTCGGAAACTGGGTGCTCATCCGCGGCCACGTGGGCGCGCCGGCCATGGGAGTCAAGGGCGCGGCGCTGGCCAGCACGCTGGCGACGTCGATCTGCTTTCTGGGCCTTGCCGGTAAATTCCTTTACGAGGGTCGCGCCGCCGGACGCATCGTGCCGCGCCTGCACGCCCGCGAGTTCTGGCGCATGCTGCGATTCGGGGTTCCCTCCGGGTTCAACTGGTTCTTCGAGTTCTTCGCCTTCAGCGTGTTCATCAACGTGGTCGTCGCCGGCCTCGGCACCACGCAGCTGGCGGCGCTGATGGCGGTCATGCAGATCAACTCGGTGTCGTTCATGCCGGCGTTCGGTCTGGCCAGCGCCGGAGCGATCCTGGTCGGTCAGGCCATCGGGGCCGGCGCCAAGGAGATGGTGCCCGGCGTCGTGAAGCGTACGTTTGCCGCGGCAGGAATCTGGCAGGGACTGGTGGGCACGAGCTATTTGCTGATCCCGTCGGTGCTGTTCTCGGTGTTCGCGCGCGGCGCCTCCGACAACCCGGCGTTCCGGACAGTGGGCGTTCGCATGTTGATCTTGTCGGCCGGCTGGCAGCTGTTCGACGCGGCCGCGACGACCCTGGCCGAGGCGCTGCGCGCGGCCGGCGACACCGCGTTCACGCTGTGGGCGCGGACCATCATCGCCTGGGGCATCTTCATGCCCGGCGCGTATTACAGCGTCCGCTCTCTCGGCTGGGGCGACAGCGGCGCCATGGCCTGGCTGGTGCTTTACCTGGGGTTGCTGGCCGCGGTGCTGTTCATTCGCTTCCGCCGCGGCGCCTGGCGGCGGTTCGATCTCACGGAACCGCTACCGCCGGTCTAAACCGCGGCGGGAACTCCGTCGAAGAATTCGACAGCGCCGGTCTCGAGCGAATACTCGGCGCCGACCACCAGCAGGCCGTCATCCTGAATCAGCTGCTCCAGCACGTCGGAGCCGTGGCGCAGCTGGTTGCAGGAAGCGCGGATGTTCAGCCGGACGGCCTGGCCGACCAGCGCGTCCAGGTCGCGCCGCAGATCGGTCTCCAGCAGGCCCTCGACCGAGGGGCGCACGCGGTCGACGATCGATCGCAGATTGCGCGACTGATTTTCCGTCGGCCGGCGCAGCTCCTCCAGCGTTGCCAGGATGGCCCCGCACTGCGAATGGCCGAGCACGACCACCAGGCGGGTACCGAAACGCGCGGCGGCGAATTCGACGCTGCCCACCTGTGATGGCGCCACGATGTTACCGGCGACGCGAATCACGAACAGATCGCCCAGGCCCTGATCAAAGACGATCTCGGCGGGGACGCGCGAATCGGAGCATCCCAGCACGATGGCGAACGGCCTCTGGTCGTTGGGCAACTCGGCGCGCCGGGTTGAATTCAGGTACGGGTCGGGACCCCGCACATTGGAAACGAACCTGTGGTTTCCTTCTCGCAGCTGTTTCAGTCCTTCGCGTGCCGAAATCATCGATCCCGGCTTCTAACACGCCGGCCCCGTTGGGCGCACGGCGCACGGGCAGGGGCGAGGGGACGACGGCGGCGCGTGGGCCGGCTAGCGGGGGGGCTGCGCGGTCGAGCCCACTGACGCCAGGCCGGGGAGGTCGGCCTTGACCTGGGCGATCAGCGCGTCGAGCTGCGCGGGCGCCAGACCCAGCTCGGTGACGGCGGCGACGGTGTTCGGGTGTTCGCCGTTGGCGTCGGGCATCGCGTAGTCGGCGATGGCGTCGGCGGCGGCGACCAGGTGCGCCGCGAAGCGCTTCTTGCCGTCGGCCTTGTAGTCGTGGTGGTACTCGGCGGCCTCGATGACACCGGCCGGCAGCTTCCAGGCCCGGCACAGGGCGCCGCCGACACTTGTGTGATGGAAATGAAAGCGCTCGCGGATCATCGGACCCTCGGTCGGATCTTCCAGCAGCGCGGGGGTGACGATCCCTTCCTGAACGCAACGCTCCAGCAGCACCAGCTCGCCGATGTTGTGCAGCAGGCCCGCGAGGAATCCGTATTCGGACTCCACGCGCAGGGTGGTCGCCAGCAGGCGGGCGGCGGCCGCCGAGGCCAGCGTGCGCCGGCGCAACATCTCGACGCGCCCCTCGAAGCCACGGACGCGGAACATGGTCGAATTCGTGACCACCATCAGCACGACGTCGCGCAGGGCATCGAGGCCGATGCGAACGACGGCGTCACGGACGCCCAGGATCGGCATGCGCGGGGAAAACAGCGCTGAGTTTGCGATCGAGATCACCTGCGCGCTGATGAACGGGTCCCGCGACAGCGTCTTCTCCATGGCGGCGGCATCGGCGCCGGCGCGGCTGCAAAGCTGCAGCGCCTCGGCGGCCACATCGGGCAGCGACCGGCGCAGCGCCTTGGTGTCGTTGCGGATGTTCTCGGCGAAGTGATCGATGCGGATGGGCGCGGTCTGCGCGATCGACACCATCTGGGTCGTGCGACCGTTGATCATCGTTGCTGCCTTGGCCGCCGTGGGCACGGCGGCACCAATCAGCGTCTTGCGGTTGATGTCTGCGCTCATCGCGAACCCCCGGTATCTCGGCAGAGCCACGGCACGGCTTGAGGCGCGGCGCTTCAATTTTTCTCGTCACTAACGTGACGCGAGTTGGCCAGACGTCAGCGTCCTGACGGCGATGGCGATTTGGGCGCCGTGGATTCGCTGGCGAAAGCCGGTACGGACCTTGCTTTGACCTGGGCGGGAGGACGAACCCATGGCTGAACCAGACGAGAATGTGGCGCCAGTCGCCGAGGCAGGAGGCGCGAAGAACAAGATCCTTCCCCTTCTCCTCATCATTAATACGCTGCTGCTGACGGGCGTGCTCATCTTCGTGATGAAGAAGCCGTCCGCCCACGCCGAAGGTAAGGAAAAGGGCGAGAAGGGCGAGAGCGCCTCCGACGAGCACGGCGCCGGGAAGGAAGGGGGCATGGGGCCCCTGACCCGCTTTGACAACTTCACGGTGCAGTTGAAGTCGGCCGAGATCGATCGGTACGCGCGCATGTCGCTGGAGCTGGAGTCGCCCAACGATGCCTCCAAGGCGGCGATCGAACGGCGCATGCCGCCCATCCGCGACGCCATCCTGGGCTACCTGACCGATCGCACGGCCGAGGAGCTGCGCGGCAGCGAAGGGCTCAAGCAGGTCAAGGAGTCCTTGATGAAGAAGCTGGACGAGATCGTCCCGGGCAACCACATCAAGAACATCTTCATCACCGACTTCATCATTCAGTAACGAACGGCATCAGCACCAACATGACCTCCCCTCTCGATCAGAGTGAAGTCGACGCGCTGATGGCGGCCATCCAGGACGGCCGCGTCGCCGCCGAGCCGGGCGGAGACGCGCGCGGTCCGGTGATGTCGTACGACCTGACCAGCCAGGATCGAATCATCCGCGGCCAGATGCCGACGCTGGACTCGATCAACGAACGGATCGCCTCGGTGTTTGGCAGCAACCTGGGCGCGCGCACGCGCCTTGACCTGCGCGCTGCCCCCAACGCTTCGACGCTGATGAAGTTTTCCGATGTCGGCGGGCTGTTTGGGCCGGCGAACTCGGTCTGGATCGTCACGCTGGGTCCCGGCCATGGCATGGCCGTCCTCATGGTCGAGGCGTCGCTGGGGCGGGCGTTGATCTCGGGCGCGCTGGGCGATCGCAAGGCGCGCCCCGACGTCGGTATGACGGACGTGCGCCAGGAGCTGACCAACGTCGAGCGGCGCGTCCTCAAGAACCTGCTGGGCATGTTCTGCGAGGCGATGGCCGTCTGCTGGGCCGAGGTGCTGGCCTTCAAGCCCGAGGTGATCCGTTTCGAATCGGATCCGCGCATGGCCATGGTGGCCCCGCCGACCGACCTGGCGATCCTGTGTTCCTACGAGATCAGCGGCGCGGCCGCCGGGCGGTTGCAGATCGCGATCCCGTACGCGACCGTCGAACCGGTCAAGAAGTCGCTGACCCAGCCGCCGCGCCAGGGCAACAGCGTCGACGCCCGCTTCGCGGCGGCGCTGACCAAGGAGATCGAGAAGGTGCGCGTGCAGGTGCGCGTCGAGATGGGGCGCGCGCGCATCAACTTCTCGCGCCTGCTGGAGTTGAAGGTCGGCGACCTCCTGGTCCTCGACGGAAGTGAGGCCACACCGCTGCCGGTGTACGTGCAGGGGCGCCGCAAGATGACGGGCATCCCACGCGTGGTCGGCGGCAGCATGGCGGTTGTGATTGATCGTGGGCTGCGCGAGCAGCGCGCCACGTCCCGGAGTCCCTGAGCAAGGCCGTAAGGAGAAAACATGGATACCAATGACGCCAACAATTCCGAGCCCAGCCGGCGGCTAGAGCTGCTGCTGGATGTTCCGCTGGACGTTTCGGTCGAGCTGGGACGGTCTCGGGTCTCGATTCAAGACCTGCTGGCGCTCGGGCCAGGGTCGGTGGTCGAGCTAGACAAAATAGCCGGCGAACCGCTGGACATCCTGGTCAACGACCGGCTGGTGGCCCGCGGCGAGGCGGTGGTGGTCAACGACAAATTCGGCGTTCGCATCACCGACATCGTCAGTCAGTCGGAACGCATCGCGCGACTTCGCTAAAGGAGCATCACCATGGTCACATCAATCGCACTGCTTTCGTTGGGGTTGATCGCCTCGCCCATAACCATCTCCGAGGTCACCTCGGTTCGCGAGGGTGGACGGCTGGTCGTGGACATCGCCGGCGACGCCATGGTGGACCCGGAGGCGGCCAGCGCCCGCGTCGGCAGCGGCGAGCTTTTCCTCTACGTCGAGGGCACGCGCGTGCGTGCCAATAACCGGGCCTGGGGTGAGGGCAAGGAGCAGATTCGCGCCCATCGCCACTCGAAGAAGATCGAGCTGGTCATTCCGCTGGGTGAGGACGGCGGCTGCCGCGGCCCGGTGGAGTTCGAGAAGGCCGCGGGCGGGCTGCGCGCCACGCTGGGCTGCCAGGCTGCCACCACTGCCACGCCCGAGACGGCGGCGCCGCGTCCCGCCGGCAAGCTAAGACGAGAGCCCGCGGTTGCGCTGGTTTCGGTTGCGGCTGGTGCCGTGGCACCGGCGGTCCCGGCGGCCCCGAGGCCGGTGGCGGTCGAGGTCGCGCCAGCGCTGGCGATTGTCGCGGCCAACCCAGGCAAGGTGCAGCGCGAAGCCGATCAGCTGCGGGCGATGCTGGCGCTGGCCGATCCGCCGGCCAAAGAAGAGCACGGCCCCGCTGGACCTCAGCCGGCAGCGCTTGCGGCCGAGGCGCAAAAGCCGCCGGCCCTGGTCGCCATCGACATTGATTCAAAACCCAAGACCGAAGCGGCCAAGCCGCAGGCCGCGCAGCCCGAAGCCGCGAGGCCCGAAGCCGCCAAGGCGGCGGCACCCGTCGCGGCGGCTGCGGCTGCCGACAAACCGGCCTCGTCTGGTGGCGGTGGCGGCGTGATCCTGGCGGTCATGCTCCTCATTGGCCTGGCCGGTTCGGCGTATTACTTCGCCCGTCGCCGGGGCACGGTCACGCGGTTCATCAACATCGTGGAGACGGCGAACCTGGGGCCCAAACGGTCCCTCATCGTGGCGCGCATCGGCGACGAGACGATGATCCTGGGCGCCAGCGAAGCCGGCATCACGCTGCTGAAGGCGCACACCGAGACCAGGGCCGAGGTGGCCGCGGCGATGGCGCCGACCACCGCGGCGACCGGCGACCCGGTGGCGGACGCCTGGTTCGAGACCCCGGCGGAGCCGATCCCCGAGGCCGACTTCGACGAGGTTCCGATGATGCCGATTCAAGGGGGATTGCTGGCGCGCCTGTTCAAGCGCGCCAAGCCGGCCAACGAGTCGGACGCCGGCACGCAGAGCTTCGAGGACCTGCTTGACGACAGCATCGAAGACCAGGAGCTGCGTCACAAGCTGTCCATCGGCATGGCAGGGCGCGTGGCGTGAGCGCTCCGGTGACAGGCAACAGCGGGGCCGACGCCCTGACCCAGGTCGCGCGGACCGGCGCCGAGATGGCGCTGGCCAGCGGCGGCTCGGGCGCGGTGAAGATCTTCCTTCTGGTCACCGCGCTGTCGTTCGCGTCGGCGCTGGTCCTGTCACTGACGTCGTTCACGCGCATCATCATCGTCCTGTCGTTCCTGCGTCAGGCGCTGGGAACGCCGGCGCTGCCGCCCAACCAGATCCTGGCCGGGCTGTCGCTGTTCCTGACCATCTTCATCATGGCGCCGACCGCCAGCAAGATTCATCACGACGCCCTGGGGCCGTACCTGGACGACAAGATCACGCCGACCGAGGCGCTGGACCGGGGGTCGGCTCCGCTGCGCGAGTGGATGCTGAAACAGACGCGCGATGACGATCTGCGGCTGTTCTTCGAGGTGTCTGGCACGCCACGTCCGGCGCGCGGCCAGGTCCTGCCGATGACCGTCGTCATTCCGGCCTTCATGGTGTCGGAGCTGGGGACCGCGTTCCGGATGGGCCTCTATCTCTTCATTCCGATGTTGCTGATCGACGTCCTGATCGCGTCAGTGCTGATGTCGCTGGGCATGTCGATGGTGCCGCCGCAGATGATCTCGCTGCCGCTCAAGATCGGCATCTTCCTGCTGGCCGGTGGCTGGCACCTGATGGTGTCGTCGCTGGTGCGGAGCTTCTGATGTCGGAGATGCCGTCCGCGCTGATGCACGAGGGCTTTCTGCTGCTGGCCTCGACGGCAGGGCCGTTCATCGGCGGGTTGCTGCTGGTCGGCATGATCATCGGTATCCTGCAGGCGGCGACGCAGATCAACGATCCGGCGGTGGGGTTCTTGCCACGCATCACGGTCGCGTTGATCGGGGTGTGGGCGCTGGGCGGCTGGGTTCTCGAACGCTACGCGGGGTACTTGGCGACAGCCATGAACCGCATGGCGAATCATATGTAGCTTCCGGATCCGGTGAACCCTCTCCCGCTTGCGCCGCTTGCGTTGGCTGAGGGCCTGGGAGAGGGAAAGCCTTGCGCGACGCGAGCGTCGCTGGCGATCGCCGCGCCCCCTCTCCCTAACCCTCTCCCCCTTCGGGGGCGAGGGGACCGGAGTTCTGTCTTGGTCCGATCCTCGCATCTACGCAGGACGTGGGGTCTGATGCCGCGTTTCTGACGCCGACGTTGTTCGGGTTCTTGCTGGTGCTGTTCCGGTGTGCGGCGCTGTGCTCGGTGGCGCCGTTGTTCGGGATGCGCGCGGTGCCTCGCCGCGTGAAGATGGGCGTATCGGTCGCGGTGGCGTTCGCCGCCTACTCGGGCGCCAACTTCCCGATCTTTGCGCCGCAGGGACAGTCGCTGGCCGGCGCCCTGGTCGTCGCGGCCATCACCGAGACCGCGATCGGCCTGGTCGCGGGCATCACCTCCAAGTTTGCGATCGAGGCGGCGCAGGCGGCCGGTCAGCTGATCTCGGTGTCGATGGGTCTGTCGTACGGCTCGGTGATCGATCCCATACACGGCGCCGAATCGACCGCCATCTCCGAGCTGCTGGGAATGTTCTCTTTGGCCGCCGTCGTCGCGGCCGGCACCCATCGCGAGGCAGTGGCCTGGCTGTGCCGGTCGGTGATCACCATCCCGCCCGGGTCGGCGGTGGAGATGTCGGCGCTGGCCGGGGCCGTGGTCACGCAGTCGATCGTCGCTGTGGCGCTGGCGGTGCGGATGGCCTTCCCGGTCATGGTGGCGGTGACCTTCGGTCACATCGCCCTCGGCGTCCTCAGCCGGACGGCCCCGCAGCTGAGCATCAGCAGCCTGGGCTTTGCCTTGAGCATCATCGCCGGTGGCGGCGCCCTCTACATGGTCGCGCCGTCAATGGCTGAACTGGCGGCGCGCACGGCCGCCATGGCCTTCACCGGGGGCCAGTAATGTCCGACGAAGCGCAGGAGGACAAAACAGAATCCCCAAGTGCGAGGCGGATGAACGAGGCCCTCGAGAAGGGCTCCATTCCCATTGGCCGTGAAATAAACGCCGTCGCCGGTTTCGCGGTCGGCACCGTGGCGCTGATGATGGTCGGCACCCCGCTGCGCGACGGCTTGCTGCGCCTGATAACGGCCAGCGCCGGCGGGCTGACATCGCCCGATCCGCGCAACCTGGGACCGCTGCTGGCCCGGCCACTGATCCTGGCGCTGTATGCCTGCGCCGCGGCTGGAGCCGCCGGCACCGCGACCTATCTATTTCAGACCAGGGGACAGATCTGGATGGACAAGATCTTCCCCGACTTCAACCGGCTATTTGGTTCAGGGAAGCTGGGCCAGCTGTTCACGCGCCAGATGTGGGTCGATCTAGGTTTTTCGCTGGTCAAGGTGGTGACGGTGGCCTGGGCCATCTGGCATTGCCTGCGTGACGAGTTCATGACGCTGCCGGCGCTGCTGTTCGCGCGCCCCGACGCGCAATTCGCGATGCTCTTTGGCCCGCTGGCCCGGGCCGCGGTCAAGGTTCTGACAGTCATGGGGATCTGGGCAGGCGTGGACATTGCAATACAACGCTGGAAGTTCAGCCGGCAGATGAAGATGACCAAGGCAGAAGCCAGACGCGATGCGAGGGAAGACGACGGCGATCCGTCCATGAAGGGCCGACGCCGCCGCAAGCACCGCGAGATGATGAAGGGCATGGCGCGCCTGGAGGTCCCGCGCGCCGACGCGCTGATCGTCAACCCGACGCACATCGCGATCGCCATCCGTTATCGCCCCGGTGAGGACAAGGCCCCGCGCGTCACCGCCAAGGGCAAGGGCGAGCTGGCCGAGATGATGCGGTCTCTGGCGCGCGAGAACGGCATCCCCATCGTCGAGAACATTCCGCTGGCCCGCCTGCTGTGGAAGCGGGTGAAGATCGGCCGCTCGGTCCCGGCCGACACGTTCAAGGCGGTCGCCGCCGTTCTCGCCTACGTCTACCGCATCACGCGGCGCTCCGGCGCGGAGGCCAGGTAAGCCGTGGGCGAGAAGAACACCGGCCAGGGTCTGCTTGCCCTCATCGTCCTGTCGGTGCTGGCGATCCTCATCCTGCCGCTGCCGGCGATGGCGCTGGACGTCCTGCTGGCGTTGAACATCGGCGTGTCGGTCCTGATTCTGCTGGTTGCGTTGGGACTCAAGGCGCCGGTCGATTTTTCGGTCTTCCCGTCGCTGCTGCTGATCACGACGCTGTTTCGGCTGGGCCTCAACGTCGCCACCACGCGCCTTATCCTGCTGAAGGGGGGCGAGGGCGCCGGCGCCGCCGGCGACGTCATCGAGACCTTCGGCCGTTTCGCCATCGGCGGCAGCCTCATCGTCGGCTCGGTCATCTTTTTGATCTTGCTGGCGGTGAACTTCTCGGTCATCACGCGCGGCTCGAACCGCGTCGCCGAGGTCGCGGCTCGCTTCACGCTGGACGCGTTGCCCGGCAAGCAGATGTCGATCGACGCCGATCTGGCCGCGGGCCTCATCGACGATCGCGCCGCCAAGCAGCGGCGCGCCGCGCTGGAACGCGAGATCGAGTTCTACGGATCGATGGACGGCGCCAGCAAGTTCGTCCGCGGCGACGCGGTCGCCGGTCTCATCATCACGGCGATCAACATCGTCGGCGGCCTGCTGGCCGGTCTGGTCCGTGACCACATGACCCTGGCCGCCGCGGTCGAGGCGTTCACCATCCTCACCATCGGCGACGGCCTGGTGTCGCAGATGCCGTCGCTGCTGGTCTCGACCGCGGCCGGCATCGTGGTGACGCGCGCCGGTGGCGGAGCCCACCTGGGCCTCGAGATGGGTGGTCAGGTGTTCGGCGACTCGCGCACGCTGGGTTACGCGGCGTCCGTGATGGGCGCGCTGGCCTGCGTGCCGGGGATGCCGACCATCCCCTTCGGCCTGCTGGCCCTGGCGGCGTACCTGCTGTCGCGCCGGCGCGGCAAGCCGGGGGCGGCGGCCGCCAAACGCGCGGAGGCGGCGGCGCTGGCCGAGGCGGCGACGCCGATGCCCGAGCGGTTGCAGGACCTCATCACGGTCGACGCCATCGAGCTCGAGGTCGGGCACGCGTTGCTGCGCCTCATTGATCTGGACAAGGGCGGCGAGCTGCCCGGTCGCGTGACCAACCTGCGCAAGCAGATCGCGACCGACCTGGGCGTCATCTTGCCGCCGGTCCATCTGCGCGACAACCTGCGCCTCGATTCCAACGAATACCGTGTCCGCATCCGTGGCACCGACGTCGGCAAGGGGACCGCCTATCTGGATCGCGTGATGGTGCTGGATCCGTCCGGGGGGACGCCGAACGTCCCCGGCCTGGAAGGTCTGTCGGCGCGCGAGCCGGCGTTCGGCCTGTCGGCGCTCTGGATCATGCCGATTGACCGCACCCGCGCCGAGTCGTCGGGCCTGACGGTCGTCGACCCGGCCTCGGTGATGACCACGCACCTGTCCGAGATCATCCGCCGCAACGTTCACGAGCTGGTCGGCCGCCAGGAGGTTCAGGAGTTGATCGCCGCCGTGGCCAAGGACGCCCCCAAGCTGGTTGAGGACGTCATTCCGGGCACCATCACGCTGGGCGAGTTCGTGCGCGTGGTTCGTGGCGTGTTGCGCGAGGGGCTGTCCGTGCGCGACCTGCGGACCATCCTGGAGGCCGTCGCCGACGGCGCTCCGCGCAGCAAGGACACCGCCTTCCTGGTCGAGCAGGTGCGCCGCCGGCTGTTCCGCCAGATCACGGCGCGGGTCGGCGACGTCAACGGCGTGGTGCGCGCGGTGACGCTGGACCGCGCGACCGAGGACGCCCTGCGCCGGACGCTGGGGCAAAGCGACGGCGAGGCGACGCTGGCCCCCGACATCGAGACTGCCCGCCGGCTGGTCAACGCCCTCGAGGCGCGCGCGGCGCGCTTCGCCGCCGACGGCCAGCCCACGGTGGTCATCGCGCCGCCCGACCTGCGGCGCCCGCTGTTCGACTTTGCTTCTCGGTTTGTCCCTGACCTGTCGGTGATCACCGCGCGCGAGCTGGTGCCGGGCACCTCGGTCGAGCCGGTGGCCACCATCGATCTGCTTTCGCCGGCGCTGGGGCGCGCGGCTTGAGGTTTTTTCCATGCGGCAACTTTTGCGAGACGAGGACTGACACATGAACGCCCACGAAACAGTTGTGAGAACCTTCCGTGCCCCCGACGCCATGTCGGCCCTGAACGCGGTCAAGGCCGCCTTCGGACGCGAGGCCGTCATCCTGAAGACGCGCGAGATCGCCGGCGGGCTATTCGGAAAACCTCAGGTGGAGGTCACGGCCGCCAGCTCGATGGCGGAGCTGTCATCGAAACGCACCGCCGCCTTCGAACGGACCCCGGCGCAAAGCGGCGTCATTGATCGTCCGGCACGCGCCGCCATCCGCCGCTATTCCGAGGCCGACATGGCCGGTGGTGGCGACCGCGGCGCGATGCCCGGCCACGACATCCAGGACGAGGTCAGCGCGCTGCGCCGGGTGGTCGAGGAGATGCGCCGGCGCATGGAGACTGACCAGGGGGCCCAAAGCGACGCCCGGGCGCTGTTCGTGGGCGAGTCCATGCGCGTCTACCGCCTCCTGATGCAGCGTGGCGTCGAGGAGCATCTGGCCCGCGAGCTGTGCGATGAGGCTCGCAAGGTTGGCTCGGGCAGCGAGGTGGAAGTATGCGTCAAGGCAGAGCTCCGCAAGCGCCTCGCCCCCGCCCCGGCCCCTTGGCTGGCCGAGGGGCGTCGGACGGTGGCCTTGATAGGCCCCACCGGGGTCGGGAAGACCACGGGGATCGCGAAGATAGCCGCTCGCGCCGTCCTGGAGACCAAGTTCAAGTGTGCGCTGATTACGGTCGATACATACCGCGTGGGCGCCAGCGACCAGCTTGCGCGCTACGGAAAAATCATGGGGTTAGCTACACACGTCGCGCGCGATCAGGCCGGCTTGGCCGCGGCCATGGATCGCAGCAAGGACGCGGACCTGGTCTTGATCGACACGGCCGGGCGGTCGAGCAGCGAATCGCTGGCCGCCCAGACCGCCTTGCTGCGCACGGTGCCGAACATCCAACTCCACCTGGTGCTGTCGGCGGCGACCGGTGGCCGCGAGCTGGGTGCGGCCGTGCGCCGCTACCAGAGCTCGGCGCCCGACCGCATCATCTTCTCGAAGCTGGACGAGGCCGACGGTCCGGGCAGCGTCTATTCGGCCGTCCACGCGCTGCAACGGCCGGTCTCCTGTGTCACCGACGGCCAGCGCGTGCCGGAGGACATTCACCAGGTCGAGAGCACCGACCTGGTCAAGCTGGTTTTTGGGACTTGATGTCGTCTTCGGTCAAAAGGAGCAGCCACAGTGGATCAGGCAGATAGTCTTCGCCAGCTGGCGGCGCAGGGGAAAATGTCGCGCACGCCGCTGAAGGTGTTCGCTGTCACCAGCGGCAAGGGCGGCGTCGGCAAGACCAACATCGCCGCCAACATGGCGGTCCTGGCCGCCAAGAGCGGCAAGCGCGTCCTGGTCATCGACGCCGATCTGGGCCTGGCCAACATCGAGATCATCCTCGGCCTCAAGCCGCGCTATCACCTGGGCGACATCCTCAGCGGCGAGAAGACGCTGGATGAGGTGCTGGTGCCCGGCCCGCACGGCATCTCGCTGTTGCCGGCCGGCTCCGGCGTGCAGTCGCTGACCCAGCTGACCGACGCGCAGAAGATGCTGTTCGTCAACGCGCTGGATCCGCTGGAGGATCTGTTCGACGTCGTCATCATCGACACCGGCGCCGGCATCGGCGAAAACGTCCTGTTCTTCGTGGGCGCGGCGCAGGAGGCGATCCTGGTCGTCAGCCCCGAGCCGACGTCGCTGGTCGACGCGTACGCCACCGTGAAGGTGCTGTCGCAGCAGGCCGGGGTGCGGAACTTCAGCGTGATCATCAATCCGGTCGTCGACGAGCTACCGGCGCGCGGGATTTTTCAGAAGCTGACCACCGTCACCAACCGATTCTTGACCGCGCACGTGCGCCACCTCGGCTACGTGCCGCGCGACGAGAACTTTCACCGCGCCATCATGGCGCAGCGGCCGATCGTCGATCTGTTCCCCAGCTCGCCGGCCAGCCGTGCGCTGGTCAGCATCGCCGAGCGTCTGTTCTCCGAGGCGGCGCGGCCGCAGCAGCTCGAGAGCGGACTGAAGTTCATGTGGCAGCGCCTGCTGAGGGAGTCGGCGGCCACCGCTGGGTGAGTTCATGCATCGGCGCGCCATCGCCACATACGCCTCCAGCACCAGCGAAGCCGACGATCTGATCCATCGTTACGCGACGACCATCGATCGCATCGCGCGGCGGCTGGTCATGCGCATCGGGCTGCGCAGCGCCTTCGATGATCTGTGGTCGGCCGGCGCGCTGGGGCTGCTCGAGGCGGCGCCTCGTTTCGATCCAGCCCGCGGCGTCACGTTCGAGACCTTCGTCGAGCACCGCGTCCGCGGCGCCATGCTGGACGAGCTGCGGCGCATGGATCATTTGCCGCGCCGGTTGCGGTCGCGCACCGACGATCTGCAGAAGGCCAAGCAGAAGCTGTCATCGCAGCTGGGGCGTGAGGCGACCGCCGACGAGATCGCGATCGAGCTGAACGTGGAGCTCGACGAGGTCAGCGGCATCGAGGCGCTGCTGGAACCGCACGTGTCGCTGGACAAGGCGACCAATGCGCTGACCACCGACGCGCACATTGAAGACAAGTTGCAGCACGCCGAGACCGTCCAGGCGCTGGCCAAGTGTTTCTCGGAGCTGCCGGAGCGGCTGCAGACCATCATGGGCCTGCACTATCTCGAGGGGCTGACCTACCGCGAGATCGCCAAGATGATGGACGTCAGCGAGCCACGCATCTGCCAGCTGCACGCCGACGGTCTCAAGAAGCTGCGCGGCGCGCTGGCCAAGATGAACGAGGGTGATCAGGGCAGCGTGTGATGCGGGAGGCGCTCAAGACGCGGCTGGAAAGCTGCCGGACGTTGCCCGCGGTCCCGGCGGTCGCCGCCCAGGTGCTGCGCCTGTGCCAGCAAGAGAACTTCAACATGAGCGACGTCGCGCGCGTCATCGGCGGCGATCCGGCGCTGACCATGAAGGTGCTCAAGGTCGTCAACTCACCGCTGTTCGGGCTGCGCCAGCAGGTGACGACGGTGTCACACGCGCTGATGCTGCTGGGCGTGAACGCGGTGCGCACGATGGCGCTGTCGTTCTCGCTGGTGCAAAGCTCCCGCCCGGTCGGACAGGGGGGCCTTGACCAGCGCATCTACTGGAAACGTTCGCTGTTCGCCGCGTGCGCGGCCCGGGAGCTGGCCAGGATGGAGAAGGCCGCGCAGCCGGAGGAGGCGTTCCTGGCCGGCCTCTTACAGGACGTGGGCATGCTGGCGCTGGAGCAGGCGGTCCCCGAGGTGTACCCGCTCCTGGCCCGTCAGGCGGCGTCCGACCACGACCGCATGGTCCTGCTGGAGGTGGCGGAGTTCGGCTGCGACCACGCCGAGGTCGGCCGCTGGTTGATGTCGCGCTGGCGGCTGCCGGACAACATCCGCGCCGCGGTCGGCGCCAGCCATGACCCGACCCGCTGGCAGCGCGGCCTCGACGCGCCGTCGCTGACGATGATGAAGGTGGTGGCGCTGTCGGGTCCGGTCGCTGCCATCTTCATCGACCGCGACGTCCCCGCCGCCGTGCGGACGGCGGCCGAACGCGCGCTGGACGTCCTCGGTATCGAGCCCGACCGCCTCAAGTCGGTGCTGGACGGGGTCGGCGAGGCCATCGCCACCGTCGGCACGCTGTTCGAGCTGCCGGGCAGCGCCCGCCTTGAGGTCGCCGCCACCATCGAGCAGGCCAAGACCGCCCTGGCCGAGGTCGCCGCGGCCGCGGTCACCCCGCCGCCGCTGCCGCTGGAAGGCGGCGCGGGCGTTCGCCCCGTCGATCCGTCGGTTCGCAGGGACCGCCTGACCGGCCTGGCCAGCCAGCTCCGCTTTGACGAATACCTGGGCGAGGAGTTCGAGGCGTCCAAACGCGCCGCCAAGCCGCTGTCGCTGCTGCTGTGCGAGATCGACGACTTCGCCATGGTGAACGCCACCTTTGGAACCCCGGGCAGCGACCGCGCGTTGATCGCGGTCGGGGGGTTGCTGAGCGAACGGCTTCGCTACCGAGATCTCGCGGGCCGGCTGGCGGGAGACCGCTTCGGCATCATCCTGACCGACACGCACGCCGCCGGCGCGGCCGTGGTGGCCGAACGGATGCGCCGCAAGGTCGAGGACGGTTACCACGACATCGGCGCCGGCGATCCCATCCGGCTGACCCTGTCGGTCGGCTGCGTGACCCTGGACGAAGCGCTGGCGTTCCCGTCGGTCACCGAGCTGGTGCGCGCCATGGCCCGTGCCCTGGAGCAGGCGCAACGAGCCGGGCGCAACCGGGTGAGGGCGATCTCGGCCGCCAGCGGGATGGCGGCGGCATGAACGGCGGCAGGCAGGCATGAGGCCGTCATACGACAACGCCCTGCAACGGCGTCACTGCATCCTGTTCGCCGACGACGAGCCCGGGATGCTGAAGGCGTTCGAACGCCTCCTGCACAACGAACGGCACCGCTGGGAGATGATGTTCGTGCGTTCGATGGACGCGGCCTTCGATCGGCTGTCCGAACGCCCGGTCGACGTGCTGGTGACCGAGATGCGCCTGGCGGGCGGCAGCGGCCTGTCGCTGCTGGAACGGGTCAAGCGCGAGCACCCGTCGGTGACGCG
>DASRQT010000566.1:0-4694 GCA_035696485.1 Polyangia bacterium | reverse complement strand
TCGGGCGGCATGGTCGCCGACCCGCGCGGCATCTTCGGCCACCCAGATCCTGCCACGCAATATCCGACCTACCCCGACTTCAAGCTCTATGTCGTGGAGGAGTTCAACCAGCCGATGGATCTGGACCACGATCCGATCTGGACCTGGGGGGACGGCGCCCTCTACGAAGGGCTGACCCACATGATGAAGCAGAACATCGCCTTCGATGGCGGCAACATGGTCATCAGCGTCACGCAGGAACCGCAGCCCGGCGCCTATTCCTTCTCGGCCGCCGACAACGTCGCCGCGAAACCTCTCAGCAGCGGCGAGCTGCGCACCATCTACAACAACTTCCGCTACGGCCGCTACGAGGTTCGGATGAAGGCGCCGCCGTCGACCGGAGGCAATTACATCCACACGATGTTCGCCTATCGCCATCCCGCCTACCTGCTGTGGCGCGAGATCGACATCGAGATCCAGTCAGCGCCCAACAACTCGTTCATCACCAATCTGATTCATGCCGCGCCGAATACCCGCCTCTGGAGCCCCGCGATCGAGGAGGCCGTCCGCATGTACCCGCAAGGTGGCGGCGGAGCGCTGGGCGTCCCGGCCGGCCTCAACACACAGTCGGACTTTCACGTCTACGCGTTTGAATGGTTGCCGACCGCGGTCAAGTGGTACGTCGACGGGACGCTGGTGCGCGTGAAACAGGACGGCACGGGCACCAACCGCCTGCCGGTCCCGAAAGAATCCGCCAAGATCATGATGAACCTTTGGGTGTTCGGAAACAGCGCGCTCGGCGGCGGCGATCCGGCCAACAACAGCTACCCGATCAAGGCGCAGTACGATTGGTTCCGGTTCTACCGGTGGAACAACGACGCCACCTATCCGTGCTCACCCGTGCCGAGCTGCTTGCCGGCCGCGGATCTGACGCTGGCCAAGAACAATCCCGCCGATCCCCTGGCCGACATCCGCCCGATGCGCTGCACCGGCGTCAGCGGCATGCAGGACGCGCCCTGCGGAAATTGATCTGACGGGGGCGTGGCTCGCTGCCGCTCGCGCGCCCCCGGTCCCCCCTCGCTCCGCCCGGCAAAGCCGGGCTGCGCTCGCTTCGCAATTGATCGCTGAGAAGGGCGAGCTGCCCTAAACCCGCTTAAACCAGCCCGGACAGGGGGCCGCTGCCGTCGTCCAGCGTTCCGAACTTCGTGATCTCGGGCATGCCCATGAGCTGGGCCATCGAGACCAGCAGGCCGTTGTGTTTCTTCTTGCCGTAGTCGATGAAGCGGCCGGTCTTGAGCAGGCCGCCCGCCTTGCCGGCGATGATGACCGGAATCGGCTGCTGGCTGTGGGCGGCGCCGTCGGCCAGCTCGTTACCCCACACCACCAGGGAGTTGTCCAGCAGCGTGCCGGTGCCGTCGGGGATCGCCTTCAGCTTGCCCAGCAGATAGGCGACCTCGCCCGAAAACCAGACGTGCGCGGCCACGCGCTGGGATTGCCCGCTGGCGCTGTTGTCGTGCGAGATGGTGTGCGCCCCGGAGGTCTGATTCAGCCAGGTGAAGCGCACCTCGTTGGCGGCGCCAGCCCACAGCAGGCTGGTCACGCGCGTGACGTCGCAGAGCAGCGCGGCGACCAAGAGATCGATCTGAAGGCGGGAGATGGCCGGGAAGTTGGCGTTCGCCCGCGCGTCCAGCTTGTTGCTGGGCAACATGGGAGCCGCGCACGACACTGGCGTGGTGTTGTCGAGACGCTTCTCGATGCTGCGTACCGCTTCGAGGTGCGCGGCGATCTTCTGGCGATCTCCGGCCGAGACGCGGGCCTGCACCGCCGCCAGGTTGCCCTTGACCGCGTCGATCACGCTCTGACGGCTGGCACGAAGCTTGTCGATGCCGCCGGGGCCCGCCATCGGTGCCAGGTTCTTGAACACGCGATCGAACATGGCGTAGGGATCGTCCACCGGCGGGATCGGCTGATTCGCCGCCGCGTAGTTGACGCGCGTGTAGATGTGAGCGCGCGGAAGATACACGCCGAACTCCAGTGACTTGAACGGCGTCTTCACCGTCTCGGCCAGCTTGTTGGCGATGGTTTGATCGACCGAGATCCCGCCGCCCCACCCGCACGGTCTGTCGTTGGTGCTGTTGGAGAAGTCGTTGCCCGTCAGCATGGGCGTGCCGTTCCACATCATCGCGATGCGCATGTGGTCGACACCGGGGCCGTCGCCGTACTGCCAGCCCAGCCCGTTGATGGCGATGAGATCCTGCTTGTACATCTCCAGCGGCGCCAGGCAGGTGCTGAGGGTCAGCGCGGTGTTGGATCCGCTCGGCTTCCACTGTGAGGGGACGGTTCCGTTGCCCGAGGTCAACATGATCAGGCGCTTCTTCACACCCGCCGTCTGGGCCTCTGCCTCGAGCGAAGGGATCAAGGCCCCCATCCCGGCCGCACCCATTGTGCCCAGGAACGCGCGGCGCGAGACAACTGGCCGGGTCATGGTGCCCCCTTCTCGAATCGTCCGTACCGGAACGCATCCGTCGCGACCAGCATCGACAGCAGGTCGCGGATGTTGTTCGTCTTGCTGAAGGCCTGGACCATCGCATCCAGGGAGCAGGCGTCGGCGTCACCGTGCGTGCGCCCGAGCGCGTAGTTGAACCACTGCTGGGCGATGCAGGTGCGGACGTCCTGGCTCTGCGCCAGCTTCTTCGACAGCTCCATCACGCCGTTGAAGGAGCCGTCGACGTCGGTGCCGGTGATGTCGCCGCTGGCGTCGATCGGCTTGCCGGCCTCGGTCGTGCGGAAGGCGCCGACGCCATCGTAGTTCTCGAAGCCAAAGCCCAGCGGATCGATGAGCGTGTGACAGGCCGCGCAGGTCGGGCTCTTGCGGTGCATCTCGAATCGTTCGCGCGTCGAAGCATTGGGATCCGGCACCGGCGGCGTGATGTCCACGCCCGGCGGCGGCGGCGACAGCGGCTGGCAGAACAGATCTTCACGCACCATCTTGCCGCGCCGGATCGGCGAGCTCTGGTCGGCGTGGGCATGGACCGCCAGCACGCTGGCGTGGGTCAGGATACCCGCGCGCTTGGTCGCGTCCATGTTGAACGGCTTGGTGGCATCGAAGCCAGCCGGGAGCGTGATGCCATACAGCTTCGACAGCGCCGGATCGACGAACGAGAACGGCGCCGTCAGCAGCGTATCGAGGCGGCCGTCGGCGACGCGAATGACATGGTTGGTAAAGCGGGCGGTCTCGGCGTCCATCGCGTCGCGCATCGCGGGGTTGTAGGCCGGGTACGCCTTGGCATCCTTCTCGAGATCCGGGAGCTGATCCAGCCCCAGCCACTGCCGGTGGAAGCTGGCGATGGTGTCGGCCGCCCGCGGGTCAGCCAGAAGGCGGGTGGCCTGGGCACGCAACGCATCGGGCGTCGAAAGCTCGCCCGCGCCCGCCGCGCGCAGCAGCTCGGGGTCCGGCATCGAGTCCCACAGGAAGTAGGAGAGCCGCGAGCCCAGCTTGTACTGGTCGAGGCCGACAATCTCGGGGCTGCCGGCGGGCGCCAGCCCCAGCTCGATGTGGTAGAGGAACTGCGGCGACTGCAGCATCGCCTGAATCACGCGCTGGATGCCGGCTGCGAAGCTCTCGTCCTTGCGGCCGAGCTCGAACAACGCGACCATCGCGGTGCGTTCCTCGGGCAGCATCGGTCGCCGGAACGCCTTGAGACCGAAGCTATCGACGAACTTGGCGCCGCACGCCGCCTGATCGTCCTTCGCCGGATCGCAGCCGACCAGCGCGTTGAGCTTGGTCGTGACCGCCTGCGTGGCCAGCGTCTCCGACGTGTTCATGTACTGCTCGACCAGCACGTCGGTGACCGGCGCGCTGGCGTTGCTGAAGAAACGGCCGACCTTTTCGTCCAGCGCGAGGGCGGTGGCGTAGTCGCCGGGAATGCCCAGCAGGTCGCGGACCGTGTGGTTGTATTGCGATCGGGTCAGGCGGCGCAGCGGCGAGACACCGACCGAGGGAGGAACCGAGGTGCACATGAGGCCCATGGGCGTTGTGCCGCTGCCGGGCTTGCCGGGCGTGACACCGGGAACCGGACCGGGGCCGGTGGTCGTCGGCGGATGGGTGCCGTCGGAGCCTCCCCCCATTCCGATCTCGCCGAAGGAACAAGACATGAGGCCGAACACCATCGGGGCGATCAGAAGCTGGCCAAGTCCGACTCTGCCGCTCATGAGTCGCTCCCTGGAAGTACACCGATTGGCATTGCTGACCTCCGCTGGTTGTCGGTCTAACCCCGCCCGCCGCCGCCAGACCCCGGATCGTCGCCTGTTTCCGCGGATAAGCCGCGGCTGTCCCACACGTAGTCACCAGGCTACGTTCGTGGTCGGCCTGTGTCATGGCTCATTCGTGGAAACATCACTACCCTTTCTGTTTTATGGGCGGCTGTTGGCGGTCCGGGCTGCCGCAGTGCACTAAAATACCAGCGGTTGCAAGTCTTTAGCTACGGTCGGCACCTTCGTGCCGCGCGCGGCGATAACGCCGGTAGATTGGTCCACCCATGCAGCTGGTGATTGCGGAGAAACCGTCGGTGGCGCGCGATCTGGCCCGCGTGCTCGGCATCCGCGGCAGCGGCCGGCACGCGCTGCAGGGAGCAGCTCAGGTGGTGACCTGGTGTATCGGCCACTTGGTCGAGCTGGACGAGCCGGCCTCGTACGACGCCCGCGGGAAGCCGTGG
>DASRQT010000565.1:0-20909 GCA_035696485.1 Polyangia bacterium | reverse complement strand
TTCTTCCCTCACGGGAACAACTGAAATGGGACCGACCGCTCGAACGCGCTAGTGGCGACGCCAGCCGCCGCCGCCACCGGACGAGCCGCCGCCGCGCCAGCCGCTGCCACCGCCCATCGAGGGGCGACTACCGCCGAGCGGCGACGAATAGCTGCGCACGCCGGGAGAGACCGGGGCCGGGGTGCCGCGCCATCCACCGCCGTAGGCCGCGCCGCCGCCATAGGTTCCCGGCGCCGCATGCAGGGGCGCCGTGGTCGATCCCGCCGGGGCGCCGCGCCAGCCACCGCCGCCGCCTCCCGCCATGGCCGGGGGCACGCCGCGCCAGCCGTTGGTGGGCGGCACGCGCCGGATCGGCGGCGCCGCGCCATAACCGCCGCGGTAGTAGCGTCCACCGGCGTAGTAGTGCGGATAGTACGACCGATAGTAGAACGAGTAGTACGGCCAGTAGGACCAGAAGAACGGATCGTATGGCCCGTACCAGTAGTTCCAGGGACCGACCACGGTGAAGTAGGGCGACCATGGCTGCCACATGTGGTGATGGCCGCCCATCATGAAGCACCAGCCGCCGCCGTACACGTCCATCACGGGATGAGCGCCGTAGTAGTTGTACGACTGGCCGCCGTAACCAAAGTCGCGCGGATCGCCCACGAAGTAGTAACAGCCGTCGCGGAAGTTGAAGAGCCTCAGGTCGATCGGTGGGTACTCGTGCAGGTGGGCTTCCTGCGATTCATCGAAGGTGGCACCGCCGGAGTAGCGCGTGTCGGTCGGATGCGGGCCGACATAGCAGTAGCCCCCCCCGGCCGCCATGACCGGCTGACCTTCGACGTAGGGTGGGATCGGCGGCGCCATCTGGTTGTCGTAGGCCGGCGCGGCCGGCTGACTTTGCGCGGGCGCAGTCGGTTGGTCGGCGCGCGCCGAAGCGATGGTCAGCGCGAGGGTGACCGTCAATGTTGCCGCGGACACCTTGTGGTTCAGCATGGTGATGACCCCCCATTACAGAAAGCAACCGATGGGCCACGAAAACGCCCGCAAAACCGCGGAAATCCCCTGCATCTCCGGACCCTCAGCCGAAAGACCGTGCCAAAGATTCACACGTGTGCGAACGGGTGCGCTACGATGGACCGATTTTTTCGACTATTTGAGGTTTACCCTTCAGGAGCCACGATGTCCATCGAAGCCCAGCTAACTGATTTGCTCAAGGACGCGATGCGCGCCCGGGATGGCCGCACCGCCGACTGCATCCGCATGATCAAGACCAAGCACATGGAACGCCGCACAGCGGCAGGCTTCAAGGGCCCCCTGGACGATACCCTGTGGCTGGACGTGGTCACGGCCTACCAGAAGCAGCTGCGAAAGGCGCGCGAGGAGTACGTCGCGGTCGGCGAACGGGGTGCCGACGCCTTGCCCCAGCTCGACTTCGAGATAGCGTTCTGCGCCCGGTTTCTTCCGCAGGCCGCCAGCGATGACGAGGTGCGAGCGGCCGTGCGCGAGACGCTGGTTCGTCTGGGCGCGTCCGATCCCAAGCAGGTGGGCCGCGTGGTGGGCGAGGTCATGAAGGCGAACAAGGGCAAGTTCGAACCCGCCACGGTCAAGCGCTTCGTCGAAGAAGAGCTGGCCGCGAAATAGCGCGCGGGAAACATGAGCGCGCACAAGAGGGTCGCGATCGTCACGGGCGCCGGAACCGGCATCGGCCGAGCGGCTGCGCTCGCCTTGCTGGAGGATGGGTTCTCCGTGGCGCTGGCTGGCCGACGCGCGGAGCCTCTGCAGCAGACGGCAACCATGGCCGGCCCCGCTGCTGAGCGCGCGCTGGTGGTTCCGACCGACGTTCGCCGCCCCGAGGAGGTTCAGGCGCTGTTCGCGAAGACGCAGGCGGTGTTTGGTCGCCTAGATGTCCTGTTCAACAACGCCGGCAGCGGTGCGCCCGCCGTCCCGCTGGAAGAGATCACGTTCGAACAGTGGCAGGCCGTCGTCGACGTCAACCTGACCGGGATGTTCCTGTGCACGCAGGAGGCGTTCAAGTTGATGAAGGCGCAGAGCCCGCGCGGCGGACGCATCATCAACAACGGGTCGATCTCGGCGCACACACCGCGCCCCAACTCGGCGCCGTACACCGCGACAAAACACGCGGTGGCCGGGTTGACGAAATCAACCGCGCTGGACGGCCGCCGCTACAACATCGCGTGCAGCGAGATCGACATCGGCAACGCGGCCACCGAGATGACCGAGCGCATGAAAAACGGCGTGCCACAGGCCAACGGCACCATGGCGGTCGAGCCGCGCATGGACGTCACCCACGTCGGCAACGCCATCCGCTACATGGCCAACCTACCGCTGGACGCCAACGTCCTGTTCATGACGTTGATGGCGACCCAGATGCCCTTCGTCGGCCGCGGCTAGTGTCATAGGCGGCTCAGCCACCCCAGATTTATCCAGATCTGGGGCGCCGCTCTTCGAACGTTATTCGAACTCGTCGGCGTTCGCGCCCGAAGCGGCACGATGTGCCTCGCAAGGCAACACCGCGGACTGATCACGATTTCCGGTCCGATTGCAGCGCCTGCCCTGGCAGGTCGGCAACGAACGAAGAGCAGGTGGCGTGATAGGCTCTGCAGCTGAAATCAAAGTTAGACGCACTTCATGCACGCGACCCATGACGTTACTTGGGATGAACTTCGGAGGCACGTTTCGACGTTCGAGCCGCCCTTGGATGGGTATGGACTTCCCCTCCGCGTGTACTGGCGCGGCCAGCGAGGTGCCACCTGGGACCTCGTGTCGGCCTTTGACCGCATGGCAGAAGCGAGACTCGCGGCTGCCGGCCAAGCTCGTGAGCAGGAGATTCAGCGACTTAGAGGCCTGCGCGACAGGATCCGGATCGATTTTCGTGAACGCCTGATTGGCGCCAGTGAGATCCGTCAGTCAGATCTTCAGGCGCAACCTCAATACACGTGGGCGATCGGCCGCCATTTCGGCTTGCTTACGCCCGTTCTCGATTGGTCCGAGACCCCCAACGTTGCCCTGTTCTTTGCGATTCGCGATTTCTGTCGCGAAAGACGCGACCAGGATGGGACGGTTCGACTACGTGGAAATGACGCCGTCGCCCTCTTCAGGCTTGTTAACCAGCCTGGCGTCGCCGAAGGAGGGCTGAACATCGAGCGAGCCCGAATCGATGGTCTACCGCGACTAGTCGCTCAGCGAGGTGCCTTCACAATCATGGAGGGCGATTTCGAGTTCACCTGCGTGGCGAAGCACCTAGCAGCGCGTGGGAAAGACGCCGCGCTGACGAAGTTCGTGCTTACCGGCGGTTCACAGCTGCTTCGCGCCCTGCACGACATGAGCGCCAGTGGTATCGACTATCGGACGCTGTTTCCGGACCAAGAGGGCGCGGCTCTTGCCGCGAATGCGTTGGCCGAGCGGATCGAGGTCGGCGACTGATGGACACATGGAAACGAAGGTAAGCATTGAAGCGGCGGCCATTCGCCGCCATCCAGCCGAGGAGGCACTTTCCTTTGCGACGGAAATTTTAGGTGAGCCGAGCGCATGGTCGTCGTCCATCGTCGGTTATCGCCTTGCTTCAGAATTTCAGGCGGACTGGAAGCTTGAGGTCGGCTGTTGGCTTCTGCTGGCGCGAGATCTTGGATTTCTTCCTGCGCTGCGAGCAAAGATCCGCCGAGCAACGACTCGTATTGGTAGCGCGCCCGTTGGCGGGCCGAACGACAAGGCACACCTTGTCTTGAATCAGGAACTCGCTCCGGCGATGGTCATTTACTACTTCGTTTCGCTCGGATGGACATTCGACGGATGGGAACCAGACGTCCAGAACGGAGATGTCGACGTTCGCCTTCGTTCGCCGGATACCCGAATTGTTGATCTCCAAGTGAAGGCACCGGATCAACCTGGATCGGTAGCCGCTCATCGGCGCGTGGATGGAGAGTTTGATGAGAGGGTGCTCACAGCGGTCGACAATGCATTGGACCAACTGGATGGAACACCGGGGCCCTGTCGTTTGGTTGTCGTCTCACCACAGCGGACCTGGTCGATGGATGGAAATGTTCTTCTTCACCACCTGCTTTCGGACGACCGCCTTGCCAAACGGCCGGCAGTTTCCGGTGTTGCCGACCTTCACCTCTTGCGAGGGCTCGACCAGACCCTCTACCGCTTTACGGTGATCTTGAATCCATGGTGCAATGCCTCCGCCTCCCTTCCGGTGAGCGCGTTTCCACACGCTCGCGTCTATCGAACTATAGAGGGTGTCTCGGAATGGGTCCCGGAGGCGCCAGGAGGTTGAGGGCAGCGATGAGGCCACAGGACATCGAACGCATGGGAGACCCGGACCTTCGAGTCGGCGGACTCTCGCTTTGGATCCATGGTCGCGCCTACGAGGACTCAACGGACTATTGGGACGGCAACTGGCTGCGGGTCACGGCGCTCTGTCGCTATCCGGGAGCGTGGACGAGCACCGAGGGTACGATCCTTCACCTTCGCGAGGTGACGAATCTGTTGGCTGGCTGTGAGAAGGTCTTCGAGAC
Organism: Polyangia bacterium; assembly: GCA_035696485.1. GTDB lineage: Bacteria > Myxococcota_A > Polyangia > Fen-1088 > Fen-1088 > DASRQT01. Next base: position 16,386 of record DASRQT010000565.1, on the reverse strand, counting down.
GCTCGCGGGGAACGCAGCGCTGGACTGTTTGGAGCCGAATCTGAAGGTCGAAATCAACTCGACTGGCTCGGGCCATCTGGCGGTCCGCATCTCGATTACGCCCGATCAGCTCACCCAGTCCCACTCGTATACCGACGAACTCGACCAGACCTATCTTCCTGCAGTCATCTCAGGTTGCCGGTCCATTCTCGCGAAGTACCCAATCCGGGGCACGGATCCTGCGGTGGGCGGCGTATAACCGCGCGTTGCAGCGGACGGCGCTTGCGCGCCGCCGCTGAACGCGTGATCGTTAGACGGACACGAAAGGCGCAGACGGCGTGGGTCATTTACGGCGAGTCTCGATACCCGCGGCAATGCCTCGTGGAGGGATTCTTCTGCTCTTGACGCTGTCATTCGCGTGCGCGCCGTTTACCGGCCGCACCCGACGCGTCGTCGTGCCGATCGATCGCGACGGCGGCGTCTGCTACGACGCCTGCATGAGGTCCTCGGCCGGGCCGCAGGCGCGGACATCCACTTATGGATCGTTCGCCTGTCTTCAGACGTGCCAAGGTGCGCGCGTCGATCTCGGACCGTGCGCAGGCGTCGACCTGGGACCGAATGAGCGCTGCTGGACGTCCCGGGGTAGGTTTTGAACAGGCACGACCTGCGGCGCCGTCCAACCCAGAACGTTGGGCAGACGAGCGTCTCCCCGTCATTCGGAGAAGCACCGTGGAAATAGTTCGCGCCGCAGATACTGTCGTGTTGACGAACGTCGGTGTTACTTCTCGGCAGTTGCTTTTCCCGGAGAATTCGCGCTCCGAGCGAATCACGATCACGCGCGTGACTATTGCGCCGGGAGCGAAGAATCCGCCGCACCGTCACGAATCTTCAGAGCAGGTCTGGGTTGTCTTACGGGGCGCGGGACATCTCCTCCTCGAGGACGGGCGCCGTGAGCCGCTCGCCGAGGGCGACGTCGCGCGATTCGAGGACAACGACCTTCACGGCTTCGAGAACACAGGCGATTCCGTCTTCGAGTACCTGTCGGTTACTTCGCCGCCTGTAAGCTTTCGCGGTGCTTACGCAAAGGAGTGGAAATGACCTTTGGCCCACGCCCTGAGGCGGACCGCAAGCAAGTTGTGAGCAGTCTCGTCGGTGCTGCGAACGGGATCGGGGCGCTGCGGCCGCACGCGAGTTCGGCCCATGGGCATGGGCGCGTACCGTACAAAGTCGAATCGCGCCACAAGCGTTTAGCCATCCATGCTGTCCACACCGTCGTCGCGTTCGTCCTCGGACCGTGGAAAAAACGAACACACGCGGTGACGCCGCCCAACCCGGCGTTGCACCTGCCGGGGCTTCGCCCCGGAGGTGAACGCCTGTATCGTTGGGCAGACTGACGATGGTCGAACAGATGAGCGATACAGGCAACGACGACCCTCCCGCGCTCAAGGACCCCGATGCTCAGCATCCCATCGCCAAGGCGTGGCGACCAATGCTATGCGAGGTCGTGCGGCGCCTCGTTGCGAGAGACTACAGCCTCGCGCATGGCGTTCCAGGCGTCGCACCTGTTTCGCAGACGACCGCCGAACAAATTCGCCGTTATCTTGCCGGCTATCCGGCTACCTTGGTTGAGTTGCCAGACGATACCTGGCGGACGTCCGTCGCGCAGTGGATGGAGACACACTGGGACATACTGGTCGACCTCTGGACTGCCGAGGAAGGGCCGAGCGATCTGGTGCTCGGCGGCAAGGTTGTCGAGACGAGCGCTGGCCCGCGCCTTACGGTCGAAATGGTCTATGTGCCGTAGCCAAATCGAATTGAGCTCCCGCGTAACGGCAGATCGTTGGGCTGACAGGAGTCGGGCGACAAATGGTCTGGAGGACGGTTCTTATGAGCATGAACCTCCCCGACATATCTCTCTTCCTGTTGCGTCGCGGAATTTGTGCGGCGTTGATGGCCGCGCTTCTCTTGGCGAGTGCCAGTTGCGAGAAGACTTGTAGTCCTCCTGAACGAACGATTTATTCATGCGGACCGATCACTTCCGGATGGACCGGGTGCATGGGAGGACCTCCGTCTGGTCCGTCCGGTGGGGCTCCTGCGCTTGATCCGGACAAGGTCTTCCCTCTCGGCTGTGTCGCTCGAATGCCCTTTTGCGTAGGTGCGTCCGAGCGAGGTCCAGACCTGCACGTGCCAGGATCTGGGGCCCCCTGCCGCAAGTTGGGTGTGTCCGAAATAGAGTTTTCCTGTCTGCGCGAAGACCCGGGATCGGCTGCCCAACCTGGGTTGGACCTGCCGGCGCTTGCGCGCCGCAGGTTCACGCCCGTATCGTTGGGCAGACACAAGGCTATGTGGGGATTCATTGTCGCAGGCGTCGTCGTCATGGGTGTTGCGTTGCTGTGGGCACGTCATGTCGCCCCGATCCGGCGGCTCAGCAAGCACCTGCATGCCGATGACGTGGGCATCATGGTCGGAGCTGGCGACCAGATTCGGTGGAGCCCCGATCTCCTGGTCCCTCGCGTGCTTCCTCATATTCAACACCTTCCGGGATTCGATAACGAAACCTTGCTTCGCGCCGTCGGCTCGACCGAGAAGGCAGTCTTCCCTTGCTGGAAACGTAGTGTCTCCGCTCAATGAGGGCGCTGCCGAACCGGCCGTTGCAGCGGCCGTGCTCCTCGCTTACGCTTGGAACCACGCCGCCGCTACACGGCATGACGTCAGCCGGACGCGACTGGGGGCACGCTATGCGGATTAGGGACTATGCCGTCGGGATGGCGGCCTACAACTCCTGGATGAATGAGAGGATCTTCGGCTGTGCCGCAGAGCTCTCGGACATCGAACGAAAGCGGGATCAGGGCGCATTCTTTAGGTCGATCCATGGCACCCTGAACCACATTCTCCTCGGCGACGAATCGTGGCTTCAACGCTTCCGCGGCCAGCCGGTCACGATGGTCTCGCCGTCTCATGAGGTTCACCCAGACTTCGAGGACCTTCGCGCGGCTCGTCGTGCGATGGATGGAGAGATCGCCATGTGGGCCGACGCTCTGACGGACAGCTTCGCGGATCAGCCCTTCGCTTTCTACAGCGTCACGTATCAGAAGAAGCGGGTGATCCCCGGCTGGGTGGCGGTCGCTCACCTGTTTAACCATCAGGCGCACCATCGCGGGCAGGTCACCACTCTGCTAAAGCAGGTCGGAAAGGACCCTGGCGTGACTGACCTTCCCTGGATGCCGCGTTTCGATGGGCCGGTGGTCGGAGGCGGCGAGGCCGGCTAACCCTCGGCTAACCCGCGGCTAACCCGGCGTTGCAGTCGGCCGGACGCGTCGGTCGCTGCGCTCCCCCTCGCGTCCGCCGCTGAACGCCGGTATCGTTAGCAGACTCGAACCATGGACGACCAAAATATTGAGCGCCTCGCTTTACGTGTCATGGACGTCCATGGGTGCCACACGGCAATCGTCTACGGATCGAGGGCGCGAGGGGACGCGACGCCGGACAGCGACGTCGATCTCCTGTGCGCACGCGAAGGGGGAACTGCGGTCCGCGATGCGCGGGTCGTGGGTGGTGTGTACTTGGACGCGTTCGTTTACCCCGAGTCGGCCTTCAAGACGTTGGATCCGTCCTTTCTTCGGATACTGGGGGGAACTGTCGTTCAGGAGCGCGACGGGTTCGGCTCTACGCTACTGGCCCGGGTTCGAGAGATGCACGATCGGGGTCCTCCCGTGACGCCGGACGATGAACGGCAAGCGCTGGTGGTCTGGTCGCAGAAGATGCTCGACCGCATCCGGGGTCGGCGCGATGTTGAGGTCGCCTACCGGAGGATGTTTCTCCTGGTCCGGGCGCTCGAAGACTATTTCTCGCTGCGGAACGCCTGGTTTCGCGGCGAGAAGGAGGCGTTCGCGTGGCTCCGTCAACACGACCGCTCGACCTACGTCTTGTTCGAGCGTGCGGCTCAACCGAGCCCGGATGACACTGCCTTGCCCGCTCTCGTGCGAGCGGTGTACGGCGTTCCTCCGAACATCAGCGACGATTGAGCAACCGGGACCATCCTCTACAAGTGTCCGAGAACATCGTTAACACTCGTCCGAGCGGGACGAAGCCCGGCTGATCTTGTCGGTGCGCTCGCCGAGACGGCCGGCGAGCGGTGGGGTGAGCCGACCAGGACTGGGTTGACAGGTATATACGTGCATATATACTTTGAAACATGGGCAAGCGAGCCAAAATCTTTCAGAACGGAGGCAGCCAAGCTGTGCGCCTGCCGAAGTCGTGCCGCTTCAGCGACGACCAGGATGAGGTGATCGTCAGACGGGTGGGAAAGAAGGTCATCCTCGAACCCGTTGACGAGTGGTCATCGGACTTTCTCGCGTGTCTGGGCGCCTGGCACGAAGACATCCCCAGGCCGACCAAGCGAACGGTCGGTTCCAGAACGAATCCTTTCGACCGATCGTGAAGTACCTGCTCGACACCGACAGCGTCAGCTTCGCCCTGCGCGGGCATGGGGACGTAGCCAGTCGTATTCGTACATGCCGCCCGTCCGACCTGGGCGTGAGTGCGATTACGGTCGCTGAACTTCGGTACGGAGCTGACCGAAAGGGATCGCGGAAGCTCCATGGTCTCATCGACACGTTCGCCGCCGCGATCGAAGTAGCGTCGTTTGACGAAGCCGCGGCAGCGGAGTTCGGACGAATCGGTAGCGTCCTGGCCGAACGGGGTACGCCCATAGGGGAGTTCGATGTCTTGATCGCGGCACATGCCGTCACCCTGCGATGCACTCTGGTGACGAACAACGTCCGGCACTTCTCGAAGGTGCCCGCACTACGTGTGGAAAACTGGACCTGATGCCGTAGCGAGACGCCAGCCAGCAACAGGCCATGAGTGACGAACAGACCTCTCTAAGAAGGCGCCAGGCCGGCGATGTAGTCGACCAGATCCGGGGGCAGTGGGCTTTCCACGGTCATGTTCTGGCGCGTGGTCGGATGGGGGAAGGTCAGGCGGTGGGCGTGCAGCGCGTGGCGCGCGAGGTTGTCGAACGCGGCCAGTAACTCGGGGGTGAGGCCCTCGTCGCAGGCGCGCATGAACAGGGGTTCGCCGCCGCCGTAAAGTTTGTCGCCCACGATCGGGTAGCCCATTGCCGCGAGGTGCACGCGGATTTGATGCTGGCGGCCGGTCTCGGGCCTGGCCTCGCACAGGGCGTGGTCGGCGAAGCGCTGCACCACGCGAAAGCGCGTCACCGCCGGCAGGCCGTCGGCGGCCGGGCCCATCATGAGGTGGGTCGGGGAATCCAGCAGCCGGATAGGCATGTCGATGACGCCGTCGTCGGGCGGCTGGCCCTTGACCAGCGCCAGGTACTGCTTGGAAACCGCGCGGCGCGCGAACGCCATCTTCAGCCAACTGGCGGCCTGGTGATGGCGCGCGACCAGCAGGACGCCGGAGGTCTCGCGGTCGATGCGGTGGGCGATCTCCATCTTTTCGTCGGGGTAGCGTTCGCGCAGCAGGGCCACCAGCGTGTTCTTCCAGAACTTTGCGGTGGTGTGCATCGGCAGGCCGGCCGGTTTGTCCAGCGCCAGCACGTCGGCGTCCTCGAACAGCACCGAAAAGTGCCGCGGCACGGGAGGTTCGTCGGGCGCGGGACGGCGGAGGACGAACACCTGGCCGGCGTGCACCGGCGACGACGCGCGCACACGCCGCCCGTCGGGCAGCGAGATCTGCGTCGCGATGATGCCCTGGATGCGGGTGCGTGACAGGCGGCCAATGCGGCGCTTGAGGAAATGATCGAGGCGCCACCCGTCGCATTCGCGCGGGACCTCGATGCGCAGCGTGATGATCTCGCGCGCGACCGGCGTGGCGTCGTCCGCAACCTGCGGCGGGTCGCCGTCAGGCAGGTCGTCGTCCGCTAGGTCGCCATCAATCAGCGGGGCGATGGTCAAGAGCCGACCTTTTCGTGGCCCTGGTTCTGTTCGTCGCTGCGGCGCGCGCCCTCGATCAGCAGAAACGTCGTCGAGGTCTGGATCTCGTCGATGCCGCCGACGTCGCCGACCAGAAAGTCGAACTGGCCCTCGGTCCAGTCCAGCGCGGCATAGACCGCGACCGCGCCCTGAAGACGTTCGGGGCCGTCGACCTCGGCGCGGATGATGCGTCCCCTGCGAATGAACAGCCGCGCCGAGTTGTCGTTCTGTTCCAGCAGCAGAATCCCGGTCTTGTGCTCCATCTCCAGCAGCGTCACCAGGCTGGGAACGCTGATCTGATCCAGATTCCCGCGCAGCGCCGACAGCGGCCGGTGTCCGGCGGACGGCTTTTCGGCGGCGGCGACCCGGGCTGCCCGCTGCGATGGCATTCCCTGCAGCCGCGCCAGCTGGGCCGATACGATCTTCTCCAGGTGTTCGACCCGGAAGGGCTTGTGCAACCTCTGATCGCGCGACGGATCGAAACCTCGGATCTCGCTGGCGTCATCGGCCGTGCCGGTCAAGAACAGGATCGGCGTCGCGCCCAGGTCGGGTAGGGTGTGCATACGTTCCCACCACGACCAGCCGTCGACCGCGGGAAGGCTGACCGTCGTGACGACCAGATCGGGGGGAACCTTCACCGCGCAGGCCAGCGCGCCCTGCGCGTCACCGGCCAGGTTGACCAGGTAGCCGCGCTGCCCGAGAAGGGTGGCCACCATTCTCTGAATCCAGGGATCGTTATCGACGACGAGGATTCGCGCAGGGCTCACGCGTCACCTCGCGGTGCCCGCGCGATTAGTCTTCGTCGACTTTCCCATTCCAGCGCCAGTTGCCACGTTCGCGTTCTTCTGGTTTGGGACGGGTCGACTTCTTCTTTTCGGGGCGTTCGCGGCGGGGCGGGGCATCGCCACTGCCGGGGCTGCGGCCAGGGGCGCCGCCAGGGCCGCCCTGGAAACGGGGATCGAAGGGACCACCGCCCGGTCCGCCACCACCGCCAAAAGGTCGCGGGGGACCGAAGCCGCCTCCGCCACCTGCGCGCGGGGGCGGCGGCGATCCGGGTGGACGCGGGGGGCCAAAGCCACCGCCGCGGGGTGGACCTCCGGCGGGAGCTCCGCCTGGGGTTGCCGCCCCCCCGGGGGGACCAAACCCACCGCCGCCGGTACGCGCCGGGGCGCCTGCCGGTGGCGGCGAACCGCCGGCTGGCCCGAAACCCCCGCCAGGCGCACGAGGCACCGCCCCGGCGGGGGCGCCGCCGGGACCACCTGGTTTCGCCTGCGCCTCTTCGATGACAATCGAACGTCCTTGAAGCAAGCGGCCCGAGAGCTTCTCGATGGAAGCCTTCGCGCCTTCGTCGGTCGCGGTCTCGACGAACGCGAATCCGCGCGGTCGGCCGGTGTCACGGTCGAGGGCGACGCGGACGCTTCGCACCTCGATTCCTTCTCCTGTGAACGCCTCCCGGAGCTCCTGCTCGTTGACGTTATACGAAAGATTGCCGATGAAAAGACGAGTACCCATCGAGAGTTCCTGCGAACGCGCGCCGGCTAGCTATGAGCTCGGGCGGTTGACGCGGTCCCGCAGCTCCTTCCCGGCTTTGAACGTGGGAACACGCCTGGCGGAAATCTGGATTGCTTCGCCAGTTTGGGGGTTACGCCCGGTACGGGCTGCCGACTCACGAACGGCGAAAGCGCCGAACCCGCGAAGGTCGATGCGTTCGCCACGTGACAAACCTTCTGCCACCGCGTCGATGAGTGAATCGATCGTCGCTTCTACTTGCGGCCGGGGCAGATTCCTCTGCTGCGCTACCACGTCCACCAGATCAGCCTTCTTCATGGGGTTCGTTTTCTCCTGTAGTTTCCGTTCTGTCAACGCGCCAAAGCGACAAACTGATGAAGGCCAAGCGCCAGGCCCCTTTAAGCCGGGTAAAGATAGTGCTTTATGTTTGGCGAGGTCAAGGTGCGCCACCGGCTGGGCCGCCCAGGACGGCGTCGAAGCTCCGTCGCAGGGCCCAGGCGGCTTCGCCGTCGCTGGCGGCCGACGCGGCGCGAGCCAGGCCGGTCGCCAAGGTAGAGCGCACCGCGGGACAGCGACTTTCGCCGATCACGTCGGCCGAGATGATGCGCGCGGCCGATTCGTAGGTGCGCCGGCAGGCTGCGGCGTCGCCGCTGTTGAATTGCGGCGCGCCCACGTCAATGGCAGCGGCGATGCGTTCAATCACCAGCGGCAGCTCCGGGCATCGGCTGAGAACGTCCAGCTCTGCGGCCGGCGTGGCTTCGTTGGGTTCGTCGAGGCGAATCGAGTCAACGGCGTGCGCCAGTCGATCCGGCCGCGCGGATTCCAGCACGCTGCGCACGCGCGGGCAGCGCGGGCGTGACACGAGGTCGGCCAGGAGCGCGCTCACGCGCTCGGGCAGCTGCGGCCGTGGCCCTTCGAGGCGAACGGTCAGCGGAAACAGATCGGGACAGTCGAGGCCATAGATCACCGATTCCGCGACGGCGGGCAGCTTGGGTGGCGCGTTCCGGTGCGGCATGTGACCGTCGGTCGCCAGCGCGAGCGCGCTCTCGAGACCGAGGTCCAGCTCGACGCTGGCGTCCACGGCGCTGCGTGAGGTCGCGGCGCGCTTGAGCGCCGTCCTCAACGTCGGCCCCAGCGCCCCACAGCCGTCGCGGCCGCTGTCGCGAACCATGCTGGCCAGCGTCGACCGCAACACCTGATAGGCGCCCAGCGAGCTGCCGCGTTGCCGCTGGCTGCCGGCGACGGTGAGGCTCGAACGCACGCGGGCAATCATGGTTGCCAGCTCGGGGCAGGAGGCGGTGTGCTCCTTCGCCGCGGCCACCCTCAGCAGCGGACCGCCGGCAACGGTGACGGCGAGGATCGCCAGAGTGAAGGCCAAAAACCGCGGCCGTGGCCTTGTCGGCGGCATCGGGGAAGCATGACACACATGGCCCTACCAGGCCTAGCCAGGCGCGTGGGACGCACAGACGGAGGCTCATCGGGGTGTTAGTCTGACGCGCCAATGAAGGGCTTCGTCTCGGGTGTCATCGTCGCGACGCTGGCGCTGGGCGGATACCTGTACTGGAAGGACGTCAGAGACGTCGCCCCCAAGCCCGGCGCCGCTGACGGGGGCGCCACCGCCAAGGACAGCACAAAGGAGAAAAAGAAGCGCAAGCGGCGGAGCGCCGTGCGAATGGCGCGGGTGGCCGAGGGGACGAGCGGCGATGGTCAGGAGCGCGGGCGGACCTTCCCACCGGCCCCGCCGATTGAGCCCGAGCCGGAGCCGATCCGGCTTGGCGCCGCCGACCTCAAGCTGGTCAGCCAGGGCGATGATCTGTCCAAGCCGGACGTTATACGCATGGACATGTCGGACGAAAGCGGCAGCCACGAGCTGTCGCAGGACGACATTGACGGACGATTTCGCGCGCGCGAGGAGGCGATCTTGAGCTGCATCGCGCACGCGCGGCCCGACGAAGAGACGTACGTTCCCGGCCGCGTCTCGGTGAAGTTTCGCATCCAGCGTTCGGGGGCGGTGCGCGGCGTGCGCGTCGAGGCGCCGGCGATCTTGCAGAAGGGCGGCCTGTTCGGCTGCATCAAGAACGTCGTCGGCGGCCTGCGATTCCCGCCCTCGAACGGCAGCCAGGTGGTCACCTACCCATTTTCGTTGTCCTAGTAGCGGGGCGAGCTACGACGGCGCGGCAGACAGAGCGGCGACGCGGCTGCGCGCGTAGGCGACAATTCGGCGGGCGGCGGTGAGCGGGCCGAGATCGGGCTTGCCCAGCGTGATCAGCGCCGGCGGCGCAGCGGGCGCGTCGCGCAGTTGCTGGGCTGCGGCGCGGACCTCTTCGGGGGCGGCGTCATCCTGCGACAGGAACACGACGTGCTCCATGTAGCTGCGGCCGTAGCGGTCGTCCTCGCGTAGCGCCAGGACGGAGTTGCACGCCATGCCGGCGGCGCGGCGGGCGTGGGTGACGCCGGGGCGCGTGGCGCGCCGCGAGAGCTTCTCTTCGCAGTGAACGAGCTCGGTCTCGGCGGCGGCCAGCCAGGCGTCAGGGGCGAGGCGGAAAAGCCAGTGCGTGGGATCGCTGGGCATGAGTCACAACCAGGTATCCACCACGGCGTGAGCGCGGAACAGATCCTCTTCCGTGTCGATCTCGCGCCAGCGCCCGTCGACCAGCACCGGAGTCAGGGTCGCGCCTTCGTCTGCCATCTGGTTGAGGGCATCCGAGAGATAGGCATTTCGCAGCGAAGCGGCGTCGCCGAAGGGCTGCTCGAGGCCGCGGGCCAGCGCGTTTTGCCAGACCCGGCGCAGGGCGGCGGCGCCCGACGGTGAGAACTTGGCCAGGCCGCTGAACTCGCCGGCGGCTTCCGTGGCCGAGACCACGCGCTTGCCGACGCGAGTGACGCGCGCACCGGGAGGTCCACCCTCGGGCTTATCATCTATCTTGGCCAGCTCGGCCTCGGACACAGGGTGCAGCTGGCGTCCCACGTAGGTGTCGCGCCAGAGGCGGTCGACGATCAGCGCGACATCGCCGGACGCGGCGGCGACCAGGCGCGCGTGTTGGTCAGCGAACACGATGTCCGAGTAGGAGAAGAGGAAACCACCGTCCATCTCGGCCTCGGCGTACAGCAGCGAGGCGAGGATGTTGTTGGTCGCCCAGGCCGGGTTTTCCACAAAGCGCACCGGGTGTCCGGGCGATGCGATCTTGTCGCCCAGGTACCCGCGCACGATCACGATGTCGTCGGCGCCGGCGGCCACCAGCGCGTCCAGCTGCCGGTGCAGGATGGAACGGCCAGCGACCTTGACCATGCACTTGGGGATCTCCGACGTCTCGGGCCCCAGGCGCCGCCCACGGCCGGCGGCGACGATGATCGCTTTCACGCGCGCCTCCCGAGCTTTACCGCCACGCCCAGCAGCGAGCGCGACGCGTAGGCGGCGTTGATGCCCGCGTACGCGTGCAGAAACAGATCCATGCGGTCGGCCAGGGCCACGAACATGATGTAGCTTGGGTAGTGCACGATGAAACGTCCGATGGCCTCCACGGCCCGGATCGGCAGGAGGCGCGTCTTCGCGGCAGGGGCCGCCTCGGGTGCCGCGAAGCCGTCGCCGTAGTCGCCGGTCCCCATGTTGACGGCGGCGCCGGTGGCGACGGCGTATTCGGGGCGGCGCACGAAGGTCGTGAGGCTGATGGCCGAGGCCACAGCCGTCAGGCCCAGCAGCGCCTCGATCAGCCAGCGCGCGTCGTGCGCGGGCAGCCAGAGGCGCACGCCGACGGCGGCCACCAGGACGAAGGCCTTGATCTCGTCCATGAGGAAGTCGAGGTGGGCGCCGACCGGCGACGACGTCCCCTTGAGGCGCGCCAGTTGCCCGTCCACGCAGTCGAGGACGTAAGACAGCTCGATGATGGCGGCGGCCAGGACCAGCGCGCCCGACGAGGGCATGAGCGCCATCACCAGCGCGCCGATCAGAAACACGACCAGCGTCAGCAGCGTCACCTGGTTGGGCGTGATGCCGGTCCGGGCCAGCGGCACCAGCAGCACGGCGGCCGCCGGGCGCGCGACGAAGCGGTTCCAGAAGATGTCGTGCGGCTTCCGCGTCCGCGCGTACATCTCGCGAATCGCGGAAAACATCGTTACTGACGCGGACCCGGGCGCTGGGGCCGGTCGTTGTTCAATGGGCGAGCGCCCCAACCAGACGGTAGATGCCCAGCAGGACCAGACCGAAGGTGAAGCCGACGCCGACGTACGTCCAGATGGGGGCCTCGCGCCGCGACGGCCGCCGCTGAACGACGCGCGAGGTCTTGTCGTCCGTTACCGGGGGCCGGGTCAGCACAACTTCCGGCGCGCCGGTATCGCGGCGGGCCCCACCGGTGCTGGGCGCGAGCAGCGTCGACGCCGCGGCCGGCGCCGCTGCGGTGGCGGCAAGCTGCGCGGCGGTGGTTGCGGCCGACATGGACGCAACCTCGGCGACCGGCGGCGACGATGCCGACGGCGAAGGTGGGATGATCTCCGGCGGGGGCACAGTGGTCTTGCGCGCTCCGCGCTTGCGCTCCTGTTTCGAGGGGGCAGACGCGCGCGACGCCGTGTCACGGGCAGGCGCCGGCTTTTCAACCGGGGCCGCGGTCGCAGCCGGCGCCGTGGCAGCGGGAACCGGGATCACCGGCGCGGGGACACCAAAAATGGTCTTGGACGGGTGTTGGGACTCGCGCGCCATGGCAGCGGGCGCGGCCGCGCTCGCAGGGGCAGGTGCGGCGAGCGCGGGCGCGGCGGAGATCGAAGGCGCAGCGGACGCAGAAGTTGCGGCGGTAGCGGCGGCGTTGGCGGCCTCCATCGCGCGGATGGTTGCCGCGTCCGGCACGGGCATCCCGAAGATGGTCTTGTTGGCGGCGCCGCTGGACGGCGCGGCCGCACGGCCGGCGGGCGTCGGGGCCCAGGCGACCGCCGGTTCGGGCGGCGGTGGGGCTGCTGGTTTGGGAGGAGCGACCGGAACCACCTCGGGCAGCGTCAGCCGCGGAACCACCAGGCGGTAATTGCCCGACGACCACCGCATCACCTCGGCCAGGCGCTCGGGCGCGTCGATTCCGCCCACGGTGACGCCGCTGATCTCCCCTTTGCGATAGTCGACGCGCGCGGTTTCGTTACCGCGCCAGACATCGATCGCGGCCGTGATGACATACTGTTCGCAGTAGCGCATCAGGTGCGCCAGCGGCCGCGCGTCCAGCGTCCCCGAGTCGGGACCTGGATAGGTGAGATCGCCGTCGGTGGGATTGGGAAGTCGGGGCTCGATCCGGAAACGCGCCGGCGTGACCGAACGCAGCTTGTCCAGCGCGTCGTTGCTGTTCGATCCGTTATAGATGGCCTCCGAGACGCCACCGGCCAGAAGATGAACCTCACCCATCGGGGTGTCGTTGGCGGCGGCGATCACCTCGACGCGTACGGCCAGCGCGGGCGCGGTCAGGATCGCCATCAGATCGTCCAGCGCGCCGCCATCCCACTCGAGGATGCTCTTGTTCGCGGCGGATTCAGCGGAAGCTTGTGCCGGCCGGAGAGGGCTGCGGCAAATGGGACAAACCAGCCCCGTCGCCCCATCAGGCGCTTGGAAGTTGAGCTGGCAGTTGCCACAGACGACCTGCATCCCGTTTCCTCCGACCCTTCTATTGACTTCGGTTTAGCGTTTGAGTTTGCGGACTATATCTTACCCGTTGTCCGGTTGGGTGGGCGCGTCGTTTGCGTCGCCGGCCGCATCCATTCCGACACTGCCGGCGCTGCCGCCCGTGCCGGTGGCGCCACCGCTGCCACTGGTGCCCCCCGTGCCGGTGCTGCCGCCGGTGCCCCCCGTGCCGCCCGTGGTATTGCCCCCCGTGCCGCCGGCGGCGGTGCCGCCGCTGCCCCCGGTGGCGGTGTCGGGTGCGTCGCTGGAGGCTTCACGCTGTGGTGCATCGAAGCCGACCCCGACATCAGTTCCATAGTTGATGTCGCGGTAGGTGGTCGACGAGCATGACCAGCCCCCCGCCAGCGCCACCCCAACAGCCGCAATCAAACCAACGCTTCTCGCCGACCACATCGCGGGCAACGTAGCAAGGCGGGGTGGCCTCCGCAACCTTTGCCCGGGTCCGACCCGGACCAGTCGCGCCAAGGAAATACGCCGCGGGGCGGGCGTGGTCGTTGTTTTGCGCGAGCGTTCTGCGCTATGAAGCTGCCAGGGAGAATGAGAGCCGCATGATAGAGATTCCCGGCTCCCTGATCGACCGCCTCAAGACACGCAGCGCCGTTCTGGTTGCTGGACTGCGCTGCAGCGAGTTCGTGCGCCTGCCCGCCTGGGATGAGCTTGCCGAGCGGCTGGTCGGCTGGCTGGAGGAGGAGGACGCGCGCTCCCACGTTCGCGCCCTGATGGCCGCGGGGCGGCGCACGGCGGCGTTCGCCGCCATGCGGGCCCGGCTGCCGGATGAGGTCGTCATCGAGGTGCTGAGGGACGCCTACCCGCCGCAGAAGGAGGCCCCGAGCTCGGTTGCGCGTCTGGGGCGCATCCCCTGGCGTGGCGTGATCAGCACGGCCTACGACAATCTGTGGGAGGTGGCGCTGCGCGCCGACAAACGCCAGGCCACGCGCGTCTTCGTTCCCGGCGACGTCGCCGACCTGGAACAACACCGCGGCCGGTTTCTGTTGCAGCTGTTTGGCGCAACCTCGGTACCGGCATCGGTTTGCCTTGTGCCCTCCGAGCTGCGGCAGAAGGAGGATCACGCCGGCCTGGCGTCATTCTTGAGCGCGCTGGCGCACAAGAGGTCGCTGGTGTTTGTCGGGTTCCAGCCGCGCGATCCTGATCTCGAGTTTCTCGCGCAACGACTGATGGGCGCCGACGCAGATCCGGCGCAGCATTTCCTGCTGTACGCGGGCGAGCCGGGGCTTGACGCTGAATCAACCGGAGCGGAGCTGGGTTTGACGGCGGTTCCGTGCCAGGGCAGCGTCGATCAGATCTTTCGCGCATTGACCGATGCCTGGTCGGCGGTGGAGGCGACGGCGCGCCCGTCCGAGGACGATCTGGACGGCTGGCTGGAGAGCTTGAGCCGCGATCCCGGCGACGAAGAGACGCGCGCTGCTCTGGCGCGAATCGAGAAGAAGCTGCGTCAAGGGGGGATGTGGGCGCGGGTGGTTGAATCGCTGCTGGGCCGCCTCGAACACATGGACGCCGCCGCCGATCAGGTCGTGGCGCTGAACGAGGTCGGTCGCATCTACGCCGAGGAGCTGGATCGCGACGATCACGCCATCGAATCGTTTCAACACGTGCTCACCGTGCAATCGGAGAACGCGACCGCGCTGGGCGCGCTGGCCAAGCTGTATTCGAAACACGAACGGTGGACTGAGCTCACGCCGGTGCTGACGGTCCTGTCGACCGCCGCGTCCGATCGGGCGCGCAAGGTTGACCTGTTGCTGCAGCTGGCGGGCATCCAGGAGGGAAGGCTGGGCGAGGAGGACGCCGCGCTCTGCACCTTTGAAGGGATCGCCGAGCTGGATCCGGGATCACGGGAGGCGACGGAGGCCCTGGAGCGCCTTTATCGCAAGCGACAGCGGTGGCACGACCTGGCGCGAGTCCTCGACCGAAAGGCCAAGGCCGCGAAGGATCCGGGCGAGGCGGCCAAGATTCGCAGGGAGCGGGCCGACCTGCTGGCCGACCGGGTGGGCGACGTCGAGGCGTCGGTGACCACGCTGGAGGGCGTGCTCGCGCACGATCCGGGTAATCGCGAGGCGCTGCGATCGCTGGAGAGCCTGTACGGAAAGCAGGGGCGCATCGAGGACAGCTTGCGCATCCTCGACAGGCTTTGCGATGTCGCCGAATCGGACAGCGAGCGGCTGTCGTATCTGCGGCGACTGGCGGCCGGGTGGGAGTCACAGCCGGACGGGTTTGATCGCGCCGCCGACGCGCTGAAACAGGTGCTGCAGATCCAGCGCGGCGATCGCGATGCGTTCGCGGCGTTGCGCCGGCTGTACCGGGAGGCCAAACGCTGGTCGGCGCTGGCCGACACGCTGGCGCGACAGATCGAGGCGCGTCCCGACGACGATCGAGAAGAACGGCGTGAGCTGCAGGCGTCGCTGGGCAAGATCTACGAGGAGGAGCTGCGCGACCTGGCGCGCGCCGCGGAGGCCTTCGCGGCGGCGGAGGAGCTGGGCGACAACCGCGAGAGCACGCTGGAGGCGGTGGCACGGCTCTGCGAGCAGCAGGAGCAGTGGCGACCTTGTGTCGACGCGCTGGACCGGTGGGCACGGGTCGCCAAGGACGGTGCCACCCGCGCGCGAGTCTTCCACCGCGCGGCCACGATTCTGGCCGAGGAGCTGGAGGATCGGGCGGGCGCCGAAGATCGTTACGTCAAGGCGCTGGAGGCCGACCCGGCGCACGTGCCGACGCTGGCGGGGCTGGCGACGCTGTATCAGGCGCAGGGTGACTATCTGCGCGCCGCAAAATTCCTGCTGGAGGCCGAGCAGCACACGCAGAACCGCCTCGAGAAGGTGCGCCTGCTTTTCCAGGCGGGGGTGCTGTTCGCCGACCAGGTGGCGGACGAAGGCCGCGCGACCGAGCTCTTCGCCAGGGTCCTGGCGATGGATCCCGAACATCTTCAGGCCGGCGAACGGGCGGTGGCGCTGTACACGAAGCGCGAGGCGTGGGCGTCGCTGGAGCCGGTCCTGGAGATGGTGGCGCGCAAGGCCGACAAGGGCAACGTGGCGCTCGCCGCCGAGATTCAAGGCCGGCTGGGCCTGACCGCGCAGAAGCTGGGGAATCGGGACAAGGCGCTGCGAAACTACGAGAACGCGTATCGACTGGCGCCCGACGCGCTGCCGGTCATCGCCGGCTTCGCGGACTTGCGGATGGTCCGCGAGGAATGGCGCGAGGCCGCGACGCTGTACCAGAAGATCCTGGCGCAACATCGGGCCGCCCTGCCCGAGGACGAGGTGGTCGACGTCTACATGCGCCTTGGCCGATGCGAGGCCG
>DASRQT010000564.1:0-15906 GCA_035696485.1 Polyangia bacterium | reverse complement strand
CCTCCACACGTCGGCTTCGACTTCAAGACCCCCGGCGGTTGAACCGGGCATGCCTTTGACGCCGCTGCTTGGGTTGTGGATGCTGGCCGCGCCCATCGTCAGGGTCGAGGGAAACGCGATATGCCCGAGGCCCGAGGAGCTGACGGCGCGGGTGGCCGAATTGCTCCCCGGCTCGGATGCGGCGAACGGCCCCGACATCGTTCACCTGGAAGACGGAAACCCCGCCACCGTGCAACTGACCTTGCGCCGCCCCAGCGGAGAGATCGTCGGGCGGCGCGCCCTGGACAAGAACGCGACCTGCGCCGATCTCGCGGCGGCGGCGGCGGTCATCGTCGCGATCTGGGAGAGCGACGTCCACCCGGAGTTCGCGCTGCGGATCGATCCCGCGCCTCCCAGGCGGGAACCTCCCGCACCCGTCGACCTGGGCGCCGCGGCGACAGAAACGGGAGCACCAGGCGGCGGCCCCACCATCTTCGACGTCGGCGCCGCCCTGTTCGGGACGGTCGCGCCAAAGGTTGGGACCGCGGCGGGCCTCCTGCTGGCCGCCAGCTGGACCCCGGGAACACAGACGTCGTCGGCGCGGTGGGGAATCCGAAGCGAGGCGGCCGGAAGCACCGAACAGGAGCAGCCGCTGTTGACTGGAACGGTGGCCTGGCGGCGACTGTCGCTGGCGGTTGGTCCGCAACTGAGGCTGCTGTCGCCCTCGCGCCGCTGGATATTTGATGTGCACGTTGCAGCCCTGGCGGCGTGGTTGAACATCCGGGGCGTCGGGTTCACGAACAATCACACCGACAACACCGTCGACCCCGGGATCGGCGCCGGGGTGCGCTTGATGCTGCACCGCGGCCAAATCACCCCCTGGCTGGCCCTGGCCGGCACCGGCTGGCTTCGCGAGCAGGTCGCGTCCTTTGGGACCCTGGCCGGGACCTCGACGACCTTGCCGCGGCTGGACGTAATGCTGGCCCTGGGGCTCAGCTTCTGTAGCTGTCCGTAGCCCCGCGCGTCGGAACGCAGGCGGCTTTGCCGCCGAAGTTCCATCGCGGGAGGTCTGGAACCCTTGAGGGTTCCAGGTCAGAAAAAAGACGTCAGAAACTGTAAGATCGCGGTTGCTGGACGCACCAAGTCCAAGAAAGCCGCTGCCATGTCGTCATCGTCAACCTATTCAGGGACCGCCTCTCGCAGGGCGACCCCGGTCGCTGCCGCGGCGCACGTCCCTTTGGCGGTTATGGGCGATGAGGATATGTATCGCGGCCAACCGCCGGACTTGACCACGATCTACCGCCACCACGCCGACCACGTGGCCCGCTGGGCGCGCCGGCTGGCCGGCCCCGAGCTGGACGTCGAAGACATCGTGCACGAGGTGTTCCTCGTGGTGCAGCGGCGGCTGGGTGAGTGGCGCGGCCACGCGAAGATCACCACCTGGCTGTATGAGATCACGGTCCGCGTCGTCCAGGGCCGCCGCCGCCGCCAGAAAATGCTGCGCTTGCTGCCGGGACGGCGGGGTAGCGGCCGCGGGCCTGACCATGACCTGGCGCAGATCGCGGCCGACGATCCCAACCCCTTGGACCTGCTGGAACGTCGCGAAGCGACCGAGGCGCTGTACGCCATTCTTGACGGCATCGGTGAGAAGTACCGGACCGTCATCATCCTCTTCGAGCTGGAAGGGCTGAGCGGTCAGGAGGTGGCCGAGGTGACCGGTTGCTCGCTGGCGAACGTGTGGGTTCGCCTGTTTCGCGGCCGGGAAAAGTTGTTGCGTCGGTTTTTGGCGTGGGAGGCGAAGGGAACGCGATGAAAATAAAAAAGCTTAAGGCTGACGACCTGGATGCAAGCCCCGCCCGGCGGTGGGTTGAACGTACCCCCGGCGGCTCCGCGCCGGAGGATCGGCTGGTCTCGCTGATGCGCCGCGCGGAGCACAACCGCGGCCTGGATCCAGCCGTGCGCTCGCGCGTCCTGCGGCGGCTGAACACCACCGCCTCCCGTCGTGACTCGGCGGCGCCCATGTTGCGCTGGGGCCTGGTCGCCTTTGTCTTGCTCAGCAGCGGCGGGGTTGTCGCTTCAGTTGGTCTGGGACGATGGTGGCGACCCGTACCCGCCGCCGCGCCGGCGGTCCCGCAGGTTCGGCCGGCGACGAAAGCCCCGCGTTCGGCGCGGCGGCAGCTGCCGCAGGGTCAGGATCCCGTGAGCGACTCCGCGCTGGCGCCGATCGGTGCCCCCCAAGAAGAGGCAGCGGCAGAATTGCCGGCACCGTCGCCGATCGCTGCGCCCGTCGCACCGCCCACATCCGTCGTTGTGGCGGCCGAACCACGGCGACGACCTGCTGCGACGGTCCGGCTGGCGCGAAACAGCGTGAGTCGTCCGGCGCCCTCGCCCGCCATGCCCGCGCCGGCGGCGATCGAGCCGCCCGCGCCGGCCCTGGCCGAACGTCCGGTGGCTGCGCCCGCCGCCACCCCGGCGCCGCGTGCCGTGCCCCCGCGCCTGATGCTCGAGCCGCCGCCGACGCGCGCGACGCTACCGATGCCGAGCCCGCTGTCGGTCGAAGCCCAGCTGATCAGGAGCGCGGTGGTTCGACTGCGCCGGGACCGCGACGCGGCGGGCGCCCTGGCCGAGCTGGACATTTATCTGGCGCGGTTCCCACGGGGGACGCTGCAGCACGAAGCGCGCATCGCCCGGGCCGACGCCTTGTTGTCCCTGAAACGTGACGGCGAAGCCCTGCAAGCGCTGGAGGACGTCAACCTGGGACCGCAAGGTCGCGATCAGGAGCTGAGGGTCATCCGCGGCGAGCTGGGATCCATCAGCCATTGCACCCAGGCGATCGCAGACTTCACGCAGGTTCTGGCGGCAACGCCGCCGGCGCCGCTGGCCGAGCGCGCCTTGTATGGCCGCGCCGCTTGCCGCGTGCGCCAGGGTGATTCGGAAGGCGCTGTGCGCGATCTGACCGCGTACCTGCGCCGATTCCCGGCCGGACGTTTCGCGGCCGAGGCCCGCGCGGCCAAAGCGGCGGTCGAAAATTAACCGTCAGCAGCTTGTAAGGTCGCAAGGCGAGGTGGCACACACGAGGAAAGGCCACAAACGCGGGAGTAACCCCATGACCAGGATGACCAGGATGACCTCGATGACACGACAGACCGCAGTTCTCCTTTGCTTGATTGGCGGCGCGGCGGTCGCGCTGACCGGCTGCGAGTCCGAGCGCCACCTGATCGGGGACAGCGGCCTTGCGGGCTCAAGTGGTGTTGGCACAGGGGGTTCTGCCGGCGCGGCCGGGGTAGCTGGCACGGGCGGCCAAGGGGGTTCCGGCGTCAGCGGCGTCGTTGCGCGTCCGCTGGTCATCTCGGCGCGCGAAGCAGTACGACGTCTGGCGATCGTGATCTGGAACGAACAACCCGACGCGGCTCTGACCACGGAGGCCGACTCCGGCACCATCGCCACCTCGGACGACGTCCGCAAGCTGGCGCTGCGCATGCTGGCCGACCCGCGCGCCCGGGCCGGCGTTGGCGCCTTTTATCGCTGGTGGCTGAAGCTCGACACCATCGCCGGCCTGGAAAAGGACGCCGCGCTCTTCCCGCTGTTCACCCCGGAATTGCGCGCCGACATGGCCAAGGAGACCGAGCTGCTGGGTGTGCACGTCACCATCGACATCGATGGCGCGCTGGCGGCGCTGTACACGTCGCCGTTCAGCTTCCTGACCGAACGGCTGGCGGCGATCTATGGCGTCGCCGGTGTCACCGGGACGGCGCACCGCAAGGTCGCGCTGGATCCGCAGCAGCGGGCGGGCATCGTGACGCAGCCGGGACTCATGGCCATGACCTCGAGGGCGACCCGAACGTCGCCCGTGTTGCGCGGAAAGTTCGTCGACGAGCAGATGCTTTGCCAGAACATTCCGCCGCCACCGCCCAACGTACCGCCGTTTCCCACAGACAGCCCGCCCAATACGACGACGCGGCAACTGCAGACCAGCGCAACGGGACAGGCGGCTGTCTGCGCAGTCTGCCACAGCCTGATGGATCCGACGGGATTCACGCTGGAAGGGTTGGACCCCATCGGGCGCACGCGCACCACCGACAACGGCGGCCAGGTTGATACGTCGGGCCAACTTCATGTCATGCTGAATGGCCAGCTGGGCGTCCCGGTCAATGGGCCGCGCGAGCTGGCACAGCGACTGTCTGCCGCGTCGGAGCCCGCCCAGTGCTTCGCGCGACAGTGGCTCTCGTTCGCGCTCGGGCGCGAGTTGACCTCCGACGCGGACAACAGGCAAGCGGACGCCGTCTACAGCCTGTTCACGGGCGCGGGCCTGAACCTGCAGCAGCTGATCGCCGCCGCGGTGCAGAGCGATCTCTTCCTGGCGCGCGACTCACTCCGGTAGCCGCCTCCGCGGCGCTACCGCGTCCGGTACGCTATCGACCGGATCAGTCGCAGGATCACCAGCAGGACCAGCGCGCCGACGAACGCGACGAAAATAGTCCGGGGTAACCCCGAGAAGGGCAGGCGGACATTCAGGCCGCGGAAGATGTATCCGCCCAGAAACGCGCCAACGATTCCGATAACAATGTCACCGATCACCCCAAATCCGCCGCCGACCACTGCTGACGCCAGCCAGCCGGCGATGAGCCCGATGGCGATCCAGAGCAGGAACGTCTCCAGTGTCATGACTTGCCTCCACCGACTCGAAGCTAGGCATCGTTCCTGAGCGGGGCAATGGCCGAGCTGGCTGGCAGCCAGATCCGCACGACCGTGCCGACCCCGACCTGGCTCTCGACCCGGATCCAGCCGTGATGCGATTCGACGATCCGCCGCGCCAGCGTCAAACCGAGCCCCATTCCGGAACCGACCGGTTTGGTGGTGAACAGCGGATCGAAGATCTGACTCATGACGTCAGGCGAGATCCCGGCGCCGCTGTCGCCGACCAGGATCTCGACCCCAGTCCCCTTGTCGTCGTCGCGCCGGTTGGCGCGAACCCAGACCTGGCCGTTCGGCGTCGCCGCCTCGAGGCCGTTCTTGATGACGTGCAGCAGGGCGACCTCCATCTCCTCGACGCTGGCGTCGACCATCGGGAGCCCGGGCGCGACCGTCTCCAGCCTCAGCAGCACACCCTGGGAGCGAAGCTGCGCGATGCCCGCCAGCTCGGCAACCCGCGCGATAAGGTTCTGCGCCGAAACGGGCGCCGTCGTCATCGGCTTGGTACGCGACGCGTCCAGCAACAACTTGAGCAACCGACCGGCGCGCCGCGCCTGGCGTTCGATGACCTCCACCGACCGACGCCCCTCCATCTCACTGGGAATGCGGCCCAGCAAACTCTGGGCATTCATCAATATGGCGGTGACCGGATTGCCCAGCTCGTGGGACATCCCGGCGATCAGGGTCCCGACCGCGGCCAGTTTTTCCGTCTGAACCAGATCGGCCTGGGTCTCGTTCAGCTTCCTCATCGCGGAAGACAGCTCGCGGTGTTTGGCCGCCAGCTCCTGGTAGATGGCGTTCTGGCGTTCCGCTGCGCGAACACGGGCGCAGAGCTCCGCATGACCAAATGGCTTGCTCAGGTAGTCGTCGGCACCGATGTCGAGGCCCCGGACGACCTCCTCCCGTGTCGCTTTCGCCGTCACCAAGATCACCGGGATCTGGCGCAGGTTGGGATCCGCCTTCATCGCGGCGACCAGCTCCAGGCCGTCCATTTCAGGCATCATCACATCCGCGATGACGACCGACGGCCTGGCCCGGCGGATCTGCTCCAGCGCCTGCTTGCCGTTCTCCGCCAGCTGCACCTCGTAGCGGTCGTCGAGGATCTCGGCCATGTAGGCGCGCATGTCGGGGTTGTCCTCCGCGATCAACACCGACGTCTGCTTGGCGCCGTCTTCATTAGCCGGGCGGCCGCTGGGTTTGAATGAGGCATCGGCCGCCTGCAGGACGATCGAGCGCAAAGGTAATGAGCTGGCCGCGCTGGTGGCGCTGGTGGCGCCGGCCGCGCTCGCGACCGGGATGCGCACCACGAATCGAGAACCTTTCCCCACCTCACTCTGCAATCCAACTGACCCACCCATCACTGTCGTCAGCTCGCGCACAAACGCCAGACCGAACCCCGCCCCTTGTGGCCGGCGGCCCGCCGTCGTGTCCAGCCGCGCAAAACGCTGAAAGACGAGATCCTGCTTGTCGGCCGGAATACCCGGACCGGTGTCAGCGACGGTCAGCACCAGCTGATTGCCGTCTCTCCTCAGGGTCACGTCGACATCTCCCCCGGCAGGCGTGTACTTGATGGCGTTGGTCACCAGGTTCATGACGACCTTCTCGAACTTCGCGCGATCCAGCGAGATCGGGCCCAAGCCGCGCGGCGCAAAACTGACCTTGAGGCGCTTCTCGGCCACAATCCAGCTAACGTCATCCAGAATCGACGAAAGTACCGCCTCGGGATCAACCGGCTCGGGATGAAGCTGCATCTGTCCGGCCTCGATCCGCGTGAAATCCAGGATGTCGTTCGCCAGCGCGAAAAGACGCCCGGCGTTGCGCCGGACACGGGCCAGATCGGCCAGCGTCTCTTCCGGCAGTGCGCTGCCGTTGCCCGACAGGATCGCGTCCAGCGGGCCGAGGATCAACGTCAGCGGCGTGCGGATCTCGTGGCTGGCGGCGCACAGGAAATCTCGCCGCGCGCCAGCGGCGGCCTCGGCCGCGCCTTTGGCGCGCTCAAGCTCGATCTCCATCCGCTTGCGTTCGGTGATGTCGATGCAGATGCCGGCCAGCCCGATCAGCTGGTCGTTCTCGTCGCGCAGCGGCACCTTGCTGGTGAGCAGGATCCGATCACCGTCGGGATGACGCAGGCTCTCCTCACGGTTCAGCAGCGGTTCGCCGGTGGCAAGGACGTTCCGATCGCACGCTCGGTAAAGTTCGGCCTGTTCCTTTGACACCCGGGTTTCGAAGTCGGTCTTGCCGACCAGCTGGTCCGGCGAGGTCAGGCCCAACGAACGAAGCTTGGTCTTGTTGGCGCCGAGATAGACGCTGTTGCGGTCCTTCCAGAAGATGCTGTGAGGAACGGTGTCGATAATGTGCTGAAGAATTGCGCGTTGCCGACGCAGCTCACGATTGACGCTGTGGTAATCCGCAGCAGCCTCCGAATCGGAGACGTCCCCGCCCGCGTTGCTGACGATAGTCGCTTTATTCATTGGTTCACCAGCGACACAATCGATCACCCGGCGGGTCCCGTCCAGCCTGAAAAGTTTCGTTAACCAACGCAGCTGGCCCGCGTTAACGTTGTAAAAGCAACGGCTATCGAAAGCACCCCGCTTCTGATAGGACCTTGCAATGCGTTACCGCAAGTTGGGGCAAAGCAACGTTGAAGTTTCCGAAGTCAGCCTTGGTTGCTGGACCTTGGGAGGGCTCAACTGGGTCGACGGGCAGCCCAACGGATGGGCAAACGTCGACGAGGCCGAGGTGGCGCGCGCGATCGACTATGCGTTGGATCGGGGCGTCAATCATTTTGACAACGCCGACGTCTATGGCAACGGACGGGCCGAACGAATGCTTGCGCGTTTGTTGGCGGAGCGTTCGAAGAGACTCTTGATCGCAAGCAAGGTCGGTCATTTCCCCGGTACCGCCGAACACGCCTATGAACCGCATCACATTCGGGCGCAATGCGAACAGTCACTGGTCAATCTCAAGCGCGAAACCATCGACCTCTATTACTTTCACCACGGCAACTTCGGCCCGGGCGACCGCTACCTCGATGACGCGGTTGCCGTGATGCTGGATCTGAGGCAAGAGGGCAAGATCCGCCTGATCGGTCAATCCGCATACTCTGACGATGATTTTACGCGGGTGGTACCGAAGGTTCAGCCCGACGTATTGCAAGGTCGGGCCAACGCCATGGATACCGGGTTCATTGACCCGGGCACGCCGGTCCGGCGCCTGCTGGACGAACGGAAGATGTCCTTTGTCGCCTTCTCGCCGCTGGCGCAGGGGATCTTGCTGGGGAAATATCGGCCCGGCGCTCCCATCGCATTCGAGGAGGGGGATCATCGAAAGGGCAGCGCGCGTTTTTCGCAGGAGAACCTGCGGGCCGCGAACGTCAAGGTCGACCGGCTCAAGGCGCGCTTCGGCGACGATGCCCGGGCGCTGGCGCGCGTCGCCCTGCAGTACCTCCTGTCGTACCCCGGTGTCGCCTGCGTCATCCCGGGATTTCGCAACCGGCAGCAGGTCACGGTCAACCTGGCGGACGTCGATCAACCGCTCGGCGGTGACGACATCGCCTATGTCCGTCAGGTCATGACGTCGTCGGAGGCGGGTTGATGGGGATGCGGAAGAAGAAGGTCGCCCCCTCCCCCACCTTGCTCTCGACCCACATGCGACCGCCGTGCGCGTCCACGATCCCCTTGGCGATCGTCAGGCCCAGACCCGTGCCTTTGTAGTGCGCCTGCTGACCGCGATAGAAGCGCTCGAACAGGCGCGGCAAGTCCTCCGGCGCGATGCCGTGACCGGTGTCGCGCACTGAAAATACCACGTCGTCATCGTCGGCCCGCGACGCGGCGACCGTGACCCGCCCGCCCGCGGCCGTGACCTTCACGGCGTTTGACAGCAGATTCGTGAAGACCTGGATGACGCGGTCGCGGTCGCACTGGATGGGTGGGCAGTCGCTCGCGATGTCGGTGACCACCTGGACCTGGCGCTCCTCGGCCATCGGCGCAAAGGTCTCGGCGGCGGTCGATGCGATCTCGGCGGGGGAAAAGGCGCTGCGCTCGATCGACAGCTGCCCGGCTTCGATGCTGGCCAGATCCAGGAGGTCGCCAATCATGCGGGACATCCGCTCGGCCGAGCGCCGGATCGAATCGACGTTCTGCTTCAGTCGCGCGCCCACCTTCGCATCCTCCACGTGCAGGCGCGCCAGCGTGACGACGTTCATCATGATCACGCCCAGGGGATTCCTGAGATCGTGAGAGACCACCGCCAGGACCTCCTCACGCGTTCGTGCCGCGGCCTCGGCCTCGGCGCGTGCCCGCTGCTCGGCCTCGAACAGCCGCGCGCGATCCAGCGCCTGCGCGCAGTGCCGCGCCAGCACGGTCAGAAACCCTCGCTCCTCGCTGTCGAACGCGCGGCGGGCGTCGAACGTGAACGCCAGCGCGCCGATGCAGCGCCCGTGCACCATCAACGGCAGCGAGGCGATGGCGTATTCGCTGCGCGGGGGAACCCCCGCCGCCACCTCGGGATACTGCGCCGCGAACTCCTCCCGGCAAGTCAGCCACACGGCGTGCGCGCCTGCCATCGTGTCCAGCACCGGAAGGCGCATCGACGATCTGACCGGGATGCGAGAAAATTTTATCTTCCCTTCAGCGGAGTAGCCGGCGTTGTGCACGAGTTCGATGAATTCGTCCCCGGCCGACAGCAGCCACAGGCCAGCGGTCGCCGCCTTCAGCTCGGCGACGCTTTGCTCGACGACCACCTCGGCCACCTGCGCGGGAGTCAGCGCCTGCGACAACTCCGCGGTGATGAGCTGCAGCCGCGAGGACCGGTTCGCGGCGTGTTTGAACGGCGTGATGTCAGCGAAGACCGACACCGCGCCCTGGAGGTTGCCGTCCGGGTCAAAGATCGGCGCGCAGCTCCCCAGCAGGAAACCAAACGTGCCGTCGAAGCGCTGGATGTGGATCTCTTCGGCGGCCACCGCCTGTCGCCCGTTGAGACACCGGACCATTGACCAGTCCCCGGTCTCGAACGGGCGCCCGTCGGGATGAAACGCGCGGTATTGGTTCCACGCGTCGACCCCTTCGGCGGTCGCGCTCCCCGCCCAGATGCGCTCGGCGGCCCGGTTTTGCATGATCAACTTCCCGCGAGCGTCGCAGATGATGATGCCGTGCGGGCTCTGCTCCAGGACGGCGTCGATCAGACGATTGCTTGAGCCCAGGACGTGGAGGCGTTCGATCTCCCGCCGCAGCGTCTCGACCTCGGCGGTCTTCGGCGTGGCGGTGCGCGTGGGTTGGCGATCGCCGCCCCCTCGAAGCGCCCCGTCGTCCTCAAGATCCCCCATCGCCGATCCTCGCCAGACCGGCTCTTACCACGCGCCCTGGCCGGCGGCATATAGGTGGCAGACCCTAGCGCCACAGTCATCATCCCCGCACTGGCAAAATGGACGCCGGCGTTTGGCGCTGATACGCTGCTGTCGGCGATTTTCTGGAAAACCTCGCAGTCCCCCGGGAGCATTCATGCGTCCGCTCATGCGTCGATTCTCGTTCGTATTGTTGTCGGTGGTGGCCGTTGGCTGTGGTGGCGGCAGCGGCGGAGCCGCCGGCGGGCCGGTGGCGCTGGACAAGTTTCCGACCGAATACGCCAAGGCGGTCTGCCCCCAGAACGTCAAGTGCTGCAGCCCCGAGGAACTGATGATGCGGACCGAGATGGACTGCGAAACCAACACCTCGTCGGCGCTGACGTTGCTGGTGGGCTTGATCACCAGCTCGCAGAGCAAGGGGCGGGTTGTCTACCACGCCGACAAGATGGGCGAGTGCATCAAGGCCCTCGGCGCCACCAGCTGCGACGCGTGGAAAATGGGCTTCACCGACAGCATGGGACCTGACGTGTGCCGGCAGGCCTTTGAGCCCAAGGTCGCCAACGGCAACGCCTGCGGGTCGGACATCGACTGCACGTCCGGCCACTGCCTGGGCGACCAGGCGGCCATCAACGGCATGCCGGCCAAGGACGGCATGTGCGTCGCCGATGTGGCGGGCGGCGGCACCTGCGATTCGAGCGACAGCGCCTGCGCCAGTGGTAACTACTGCGACTTCGCGACCAAGAAGTGCGCGGCGCAGAAGGCGCAGGGCATGGCCTGCAACGGCGACGACGAGTGCACAACCGCCAGCTGCGGTAACGACGGCAAATGCGGGCCACGCAGCTGCTACCTCGGCTGCTCGGTCGCGGGACCCACCAGTCCCGGCCTGGTCCTGGTCAGCGTCCTCGGTTGGGCCTCCGTCGCCGTCGCGCTGTCATTCGCCCGGCGCCGTCGCGGCCGACGCCGCGGGTAAGACGTCAAAAACCCTTCACGCGCTGGCGGCCAGCGCGGCGCTGACGATCGCCTGCGCCTCGTCCTGAATTCGCGCCAGGTGGTCGCGGCCGAGAAAGCTCTCCGCGTAGATCTTGTAGACGTCCTCGGTCCCCGACGGCCGCGCCGCGAACCATCCGTTTTCGGTGACCACCTTGAGGCCGCCGATGGCCGCCTTGTTGCCGGGCGCGGTGGTCAACTTGGCCGTGATCGGCTCGCCGGCCAGCGTGCTGGCGGTCACCCGCTCCGGCGACAGCCTTTTCAGGATCGATTTTTGCGCCGGTGTCGCCGGCGCGTCCATTCGTTCGTAGACCGGATCGCCGAACTGCGCGGTCAGCCGGCGGTAGAAGGCGGCGGGGTCGCTGCCCTGGCGCGCGGTTATCTCAGCCGCCAGCAGGTCCAGGATCATGCCGTCCTTGTCGGTGGTCCAGACGGTCCCGTCGCGGCGCAGGAATGAAGCGCCCGCGCTCTCCTCGCCGCCGAACCCGAACGATCCGTCGATCAGCCCCGGGACAAACCACTTGAACCCGACCGGCACCTCGCACAACCGGCGCCCCAGGTGCGCGGCCACCCGATCAATCATGCTGCTGCTGACCAGGGTCTTGCCGACGGCGGCGTCGGCGCGCCACCCCGGCCGGTTGCCAAACAGATAGGAGATCGCGACCGCCAGGTAGTGGTTGGGGTTCATGAGGCCACCGGACGGCGTCACGATCCCGTGCCGGTCGCAATCGGTGTCGTTGCCGAAAGCGATGTCGAACCGATCCTTGAGGCCGATCAACCCCGCCATCGCGTAGGGGGACGAGCAGTCCATCCGGATGCGTCCGTCCCTGTCGACGCTCATGAAACCGAAGGTGGGGTCGACGACCTGGTTGACGACCTGGATGTTGAGCTTGTAGCGCTCGGCGATGGGGGCCCAGAACGCGACCGCGGCCCCGCCCATGGGGTCAACGCCCAGCCGGAGCCCGGCCGCGCGAATGGCCTCCATGTCGATGACCTGTCCGAGGTCGTCGACGTACGTCCCGATGTAGTCGTACCGCCGGGTCGTCGTCGCGGCGCGCGCCGTGGCGTAGAGCGTCCGGCGCACCGCCCGGTTCTTTTCGCCGAGGAGGTCGTTGGCGATCCGTTCGACCTCGGTCGTGACGTCGCTGCCCGCGGGACCGCCGTCGGGCGGGTTGTACTTGAAGCCGCCGTCCTCCGGCGGGTTGTGCGACGGCGTGATCACGATACCGTCCGCCAGGTGTTCGCGACGCCCGCGGTTGTGGCGGATGATGGCGTGCGAGACCGCGGGGGTCGGGGTATAGCCGTCGCGGTCGTCGATCAACACGTCGACACCGTTGGCGGCCAGGACCTCCAGCGCGCTGACAAACGCCGGCTCGGACAGCGCGTGCGTGTCCTTTCCGAGAAACAGCGGACCGTCGATGCCGGCGTTCTTGCGATAAAAGCAGATCGCCTGCGTGACGGCCAGGATGTGATCCTCGTTGAACGCCGTCTTCAAGGACGAACCGCGATGGCCCGAGGTGCCAAACGCCACCCGTTGCGCCTCGACGCGCGGGTCGGGCCTGGCGGCGTAGTAGGCGGTCACGAGCTGCGGAACGTTGACCAGGATCGATTGCGGCGCGGGTTTCCCCGCCAGCGGTGAAATGGGCACGGGTGTCTCCTGTCTCGTGTCGACGGAAAGTTATCAGTAAGTATCGCGAATCGTCACCGCACGCAGCGCCGCACGCAAGCGCGAGGCGTCGACGGCGGCGCCGCCGCTCTTTGGGGTCCAGGTCACGGTGACGGCTTCGCCCGGCAGGACATCGAAGAAGTTATCGGAGAACGTCCCGTCTATCCCCTGTGGCTCTTGTGGCGCAGCCTCCCCCGGCCCGGCGGCCGTTTGCAGCCAGACATTGCGCGCCAGCTTGCCCGCGGTGACGCGCACAGTGGCCGACCCCTCGCGCAGCTCGGCCGACAGCGTCAGGTTGGGCGGCGTCAGCGCCAGCTCGCGGGTCTTGAGGAAGTAGAGGTTGTTGCGGCTCACGCGCTGGCCCCCCAGCCACAGCTCCGTGACCAGCACGACCGTCGCCGGATCCGCGCCCTTGAGGGCCTCGCGTTTCGACATCGACTGGACCACACGGCTGGAGTTGGCCGGCAGCAGGACGTCGCTCTCCTTGCGCCATCGTTCGCGGCCATCGAAATCGACCAGCCGGGACACCAGGCGCGCGGGTTTATCCTCCCGCAGATCGGACACGCCGAAGATGCGCACCGTCCCGCCGTCCTCGACCGGGCTGACCAGCACGGGCGCAAAGAAGTGCCGGGCGAAGTGATGCAACGCCTTCCACCGCCCGAAGTAGTCAATGCCCGACCAGGACGCCACCGGCCAGCAGTCGTTGAGCTGCCAGTACAGGCTGCCCATGTTGTAGGGCATGCGCCGCCGGTGGGCCTCAGCGCCGTACTTGATGACGGTGGCCTGCAGCACCTGACTGACGTAGAGGAACGACGCAAAGTCCTTGGGCGCACGAAAATCGCGATCCATGTACGCACGAATCAACTGATTGCCACGCGGGTGGCGCTGGTGAGCCAGCATCACGGGCGAATCGATGCGGAAGTCGCCCGGCGACGCGTACTGCGCCACCGTCGCCAGCTCCGGAAAAGACTGAAACCCGTATTCGCTCATGAAGCGGGACGTGTTGTCGGCGTATTTTTGGTACGGCTCCTCGGCGTGCCAGACCCCCCAGTAGTGCATGTCGCCGAGGCCCTTCTTGTTCGCGGGGACGCCGTCCTCGTTCGCGCTGGGCGAGCTGCGCGTGTAAAAGCGGCCCGGGTCCTCCTGGGCCACCACGGCGGGAAGCACCTGATGAAAGAGGTGCTTGTAGTCGTTCCAGATCTTCTCCTGCGCCGCCTTGCCGAGCGCAAACTTCCACTGCCAGCCCCAGCCGGCCCACGCCGCCTCGACCTCGTTGTTCCCGGCCCACAGCGCCAGGCTGGGGTGGTTGCGCAGCCGCCGCACGTTCTGGATCGCCTCCTGCCTGACGTTCTCGATGAAGGCGGCGTCGCCAGGGTACATGCTGCAGGCGAACATGAAATCCTGCCAGACCAGAATGCCCAGCTGGTCGCACAGGTCGTAGAACAGATCGTCCTGATAGACGCCGCCGCCCCAGACGCGAAGCATGTTCATGTTGGCGTCGGCGGCGGCCTGCAACAGCGCGCGCGTCTGTTCGGGCGTCACGCGGTTCAGGAAGTTGTCGGGCGGGACGTAGTTCGCGCCCTTCATGAAAACCGGCGCCCCGTTGACCTTGACGACAAAGCTCTTCCCGTCCTTGTCGCGCACGTGCACCACTTCCAGAGTGCGCAGGCCAATTCGCGCCCGGCGTTCATCCGCTGGGCGGCCGTCGAGCGCCAGCGATGTTCTGACCGTATAAAGATGTGCCGCGCCAAGACCGTTCGGCCACCAGCGGCGCGGATTGGCGATGGTCAGAGCCAGGGAGATCCGGTTCGACCCCGCGGTCAGCGCAACCTCTTGCTCGGTCTCGGCGCCGCCCAGGGCGGTGGCGGTCAGCTTGCCGCGGACCGCGCGCGCCGCCTGCACCGTCACGAAGACCTGCAGCTTGGCCTGTGTGTCGCCCAGCTCACGCTGCACCACCTGCACATCGTCGATGCGGGCCCCGTCCCAGCTCTCGAGGTAAACCGGGCGCCAGATTCCGCTGGTGACGAATCGCGGGCCCCAGTCCCAGCCATAGTGATAGGGCGCCTTGCGCGTGTACATGCTGACCATCTCTTTGGCCTGGTCATTGACGGCCGGCAGCACGTAACCCATGCGATCGTAGGCGGGCTTGACGAAGGTGATCGGCGATCGGAATCGGACCACCAGCAAGTTATCGCCTCGGTGCAGGAGCGGCTTGATGTCGACCCGCCACTGCCGGAACATGTTGTCCGCCCACAGCAGCGGCGTGCCGTTCAACGTCACCTCGGCGTAGGTGTCGAGCCCGGTCCACAGCAGCTCGACCCGCTCGCGCGCCAGCAAGGCGTCGTCAGCCGGAAGGACGGTCTTGTATTCCCAGTCCAGCTTCTCGATCCACTGCTGGTCCTTCTCGTTGGTGCCGACGAACGGGTCGGCGATCCGCCGGTTGCGCAGCAGATCGGTGTGGACCGAACCGGGGACCGAGGCCGGCATCCAGGCGCCCGGGCGCTCGTCGCCCGCCTGCCTGAACCACCACGGTCCGCGCAACGGGGCCGCCGCGCGCGCGCCGCCGCCGTTGTCTTCGCTGGCGGCCGAGACATCCGACATCAATGCCGACATCAATCCGATGGTGGCGGAGATCGTCGCCGCCAGCCAGCCACACCTGCGGCCGAAACAGAAAAACATCCTCCCCATCATACTGCGCCACCGTGACGCCGGACGCCGCGAGCTCGCCCGGCTCCCACACTGCCACGCCGACGCCCGGCCCGGGTTATCGTGGATCCCAAAGGAGGCCACCGTGCCCGATTGGCTGCGCCAGATCCTGTCATCCGAGTACTTCGTTCCCCATGGCCACTGCTATCTGTGGAAACCCGGGATGTTGACATTGCATGCCCTGGCCAACGTCTTGATCGCCTTTTCCTGCTTCGCCATCGCCGCCACGCTGTTTCTGGCCCGCCAAAGAAGCTCAGCGGCGGCCCGACCGGTTCACCTGGTCGGAGTTGCGTTCCTCCTGACCCTGGGCTTGACGCACCTCCTGGCCGTGGTCGTGATCTGGAATCCCATCTACTGGGTGGAGGGCGGCCTGCGCGCGCTGGCTGCCCTGGCCGCCGTGGTCACCGCCGTCACCCTGCCGCGGCTCTTCGGCGCGCGCGCGACGAACGCAGGCCATTCCTGATCAGCGCATCAGGTTTCGAATCTGGATCCGCAGGTTCTGGAAATCGACCGGCTTCTCGACGCGCGCGTTGGG
>DASRQT010000563.1:0-6732 GCA_035696485.1 Polyangia bacterium | reverse complement strand
ACCTCGACGTGGATGGGAGGATTCGACGCGTAGGACCAGGCGCGCATCGCCGATTTCGTCGGGGTCAACGTGAGCTTCCACTCGATCGCAACCGAACCGGCGTTGCCCGCTCCGTTGTTGAAGATGAGAATCCGATCGAGGCCCAGGATGTCGAGACCATGGTTGCCGCCGCTCCACAGGTTGGACCCGAACTGGCTGCTGGGTCCGCCCAGCACCCAGACGGTCTCGCCGGTGCGCTTGATCTTGGTGTAGTTCGCGTGATCGAGGTCGGAGAAGACATAGCTGTCGTCCATCTTCGAATACTGGATCGAGTTGAGGTGACACCCGCCGGTCACGCCCTCGGCCTTCTGCGCGTTGACGATTGTCTTGGTGGTGCCGTTGGGTGCGCGCTCCTTGATGTCGTCGCAACCGCTGGCGCTGTAGCCATAAAAGGCCACGGTGTCGTCCGGGAGCACGGTGAGCTGGTGGTTCTGCCCCAAGAACTGAGCCGACAGGTTTTCATCGGTCATCCCGTCCATCGAAACCCGGTGGACGGTTGACGTGCCATTCTGGGCACAGCAGTTGTCCTTGCTGATCCACATGTACTTGCCGTCGTAGCTCATCCGCGCTGACGTCACGTCAGTGCCGATGCTGAAGCCCCAGACCACCTCGGTGTCGGCGTCGAGGATGTACGCGCCGTTGCCCTGGGCGTATTGCCCGGTGATCAAGAAGCCGCCGAACAGCTTCTCTGACCTGGCCGTTGCCATCACCGCCGGCACGCCGTTCGGCTTGGGCCCGGTCATGACCGTGTAGTCGCCGCTGCTGCAGCTTCCGGCGGGGCCCGTCGCGGTGATGCGGTAGTGGTACATCTTCGCGGCCTTCATCCCCAGCAGCAGCGTGCGATAGCTGGCCTCCTTGAGGTCGACCGGCGCCGTCATGCCGTAGGTGGTGGTGAGGCCGAAATCGATCTGCGCCGCCGTCACGCCCGTAAGGCTGGTCGCCCAGGTGACAGTGCCGACGGTCGGGATCTTGGTGCTGATGGTCGACATCACATTGCTGAAGGTGCAGTTGGTCATCACGCCGCCGTCGCCGGCCCCCGCGCTGCCGCCGCTTCCCGTGTTGCCGCCGCTGCCCATCGGCGTGCTGCCCCCGGTTCCGGTGGGCATGGAGCCGCCGGTTCCCGTGCTTCCCCCGCTACCGGATGGCGTGGCGCCGCCGGTTCCGGTGGCGACGGAGCCGCCGGTTCCGGTGCTTGGGCTCGGGGTCGATGGTGCCGCGCTGCACGCGGCGATCAATCCCAGACAGCCACTGACGAGGAATGAAGTGGGTTTGGAGAGCATGGACATTCCCTTTCTTGCAATAATTCAGGGTTTCCTGCACGAAGCGGGGATCTCGTCGACGGCGACAGGCTTGAGCGCGACCGCCGACTGCGTGCCGCCAAGTTGCACCGCCTTTATGGTCAGGCAGAAGGGTTCGCCGTTGTGGGCACAGGCTGCGCACGTTGCTCCGGCCGACCCCAGCGCCTTGCACACCGACTCCTTGCTTGGCATCGGGATCAGCCTGAACAGGGGGTAGACCTCGGCGGCATCGATGGTCGCGGTGACCTCGCCGTCCTTCCCGGAGCCGCCGGGGAGGGTGTTCTTGAACGTGAAATCGTGGACGGTGGTGTCGACCACGACCGTCGGTGTCTGGTTCGTGTCGACGATGTGCAAAGGAAACGCGGGCACGACGATCTGACTTCCGGGGTAGTCGGCACCGCTGGCCGTGACCTTGGTGGTCGCGTTGCAAGGATCCTGCATGCCTCCGACCGAAGTGCCGATCGTGATCTCCAGCTCCGGGCCCGACGCCCCGCGCGCGACGCTGAACAGGAACTGAGGCACGAAGCCGCCGATGTCGCCGCCGATACCACGCGGCTCGGACCAGTTGGTGGCCGGGATGTTGAGCAAGAAGGTATGGCCTACCCATCGAGAGCTGTCGTTCGCTTCACCGCCACAGGCGGCGAGGACCAGGGCGAACGAAAGCAAGGAGAGCAGGCGGAGATTTCGGGGTTGCATCAAAACGGAACACCTTTCCGAAAAAAAGAGGTGCGCAAAAACAGGCACGCCGCCCCCGCCCGGCCGAAAGCCCACCGTAGCACGGCGAGCGACGTTAAAAGCACCCAGACCGATGGCCCGCCCGACGCGTGCCGCAAAAAGGCCCTGACGCAGCGTATTTACTAGCGAAAGCGAACATCTCTTTGACCGGTTTGCGGGCGCTGCTAGGGCAGGGTGAAGGTCGTCAGCACCTGGCCGCCCAGGGCGACAAAATCGACCTGCACATGATCGGGGTCGACGGTCACGCGGCCGTAACCGGAATCGGGCAGGGAGTCCGTGTACCCGGTCTCGGCGGGCGTGAACTTCCAGGGCGCGCCCGCGCTGCCCGGCAAGGTGTAGTGAACGCCGTCAACCAGCATGTCGGCGAACACGTGGTCGTGTCCGTAAAAGAAGATCTGCACGCCGTAGCGCAGCAGCAGGTCATGGATGACGGCCTGCTCCCCGACGTGCGCCGCCTGCCCACCGCCGCGGCCGTACGCGGAGTTGGCCAAGTCGCCCGCGGCGCCACCGACCGTGTGGTGAATGAAGGTGAATCGCCATTTCGACGTGTTTTGCGCCAGCGTCTGCTCGAGCCAGGCGAGCTGCGCCGCTCCCAGCGTCCAGTCGTCGGGCAAGCCAGGGTTTCCGTTCAGCAGGTGGCAGGTGGGGGTATAGGTCATGACGTTGAGCATGACGAAGAGCGCGTCACCCCAGACGAACGCGTAGTAGTCCTCCCTGGCGCTGCCGCCCTGCGCGTAGGTGTCCGGCTTGGGTCCGGGGACGTAGAGCAGGCGCTGGCTGCGGGAGCGCTCGATCTCCTCGTCGGTCTGGCAGCCATTTTCGCCGTCCCAGTTCCCGATCACGGGGAAGTGCGCGGCGTGTCCCAGGGTGTCGCCCAGCAACCGCCGGTAGTTCTGGTAGGCAAGCCTGGTCCACCGGGCGCTGGGAGGCGGGGCGTTGAAGCCAAAAGCGTGGAAGTCCAGCATGTCGCCCATGTGCACAAGGAAATCGAAATCGCCGGCCGAGACATCGCTCATGACCGCGAGCAGGGTGCGTTCCATGTCGGCGTCGATGTCCGCTCCCACGCGCGTGCCGGCGGGAACCGGGTCCCGGGGCGGGATATGGGTGTCGGTGAGGACCGCGAACGAAAACCGGGAGCCCGCCGGACGCGTGGTCACGGCGCTGCCGGAATAAAGAGGCGTCCCACTACCCGCCGCCCTTATCTCGTACGCGTAGCGCCGCCCCGGCTCGAGATTGTCCACCGAGAATTCGGCGACGTCGGTCGTCGGCACGGCCGGTGCGCCCAGGTCGCGCCCGTCCGGCTGGGCGTCGTCTCGCACCAGCGCCCGCACGGCCGACGGGTCGCCGGAGCGCAGGACGACGTTGAGGCCGAAGCCGTGCGCCGTTGGCGCGACGATCAGGGGCGCGCCCAGCAGCTCGAACGGTGCGGTCGCGCCGGCGCCGCCCGAGCCGGACGCGCCGGTGCCCCCGCTGCCACCCGTCTGCGGCGATCGCGCGCACCCGAACGGGATGACCGGGATCGCGATGGCACCCAGCACAAGAAGGACAAGAAATGAGCACGCTCTCATCGGGAGCCCCAATAGCGACCGGCTCTTGCACACACGTCCTAGATAGCACGAGAGCGCGGTATGATTGGCGCCGAGTGGTATTGGACTTGCGACCATGAAAGGGCTGCTACGCGTGGTCGCGCTGATCGTGGCGACGGCGATTCTGGACGGCTGCTCAGAGCGTCCGCGTCAGGCCTCAGACGGCGCAACCGCGAACGATTCCGGGTCTGACGTCGATGCAGCAGTCGTTGGCATCGACGTCCGGGCGTCCGCCGTTCCCGAGCGCACCGGCGTTCCCCTTCCCCCCGAGGTCGTGCCCGCCCGCAGGTTTCTCGGCGCAAACACGGCTCTGAGCGGCCTGGGGGCGTCCAATTGCACTCACCAGGACCCTCCCTCCGGAAATGGCGATCGCTGGTGTGTCTTTACAGTACCGAACGGCGACCCGGACACATCCGAGCTCTGGGTCATCAACGTCTCTGTCGTGACACCTGACGCCGTTCCCGCGTGTGATGGCAGCGATCCCGGCTGCCTGCGGCTCACCGGCGCTGTCTGGAACCGATCCGTGAACGCCTTCAAGGGCGACACGCTGCTGTTCCGCGCCGACCCGGTCTCTGCGCGGTTTGACGAGTTCGTGGGGAAAATCTTGGCCTGGCGCCCGGGCTGGTCGGCGGCGCGACAGATCTCCTCCGATCGGGGAGTGACTTGCATCGGTCACGCTCAGGCCCCGGTGGCGTTCTGTCTGGATGATCCGGTGGGCGATCCGAAAAATCGCGACAGCGTGAACGTCCGGGCGGGCGCCCTCAAGGATGAGACCGGCGGTCTCTTGCCGATTCTCGAGGGGTTCTGGCCCCTGCGAAGCGACGGCAGCTCACCCTGGCAAGTGGACTTCTCTCCCGACGGAGAGGTGCTGGCGCTCTCGAATCCCGAAATCGTCGGTGGCATCGAATCACTGCGTGTTATTCCGACCGGGGACGTCGGACAAAAGCCACCGCAAGAAGTCATTCGAGACATCCTGTCCTGGACGATTTCGAACGACGGCCAGAAGATCTACTTCGTTCGACACGAGCAGAACACGGCCAGCCTGTACATGGCGGACTTTCCCACCGGCGCCGGCGTCGTGTTGCTTCAGTCAAAGATCCGACACTATGCCCAGGTGGGGGACGCGCCCAAAGACAAGGCGCTCGTCCTGCTCCGGGACGTGGGCGCGGCCGGTTCCAGTTTTCAGTTGTTGAGAGACCGGACGTCACCCTCGGACCTTCTCACTCTGTTCACCTACCGAGGCGTCCTGAATGGGGCGCTGGTCTCGCGTGATCTCAGGTTCACGGCATGGGCTGACGACTCCTTCCGCGCCGAGCTCATTCGCAACGACGACTTGACCGCTTGCTCGTTGAACACGGGCGTGGAACCAGCCGTCTATTTTCCCGAGTTTCTGGACAACGCGGCGCTGATGTTCTGGAGGCAGGCATCCCAGGAAGTGCCGGCGCGAGAGGATGGGTTCTTCGCCCCGCCCGATCGATGTCGCGAGAAGCAGCGGTTCGCACAGGGGCTCGAGTTCTACCAGCCCGTCGGCAGCCGCGGGCTTCTCTTCGGCGACGAATACGACGAGACCACGAACGCGATCACGTTGAAGTACGCCGCCCTGTCGCAGGACGGTTCGCAATGGCCGTCGGCGGGCGCGGTCCGAATTCGAGAAAAAGTCCAGCTTCCCATCACGATCATCGGATCCAATCCCATGCTGCTCGTCTTCCGCGCGGCGTCCGACGAAACCGGCGCCGAGGGCACCTACGTGTTCGGTCCCGTGCCCTTCTAGGGCGCTCGCCACACGACTTTGGCGTCTGCGGTGGCATCGAGTGATTCCGCGATCTCCTTGCCGGCCTTCGTCCGGACGCGAAGCAGCTTGCCCTCGCTGTCGCCGACGTCCGGGGACATGCCGCAGTCGATCCGGAGCAGCAGCCCGTCCGAGGTGATCGCGATCTTGCCGGCGGGGCCCAGCACGTTCGGGTCATGTCCGACGACGATGTGCTCCACCGCCAGGGCCTGGGCGTTCGCGGCGCGGGCGTCGTACCAGTCTCTCGACTCCAGTATGGAATTGCTGCCGACGATCTCCGGGCTGTCGTAGTCAGGGTGGAGATCGACCGCGCTGCGCAGGGCGGTCTCGACGTCGGCCATCGAACGGCCCGCCGTGTTCCCTCCATGAGCGAAGAACCAGCGACCGACGCGGACGGCGAATGGCAGCTCGCGCAGCCACTTGCCACGCGCCTCGCCGCCCGAGGCAATGGCGATCGGATCGATTCCCAGCCTGTCGGTTTCGGCGCGAAAGCCGTTGGCCTTCTCCGCCTTGTCGTTCGACGGGTCGTACAGGAACTCGGCCTCGTGATTTCCCAGCGAGATGATGACCTGCCCCCCCGCCGTGGTCGCGCTCCTTTGCAGCGCAATGAGAAAATCCACCACCTCCAGCGACTGCGGCCCCTTGTCGATCATGTCGCCAGCAACGATCAGGACTGCGTCTTTCCCTGCCCAGGCGGCCTCGCCCGGGGTCGCGGGGGCGGCCGCGATGAGACCATTGCGGGCCAGCAGCGCCACCATCCGATCGTAGCCGCCGTGAACGTCACTGATGGCGTACAGATCGCCAGGAACACTCTCCAGCTGGAGGATCGCGGGATGCGCCGACCAATCTCGTGGCCCGGCGACGACCGCGTAGGTTTGCCTGCTGTGTCCACCACAGGCACCGATGGCCATCAGCAACAGCGCACATCTGAGCGCGCGTGGTGTCCCAGCCCTGACTGACAGCCACGATGTACTCATGGCGCCAGTCTACGTCGGAGCGAGAGCCCGCGGCGAGTGCCCGCGCCGCGACGCTACTTCAGCACCAGATTCTCGACGAACTGTCCGCCCGAGCTGACGCGCGCGACGAAGATGCCCGGCCTAAAAACCCGGCCGAGACTGACGCGGGACGACATGGTATCTCCCACGCTGTTGCGGTATTTCCGGAACCGATGACCCGATCGTCCTCGTTTCAGAACCTTAACCAGGGATGGGGGACTTATGCTGATGGGTAACGCCGTTCTTTGGCTTGGTCGTCGTTCGAGCGCCGTCGCGCTCATCGTGGTGGT
>DASRQT010000562.1:0-3562 GCA_035696485.1 Polyangia bacterium | reverse complement strand
GGTGGTGCCGGGCGGCAACTTCCCGACCATGGACTGGATTGCCGCCTGGGAGCGCCAGTTCGCCAAGCCGGTGATCACCACCAATCAGGCGGCGCTGTGGGCGGTGCTGCAGACCATGAAGTTCGCAGCGCCTCTCCCGGGCAAGGGTCGGCTGCTCGAACAGCTTCCCGCGGGCTGACGCTTACGCCGCGCCGCGTTGTAAAGAATCTGAAGGGGGAAACACCATGGGTCAGGGTTCCGGAATTCGCGAGGTCGCCTGGGTCGATATCGCCGGCGGCGGCCAGGTCGTCCTGGACGGCGACACCGCCTACGTCGGACACATGCAGCCGCCGCACGGGACTTCGGTCATCGACGTCAAAGATCCGGCGAACCCAAAGGTCGTCGCTTCGATCGACATTCCGCCGGGGCTGCATTCGCACAAGGTACGGGTGGCGAACGACATCATGGTGGTGAACCGCGAGCGCACGCGCGGCGATAAGCCGGCCGGCGATTTCGTCGGGCTGCGCATCTTCGACGTCAGCCGACCGGGCAATCCGCGCGACATCTGCCATTGGGAGTGCGCCGGGTCGGGTGTGCACCGTTTCACCTTCGATGGCCGCTACGCCTACATTTCCACGGAGCAGGAGGGCTATGTCGGCACCATCGTCATGATCCTCGACCTCAAGAATCCGACCAAGCCCGAGGAGGTCGGTCGCTGGTGGATGGAAGGGCAGTGGACCGCCGGCGGCGAAACACCGAGCTGGAAGGCGAAGAACCACCGCTGCCACCATCCGATCCGGCGCGGCGATCGCCTGTATGTCAGCTACTGGTACGGCGGCGGCGTCATCCTCGACATCAGCGACATGACGAAGCCGAAGCTGATCGCCAGCCTCGACTGGAGTCCGCCGTTCGGCTGGCCGACGCACAGCCTGGTGCCGATCGATGTGCCGATCGCCGGCCATCGCTGGATGCTGGTCGCGGACGAGCACGTGCAGCCGCTGGATCCCAAGCTCTCGCCGGAGCTGCCGGCGGCGCTCTGGATGGTGAACATCACCGACGAGACCCGTCCGATACCGGTGAGCTGCTTCCAGCTGCCGGAACTGGTCGGGGTCGAGACGCCCTTGATGACGGCCTGCCATCAGCCCGTCGAAACCATCGTCGGCAACGAGGTTCCCGCCGCCTGGTTCGCCAACGGGCTCAGGGTGATCGATATCGCCAATCCCCTGTCGATGAAGCAGGCTGCCTGGTGGATGCCGGACGTGCCGGCGGGGGCCCAGCGCGTCTGCAGCAACGACGTCTACGTCGACCATCGAGGCCTGATCTACCTGATCGATCGCAACCGGGGCCTGTCGATCCTCGAGCGCGTGTAAGGCGGGCTATCCAGAATGTCGCGGTCGGAAGCTCAGCCTGCTGCGGGCGCCGGACGCACGCCCGACCTTGTACCGGAGGGACCGCCGAACAGGATCTGTACGATGCCCGCGACGATGCCAAGTGATACGCCGAACCGCCAGGCAAGGTCGTAGTTGCCGAACATATCGAAGATCATGCCGCCACCCCAGGCGCCGATGACCGAGCCCATCTGGTGGATGACGAACGAGACGCCCAGCAGCGTCGCCATGTTCCGGGTCCCGAACAGGTCGGCGACATAGCCCGACACCAGCGGGATGACGCCCAGCCACATCATGCCCATCGCCGCCGCGAAGACGATCGTCGTGGCCGGGGTCGGGGGGAACATGAAATAGATCATGATCACGGCGGACCGGGCGAGATACGTGATGCCCAGCAGGACGTTCTTGAGATAGCGCTGTCCGAGCCAGCCCGCCAGCAGGCAGCCCGCGATGTTGATGCCGCCGATGATGGCCAGCGCCGTGGCGCCGAGCATCGGGTCCTGGCCGCACAGCGCCAGGTAGTTCGGCAGGTGCGTGTTGATGAAGATCAGCTGCAGCCCGCAGACGAAATGCGTGCAGCACAGTACGACGAAGCGGCGGTTGCGCAGCGCCTCGCCGATCGCCGCAGCCGCCGACGCACGCCGCAGGGACGGCTGGGGCAGGCGGTCGACCCGGCCGGTGATCACCGCCGCCGGCACCATCGCCGCCGCGAGGATCACGAACAGCACCGCGCCCCATCGCCAGTCCCAGACACCGAGCAGCGCCTGCAGGACGGGCGCGATCACGAGCGTGCCCACAGAGGAGAAGGCGCCGACGATGCCCAGGACCACGCTGCGCCGCTCGGGTGAAGCGGCGCGAGCGGCCGCGGTCATCGCCAGAGACGATCCCGTACAGGCGATGCCGACGCCGACAAACGTCTGCGCCAATACGAACATCCAGAGACCGGTAGCAGCTGTCATGGTCGCCATCGCCGCGACATACGCCATCGCCCCCAGCACCATGACCGGACGCAAGCCCCAGCGATCGGCCACCGCCCCCAGCGGCGCCTGGGCCAGGCCCCAGACGATGTTCTGCACCGCAATCGCGAAGGTGAAGTCCGACGCCGACAGGGAGAGCGCCTGCGTCATCGGCGGCAGGAAAAGCCCCAGGCACTGACGCATGCCCATCGCGAGGCTCATCATCACCGAGGCGGCGATCAGGATGTGCAACGCGTTCGCCCGACTCGCGGGGAGCGTCGGCGCGGTCGTCGCGATGGTCATGCCGGCACGTTTCCTCTGTATGCTTTTGCGCCAGCCTGCCCGGATTGGGCCCGGGGTCAAGAGTCGGCCGCAGCGCTACTGGTATGCAGCCTTCACGATGCGGGTGACTTCTTCGCAATCCTGCCCGCAGCAAGGTCGAGTCAATCGGCGTCAGCCCGCCCGAACGTCCTGATCCTCGAGTATTTCGAGTATTTCCAGATCGCGCATCGGCACCCAGGTCACGCCCTTGGGCCAATGCGAAGGGCACTGCATCATGGGCTCTGCTCCGTGGTCTGCCATATCGGTCAGGCCGACGTGTCGAAAGATGTCCTCCCTGCCGACGAACCGCCCGAGGCCGGGCGCCGGAACGTCGCTGCTCGTCGGGCGGAAGATGGCGCGCACGCGGTCGAGATACTGGACCGCGTTGCGGTCGATCGCCGGCTGCCGCTCACTGCCGCTCGCGGGCCCGCTTGCCGGTGCGGGCCGGTCCCCGTCCGTCATCGACGGGACGCTCGGCACGCTGATCACGCGCCGTCCAAACCGCACGCGTTCGCCGGCCTTCCGGGAATATCCGTTCCAACTCATGAGCTGATACTGACACAGGGCGATCCGACATTCGACCTGCGGCACTAACCACATCCAGTGATGCTGGCTGCTCGATGCAGGGCGAACCGAGCGCGGCCGCTCGGGGCATCACCTTGAATGCCCGCGTCGCTGGGCGGCCGCCATCACCAGCGCCGCGAGCGCCTGAAATACCGCGGTCAACGCGAGTGCCCAACTGTATCCGTCGGGATCCCAGCCATCCGACGCGGTGCGCGGCCAAAGATCGAGGATCCAGCCGATCGCCGTCTGGACCAGGAACGCACCACCAAGCGTCAGCGTGTTCACGGCCGTCGAGACCCGCCCGGTCTGCTCGGGTGGAAACATCTGGCACATCACGACATAGCCCACCGGTCC
>DASRQT010000561.1:0-8031 GCA_035696485.1 Polyangia bacterium | reverse complement strand
CGTCCGACGGCAAGGGCACCGTCGCCACCGTCCGCTCGGTCACGTATTCACCCGCGTAGCGCTGGATGGCCGCCGAGATGATCATCTTCGACTTCTCCTCGGCCTGCAGGTGCGCCTCGTCCTCGATTTTCTTCACCTCGTCAGCGGCAGCCCGCCGCGCCTCGTCGGCGATCTCCGCCACCAGCTGCGTGCGCGCCTCGGCCGCCGTCAGGCCGGCGATCTTCTCAAGCCGCGACTTGCCTTCGGCCGCCACCCCAGCCGCGGCGCGCGCCGCCGCCTCAGCCGCCGCCTCGCGCCCCGCCAGTTGCCGCTCGGCCCGTTGCAGCTCTTCGTTCTGCTGCTTGAGGTCGCGGTCCTGTTTGTCCAGCGTCCGCTCGCGCGCCGACGTCTCGCCCAGCCGCCGTTCCAGGTCGACCTGTCGCGCCTTCAGATCGGCGTCGACGTCCAGCCGCGCCTTCTGCGCCAGCTCCTTGGCGTCCATCGCCGCCTGCCGCTTCAGCGATTCGGCCTCGGTCTTCGCGGCCTCGATCAACCGGCGCTTTTCATCGTCGGTGTGGGGAAGACCCGGCGCGCGCAACGACCGCCCGACCAGCAGCGCGACCACGAACA
The DNA here is from genome assembly GCA_035696485.1 of Polyangia bacterium. Classification (GTDB taxonomy): domain Bacteria; phylum Myxococcota_A; class Polyangia; order Fen-1088; family Fen-1088; genus DASRQT01. Next base: position 7,422 of record DASRQT010000561.1, on the reverse strand, counting down.
GCGCCAGCATGGCCGGGATGGCGACGGTGACCGAGATCACGGCTGCGCCTCACACGCCACCGCCCGCTGGTCGGTGACAATCCAGTCGACGCTGACGTCGCCGTCTCCCGCCGGACAGCGCGGGACAATCTGAAAGTCGTACGCCAAACCGACCAGCAAGCCCCGGCCGCCGCCCTTTATTCGCGCGGCCACCTCGTCGTAGTAGCCCTTGCCGAATCCCACGCGCCTACCCGCCAGATCGAACGCCAGTCCCGGCACCAGCATCAGATCGAGATCCTGGGCATCTACCTCGGGCGCACTTGCGGGTGGTTCTGCCAACCCGAAGGGACCCGGCACCAGGGTGTCGGACGACTTGGCCCGGTGGAACCGCAGCCGCGGCACCCCATCGCTGACCCGCGGCAGAGCCACCACTGCGCCGCGCCTCTGAGCCGACGCCAGCGCCGCGGCCGGATCGATCTCGTTCTGGATTGCGACGAAGCCAGAAACTGTGTTGGCGCTTGCAAAAGCCGGCAGCCCCTGCAGCCGTGCGGACACGGCCTGGCACAGCGCCACGCGCTCGCTTGGGGTCAGCAGCTCGCGCCGCTGGACCATCACGCGCCGAAGCGCGCGCTTCTCATCGGCAAGCTGTTGAGAGCTAGGTGAATGAGCCATCTGGTTACGATGGGCCCATCACCGCCAAACGACGTCATGTCGACGCGAGCTACCAGGTCATGACGGGACGGTGGAACCGCCCGGAAATGTGGTCTCGACTTCCATTGTCTCGGCTTCGTATCACTTTTGCGTATCGACTATGCTGACGTCCGCCCGACGGCAAACGGTTACCCGGTGTGTGGTGTCATACTCGCGCTTCGCGCTCGAGGTAGTCAAGCAGGGACTGACTCTTTTCGCGAATCTTTTTCCGCAGTTCCGATGTCTCGCGCCGTTCGTTAAACAACTCCTCGGCGATCTGCAGCGCGGTCAGAACCGCAACCGCCTGGGTATCCGGCGTCCGCGAATGTTTTTGCACCTCGCGGATCTTGCCGTCGACGTAGGAAGCCAGGGCCTTGACCATGCGGTCTTCATCGTCGGTCTTGAGCGAATAGCGCAGACCCGCGATCTGAACCGTGACTGAACGCTTCACGGGCAGAATGTAACACGAGCCCGCACGAGCTTGGCGGGGGCGGCGGTGCCGGCTGCCTGCCGGGTTGCTAGCCCTCGGCGCCGCGCCGGCGCCGGTGCGGCGGGTGCTCAACCATGGGCGCGAACCCAACCTCCGCGCCCGGCATGACGACGACATCGCTGGTTGGTCGCAGCCCCGTCAGCCGGGAGACGGCGGCCAGCAGCGCGTTGACGTCGTTCTGAAACTCGATGTCACTGCGAATGTCACCGGCGACGGTCAACGCACCCTTGAGGTTCGCAAGCGCAGCCACGGTCACGCGGGGTCGGCGCGCGCGCCTCTTCATGGTCTTTGTCACCTGGTGATTATGTGTCCTCCGGACTGCCGAACAGCTCAAAAGAGTTTTCGAAAGTTGTTTTCGACGTCGCGCGAAATGAACTGTAGACCCGAATGCGTTTTGCGCGCGGTCATTGTATTGTCCGACACCAGCCTGAACGCCATGGGGAAGGAACGCTGCGCATGGACGGTACGGACGGTACGGGCAAGGGACAGAAGGTTCGGTTTCTTCTGGAGCTGACGACCGACGGGTCGGTTGCCGCCCGCGGGGTCGACCTCAGCGATATCTACGCCGAGGGCGACGACCTTGATGAGCTTCGCGGCAAGCTGACTGCCGCGGTGCGCGCGCACTACGGTCACGAGCGACCGGTGTCGATGCTGGTTGGGTCCGTCTTCTCCCAGCCCGGTCGCGGCTAGAACAAAACGCCATGACGCCAATGTTCTTGGCGGCATGGCGACCAGCCATCTAGCAACCGTCTACCAGCCGCCTTTGGGGCCTTCGTCCTTGCTGCCCTTGTCGGCCTTCTTCTTGTCGGCCTTCTTGTCCTTGCCGTCGCTCTTCTCGTCCTTCTTTTCGTCACCGGCAAAGGCGGTTGAGACCGAGGTCGAGAACCCAACCAGCGCCAGGGCAAAAACCAGTTTCATCACAATCGTCTTCATGGGGCCTCCTTTGTTGTCGGAACCTACCAGATTGCCAACCGCGGCGTCACAGCAGATCCAGAAACGCGTGCAGCTGCCGGACCGCTTGAGGAGAAAATTGCTGCATTGACGCAGCCGGCGGCGCGCCGTCGTGGAAAAATGAGTCCGGCGACCAGCGCGCGCGGCCCAGCAAGTCGACCAGATCCCCCGCCGACCCGTTGGTGAAGTACGGCGATTTCTTGTACAGCCGGCGTAGCGACGGGATCCGCGCCCCGCTCTCGTGCACGTACGGAACGACGCCGGTCTGACGGTACGCGGCCTGTCCCCACACCAGCGCGTCGGTCTCGGTCAGGATCAGGCGCTCCCAGTCCGCGAACGGCGCGCGCGTGGCCGGATCGTCGCTGACCAGGCGCCCCTGGTGGCAACCCTCGCAGCGATCACGAAATAGCTCGGCGCCGGCGCGCTGGCCATCGGTCCACGACCCGCCCGGGATCACCGCGGGATTCGGCAGATGACCCAGCTCCATCAGCGACGTCACCAGCGCCTTGCGCAAGCCGAGCGGGGTCAGCGTGCTATCGCTGACACCGAGCGCGCGCAGCCACGGGAAGTCGCGCACCGACACGCTGAACCAGGGGTCATGGCCGCTGTTGGCCCCGGCGACGCGAAACTCGTTGTCAGCGACGGTCGAGAGATCCGGATCCAGCGCGCGCGAGAAGTGCGGCCGGTTGTTGAAGAGACCGCGCAAGGGCTTGGTCGTGGCGCGCACGTCGCCGCGACCGGTGTGGTGCGTGCGCCCGTCGACGTACATCTCGAAGTGACAGGTCTCGCAGGTGAACCGACTGAGAGGTCCCTCGGTCTTGTTCCAGGGCGCCATCAACGTCGTGAACAGCAGCGCTTCACCGACCCGAGACAGGGCGTCCCGTTCGATCGCGTCCCCGGTGGGTGCGACCGGCACGGTCTTGGTCTTGCCGCCCGCATGAATCAGCCAGGCGTCCAGCAGCGGATCGGCAAAGATCAGCGCGCCGTCGCTGCGCCGGGCGAAGGACGTCGTCCCGGGCGCCAGCGTCGCGGTCGTGACCGCCGGCTCAGCCGCCGGCTCCTTCGACCAGACCAGCGTGGCCAGCGTCGCCGTCCCGTAGCCCGACACCAAAACCCGCAGCCCTCCCGTCGCAACAGCGGTGGCGCTGACCACCTTCGGCGTCACCACGCCGATGCTGGACAGATTCACGGCGGCCAGACGCCGCGCCGGGGAGATCGCGGCGCTGCCGGTTGCGATGCGGTAGACGGTCAAGAAGGAATCGACGTAACCGAACGAGCCTCCGGTTCGATCCAGCGGGTGATCCTCGACGCCGCCCACCACCAGCATCGCCTGCCCCGCGGCAACGTCGTCGACGACATCGAATGACCAGATGGGACCGTCGTGCTGGACGCGCGCCACCTCGGTGCTCGGTCGTCCGTCGGCGTCAACGCGCCAGGCGGCCACCACGTGGTCCAGCAGGCAGTTGACCCAGACCAATGAACCGATTCGCACCACGCGGATCGGACCGCGCCCGATCCGCTGACTGCTGCGTGACGCGATCGGGATGGCATCGTTGGCCCCGGCCGGCGCGCCCAGACGCAACGTGAAGAGACGCCCGCCCACCTCGTCGACCGCATAGAGGACACCGTTGGGACCCGCCGCCAGATCGCGAATTGCACGCAGGTCGGTCAGCGTCAGCACACCCGTGCGGCGCAGCGAGCTGGAAGTGGCGCGGTAACAAACGATCTCGGGCGACAGCTCTGAAGAGACGAAGACGTCGCCGGCGTCGGTGACGGCCAGCCCGGTCGGCGCACGCGGCGTCGCCACGCGATCGATCACGCCAAGGTCGCGGTCCAGCAACACCAGCGCGCCGGCGCCGCGCAAGATGGACACGAAGCTATCGCCGCCGGGCAACGCGCGAATGACGTACGGGTCAGGCCCGGTCACGCGATCACCGGTCGGCAGCGCCTTGAAGTTGGTGGCCTTGCGGCGCTGCTCTTCAAAATCGTGCAGAGACTGCAACGAGCGCGATCCGTTGTGCTGCGCCGGCTTGGCCGCCAGAGCGTGAACCGACGCCGCCAGCCGCGGCGCGCGTGCTTCGGCACCAGGAACGGCCGCCGCCGCGACGATCAGCGCGGCGACAAAACCGATGCCAAGGAAAACCGCGACCTTTCCAGCCGCGGCCCTCGTGACGGGGGCGATCACGCCGGGAGAATAGCCCAGGCCCGGGTCAGGGGGGAGGCGGCGGGCAGGACGGCGCGCCGTTACCATTGATGGTCACGGGGCGGGTGCAGGTCGGCTGACACGGGCCGCCACCGGGCAGCGGCGAGCAGAACTGACAGCAGCGCAGCCCCGAGCCGCACAGATCATGTTGCGGCATGCATACCGCGTTTTCCTGCAACATTCCGCCGCCGCAGTGCCCGTTGATGCAGACACAGGCGGCCGGAGGCTGCGCGCACAAGACCGCCGGACAGACGATGTCCTGCGGCGGCTGCATGTCGAGTCGCGCCATGCACATGCCACAGCAAGCGGCACCCGGACGGAACACGCAGTCGTTGTCGGTCGTGCACCCGCCCATCGCCACGTCGCGGGCGGCGTCAACCGCGCCGCCGCCGCTACCGCCGGACCCGGCATCGCGCGCACCGCCGGTGCCGCCTGATCCCGCGTCGCGCGCGCCGCCGGATCCGCCGCTGCCCACCACCCCGCCGCTTCCCACAGACCCGCCGCCACCATTTCCACCGCTGCCGCCCGCGCCTCCCGATCCGGTGACGGTGCCGCCGCTGCCGCCACCCGCTGTTCCCCCGCTGCCACCGCCGCTATCGCCGCCAGCGTCGGATTTAGCCGGTGTAACCACCCCGCATCCAAACACCCACAGCAAGGAAGAGAGCAGCATCACCGCAAGGCAGGTCTTCTGCAGCGCCGTCGTCATGATCGCATTCCAAGTGCAATCGTCGCGCCGAGGGCGGCGGCCGCTGCGCCGACCTCGCGGGCTCGGATCTTCTCAGGATTCTGAGGTCCCGACTTGAAACAGGGGCGCCGAGGTCGCGACCACCTCCCCGTCGGGCCGCCGGGATGATATATCCCCGCGGGAGCAAACTTCCGGGTCCGTAGCTCAGTTGGCAGAGCAGGGGACTTTTAATCCTCTGGCCCTCGGTTCGAGCCCGAGCGGACCCACAACAGATGATGCAGTCAGCGGCGCCGCAATTTGCAGCGGCGCCGCTGGAAGCGCGTCACGCCGCCGGCACCGGAAATCGCCGGTCGATCTCGTCCATCGCGTCGCGCAGCGTCCACCCTTCACGCCGCAGCCGCCACAGCTCGGCCAGCCGTTCGTCCTGGCGAAGCCGTTCGTCCAGCTGGCGCAGCGCGCGCAGCCGTTCGTCCGCCGCCCGCACCTGCTCGTCGAGAACCTGCTCCGTCTCCGCCTGTTTCAAGCGCTCCTCCTCTTTCCTGCGCGCCATCACCCGCGCGGCAGCCTTCCGCGCCTTGACCTCACCCCACCGCCGCAACGCCTCCCGCCGCGCCGCCTCCGACGGCCCATACCCGGCGTCACACCGCGCGCACGAACAATCGCGCCGGTGCGTCTCCCCGTCCTCTTCCAGCCGGGGCAGCCGCGAAAGCAGTGAAAGGTTCCGTCCCATGCCCGTTCAACCTATAGCTGATTATATGTTCAGGTACGACCTCCTGCAAGTGCCCTCTTTTCGCCGTCGACGCCCTTGCGCTTTGCCGAGGCCTTCTCTATAGGATGACCCTCCCGCCGGACCCCATCGTCTAGCCCGGCCCAGGACAATGCCCTTTCAAGGCATGAACGCGGGTTCGAATCCCGCTGGGGTCGCAATGATTTCGAATTCTTAGAACGGATTCCGTGGGCCCGGGCCCACGCACATTTCCCCGAAGTGTCTGAATTCTCTCGGGACTCGGAACGACCGCGTCAAGAACGACCCGATGGGGTCGCCGCGGTTTCCCTGCGAGTTCCGATTCGATGCCCTGTGGACCGGTCAGACGAAGGTGCTCTCGGTCGTTTGGCTCACCGAACAGCACGAAGCGGTGGCGCGCCAGATCGCTCACCCGCTGGGGTTTGCTCGCCTTGCGGAGTACGCGCGCGAAGGAAAAAGCGCTGCGGGTCCGACTTCTCCAGCGCGGCTCAGTCGGGGACACGGCGCGCGGAAGCACGACGGCTGGCGCTGAGTCAGCGCTGAATCGGATCCGGCGATGCGCTAGAAATGAATGGTGCCGGTCGCTTTGACCAAGAGGTCAGCAACGCTCCGCATGCGCGAGGGCGGAGCGTTGCGCCTGGCGATCGTCGCTGATACTCATTCGCAGCCGCATCCCAACACCATCGGGCACCTGGCCGCACGGCGGCCCGACGCCATCCTCCATGCGGGCGACATCGGCGACCTCGAGGTGCTCGATGCCTTGGCCGGCGTGGCCCCGGTCCTGGCCGTCCGCGGAAACATAGACACACGCGGCCAAGCGCTGCCGGACATCCTGGTGGTGGATCTCGTGGGTGACGAGCGGGGGACGAGGCTCCTTCTCCTCCACATCGGCGTCAGTGGGCCCAGGCTGCGAGCCGACGTCGCCCGGCTGGCCCGTTCCGAGGGTGCGTCCATGGTGGTGTGCGGCCATTCACACGTCCCCTTCATCGGACGCGATCGTGATCTCACCGTCTTCAATCCCGGCTCGATCGGCCCGCGTCGGTTTCACTTGCCCATCGTCTTCGGCACGATGGACGTCACGCCCTCCGGGGTCCGACTGGGACACATCGACTGCGAGACCGGCGAGCCGTGGATGCCACCGTCCTGACGACGACCGGGCGTCGCCGAGGAGCCTCACTCAGTCGTGGGCCGGCCGCCGGCCGGGGGCTCGACGCATGTGCGGGGCATGAGCCACTCCTCGTCGTAGCCGCCATGGCGCGGAACCAGATGAACGACGACTGCGTTCATGCCGATGAAGATGTCTCCGGTGCGCGCGACGATGATCGACTGGGGCGCAAAGGGAGACAAGATCAGCACTTGCCCCATCCCGCTCCCAAATTGCTTGCCCCAGCGGCCCGTGTGCAGCGCCGTCACCTTGCCAACCTGCGTGACCCGCAGGAGTTGCGTCTCCGTTACGATGAAGATCGACCCGTCGGCGGCCCGAGTCGCGGTCCAGGCAGCAGCGTTCAGGCGGGCGATCAGCCGGCTGCTCCAGCCGCGTTCGAGCGTCCGCCGAATGAGCCGAACTTCTCCGCCTTTTGTCGCGGCGACGATTCCCGCCCTTGTCGCCACGAGCTCGGCGACCTCTTGCTCGCCGAGCTTTCGGTCGCGCGAGCCGTCCTTGCCGACCCACCAGAGGC
>DASRQT010000560.1:0-15471 GCA_035696485.1 Polyangia bacterium | reverse complement strand
GGCTCGGAACCGGTAGAGTACGTGCTCCACCCCGACGTCGCGCGCATCCTGGTGGTCGACGACGAGAAGGTCATCCGCGAGATCCTCTCTGACTTCCTCAACATGGAGGGGTACGTCGTCCACACCGTGGAGGACGGGGCGGAGGCGCTCAAGGAGCTGCACCGCCGCAGCTATAACCTGGTCATCTCGGATCTCAAGATGCCCAACATGGGCGGCCTCGAGCTGATTCAGAAGATCACCGAGGAGAGCATCCCGGTCCTGACCGTGATCATGACCGGCTTCGGAACCGTCGAAACCGCGATTGAGGCGATGAAGAAGGGCGCCTACGACTACATCCTCAAGCCGTTCAAGGTCGAGGAGGTGGTTCACATCGTGCAGCGGGGGCTGGATCGCCAGCGGCTGCAGCACGAGAACATCCGCCTCAAGGACGCGCTGGCGATCTACAAGATCAGCGAGGCCATCGCCACCTCGCTGGCGGTGGAGACCGTGCTGGATCTCGTGCTGGACGCGACGCTGGACGCGGTCGACGCCGACGTGGTCAGCCTGCTGCTGGAGGACCCCAAGCAGGAGGGGCGCTTCATCGAGCGGATGCGCAAGATCTCGCCGCGCTGCGAGCCCAACGCCGAGGCGCCCGCGCTGAACCTGGAAGAGGTGCTGCCGATCTTCCACGAGGATCGCCCGCTCTTGGTGCACGGCAGCCGGTCGTTTCGTTTTCTGGCGGCGCCGCCCGATCTCAACCGGCGGCTGGTCAGCTTCTGTTCCATCCCGCTCAAGCTCAAGGGGCGCATCATCGGGATGCTCAACGCCTACAGCTACACCCGCGGCGCCAAGTTTAGCGAGGGCCAGCGCAAGATGCTGTACGTCCTCGGCAGCCGCGCGGCGGTGTCGATCGAGAACGCGCGCCTGTACGAAAACCTGGTCGACGCCAACAAGGACCTGACCGAGGCCAACGTCTCGCTGGAGGAAAACTTCAAGCAGAGCATCATCGGTTTTGCCCACGCGCTGGAGGAGTCCGACCGCTACACGCGCGGCCACTCCGAACGCGTGGCCATGTACGCGCGCCTCATCGCCATCGGCCTCAAGATGGGGGAGCCCGAGATCGCGACCGTCGTGAAGGTTGGCCTCATGCACGACGTCGGAAAGATCGGCATCCGCAACGACAAGCTGAACAAGCCGGGCAAGCTGACCCCAGAAGAGCTGGCGATGTTCCGGTCACACCCGGCCAAGGGCAAACGCATCCTGGAGCCGATCCCGTTCATGCGCGACATCGTCCCCGGCTGTTATTGCCACCACGAGGCCTGGGACGGGTCCGGGTATCCGCAGGGTTTGATGGCCGATCACATCCCGCTCATCGGCCGCATCGTGGCGGTCGCCGACGCTTACGATGCCATGACCTCGGATCGCGCTTATCGAAAGGCGCTGCCTCACGAGATCGCGTGTGGTGAGCTGGAACGCTGCATGGGCTCCCAGTTCGATCCCGAGATCGTCCCGGTGTTCCTGGCCCAGATCGAAGAGTTCCGGAAGCTGGAAGCCACCGCCGGCCGCTTCATTCCGCGCTAGGCGCTTTCAGCTTCGCCGATATTGGGCGATAATGTTGGCCTCGCATGCTTAATCGCAATCGCTTGGCTGGGCGGACTGCCGTCGTCATTGCCGTCGGATGTCTGGCGGGCGTCCTGCTCTCGGCGGGCGCGGCGCGGGCCGAGGATACCGCCGCGGCGCGCGAGCACTATCAGAAGGGGACGGCCTTCTATGATCTCGGCCGCTACCAGGAGGCCGTCAAGGAGTTCGAGGCGGCTTACGAGGCCAAGAACGATCCGGCCCTGCTGTACAACCTGGCGCAGTCGCACCGACTGGCCGGCAACACGGAACAGGCGCTGCACTTCTACCGCACGTACCTGCGCCGGGTTCCCAAGGCCGCGAACCGCTCGGAGATCGAAGAGCGGATCATGGCGCTGGAGAAGCTGCTGGACGTCAAGAAGGGGACCCAGATCCCCCCCAACCAGACAATCCCACCGGGCCTACCGGGCACGCCGCCGGTCGCGGACACCACGCCACCGGCGCCGACACCGCCGCTGTCCGCGCCGCCGCAGACAACTACCCCGACACCGCCACCCCCACCGGCTGCCCCGGTCGGTATGCAAGCGCCGCCCCCGGGGATGCCGGCGCCCGCGCCGGCCGCCGATCCGGGCGCGAGCAAACGCATGCTGGGATACGTGGGCATGGGCGTTGGCGCGGTCGGAATCGTCGCCGGCATCCTGTTCGGACAGGGCGCGAAATCCGCGGCCAAGGAGATCACCGACGCCGGCAACGCCGGTAAGGCCTATACCAAAGCGCTCATGGACGTGGAGAGCCGCGGCAAGAGGGATCAGACCCTGGAGTTCGTCTCGCTCGGTATCGGCGCGGTGGCCCTGGCTGGAGGCGTCTTCCTGTACTTGACCGGTTCAAACACGACCGAGTCGGCGCGTGGCGGGGTGGCGCTGCAGCCATCTGTCCGTCTGCTGCCCGGGGTGGGGTCGGCCACGCTGCAGGTGACGTTCTGATGTGCGGCCGCGGGCCGGTCCGCCTGATGATCGGCGCCCTGCTGGCGACGGTGGCCTGGCTGACCTCGTGCACCTATTCGCCCAGCCCCGAGTCGGGGAAGCTGCTGTGCGGTCCGGGCTTCTCGTGCCCCAAGGGCTACACCTGCGCCAATCGACAGACCTGCTGGAAGGAGGGGGAAACGCCGCCCCCAGGTGACGGCGGCGGCGGCGAGGCCGCCATCGAGGTCGTCACGCGTCCAGACGTCGCGGTGGCACCGCGCCTGCGACCCTTCGTCGGCACATGGAACTTCGTCTCGGGAACGGTTTCGACCATGTGCAGCGACAACAGCCGCGACACCAGGGCGCTGGCCGGCGACTTCATGGACATCGACGTCAGCGCCGACAGCGACCTCATCGCCAGCTTCTACTGCGACTGGCACCTCAACGTGGTCGCCGGCAGCACCGTGTTGTCGCGCCCGGGGCAGACCTGCATGACCGTCAGCAATGGAACCCAGTTTACGTGGACTGTCGCCACGTTCGAGTTCGCCACCAGCGATGGCCAGAACGGCACCCTCAACAGCCGAATCGGCGCTGCCTACAACAACAACGGCATGGTCGGAACCTGCATGCTGACCATAGCCGGCGGGCTGACGCACGCGCCCTGATCACCTTCCGCGTCTTGTACGTGGAACCGCATAACCCTTTGCCGTATAAAAGACCGCCATGAGCGCTGACGGCGCCGCACCCTTCGCAGGCAACAAGCTCCCGATCGCGATCGAGGAGGAGATGAAATCGGCGTTCATGGACTACGCCATGAGCGTGATCGTCTCGCGCGCGCTGCCCGATGTGCGCGACGGGCTCAAGCCGGTCCACCGCCGGATCCTCTACACGCAGCATCTGACCAACAACGTCTGGAACCGCGCCTACATCAAGTGCGCGCGCGTCGTCGGCGACGTCCTGGGGCGGTTTCACCCGCACGGCGACACGGCGGCGTACGACGCCTTGGTCCGGCTGGCCCAGGACTTCGCGATGCGCTACATGCTCATCGACGGGCAGGGAAACTTCGGCTCCATCGACGGCGATCCGCCGGCCGCGTACCGGTACACCGAGTGCCGGATGGAGAAGATCGGCGGCGAGCTGCTGGCCGACATCGACAAGGAGACCGTCGACTTCCAGCCCAACTACGACGACAAGGAGGTTGAACCGACGGTCCTGCCGGCGCGCTTCCCCAACCTGCTGGTCAACGGCGCCTCCGGGATCGCGGTCGGGATGGCCACCAACATCCCGCCGCACAACCTGGGCGAGATCGTCGACGCGGCGGTGGCGCTGGCCAAGCGGCCGGAGATCAGCGTCGACGAGCTGTGCGACATGGTCCCGGGGCCGGACTTCCCCACCGGCGGGTTCATCTGCGGCCGCGGCGGCATCCGCGCCGCCTACGAGACCGGGCGCGGCGCGCTGCTCATGCGCGCGCGGACGGCCATCGAGGAGAACGCCAAGAGCGGCCGCAAGTCGATCGTCGCGACCGAGATCCCGTATCAGGTCAACAAGGCCAAGCTGATCGAGAAGATCGCCGAGCTGGTCCGCGACAAGCGCATCGAGGGCATCGCCGACATGCGCGACGAATCCGACCGCGACGGCATGCGGATCGTCATCGATCTGAAGAGGGACGCCGTCCCCGAGGTGGTGCTGAACAACCTCTGGAAGATGACGCCGCTGCAGGAGTCCTTCGGCATCAACATGCTGGCCATCGTCGAAGGGCGCCCGCAGCTCCTGTCACTCAAGCAGGCGCTACAGTACTTCATCGCCCACCGGCGCGACGTGGTCACGCGGCGCACGGTCTTCGATCTGCGCCAGGCGCGCGATCGCATGCACATCCTCGAGGGGCTCAAGATCGCGGTCGACAACATCGACGCGGTCATCGACCTCATCCGCGGCTCGAAGGACACCGAGGCCGCCAGGTTCGGCTTGATGGAGAGCTTCGACCTGTCGACGCGGCAGGCGCAGGCCATCCTGGACATGCGCCTGGCCAAGCTGACCGGCCTGGAACGCGACGCGCTGATCGCCGAGATGAAGGAGGTCGGGTTGGTGATCGCGCGCCTCGAGGAGATCCTGGGCAGCGAGGCCATTCTGATGGCGGTGGTGGTCTCCGAGATGGAGGAGGTCAAGGCGCAATACAACGACGCCCGCCGGACAGAGATCATTGATATCGCCGCCGACATCGACATCGAGGACATGATCGCGCCCGAGGAGATGGTCGTAACCGTCACCCACGGCGGCTACGTCAAGCGCAACCCCAAGACGCTGTACAAGGCGCAGCGGCGCGGCGGGCGCGGCATCACCGGCGCGGCCACCCACGAAGAGGACTTCGTGGCGCAGCTGTTCGTGGCCTCCACCCACGACACGCTGCTGATGTTCACCAGCAAGGGACGCGCCTACTCGAAGAAGGTGTGGGAGGTACCGCAGGCCGGCCGCACCGCGAAGGGCAAGGCGTTCGTGAACCTGCTGCCGCTGCAGGAGGGCGAGCGCGTCGTGGCCCTGTTGCCGGTGCGCGAGTTCTCCGAGGGGGCGTTCGTGGTCATGGCGACGCGCGCTGGCCTCATCAAGAAAACGTCGCTGAACCTGTTCGGGAATATACGCAGCTCCGGGATCATCGCGCTGTCCATCGTCGACAACGATGATCTGGTCGGCGTGCGCATCACCGAGGGGGCGTCGGATCTGCTGCTGGGGACGAAAAACGGCTGGGCGATTCGTTTCCGCGAGGAAAACGTCCGGCCCATGGGCCGCACCGCGCGCGGCGTTCGCGGCATCCGTCTGCGCCAGGGCGGCGACGAGGTGGTGGGCATGGCGGTCATCCCGCGCGACGCGCCGGCGACGCTGCTGACGGTCTGTGAAAAGGGTTACGGCAAGCGGACGCCGACGTCGGACTACCCGACCAAGAACCGCGGCGGCAAGGGGGTCATCACCATCAAGACCAGCGAGCGCAACGGCAAGGTCGTTGGGCTGCGCATCGTCACCGACGAGGACGATCTGATGCTGATCACCAACGGCGGCAAGCTGATCCGCATGCCGGTGGACGGGATCCCGACCATCGGACGCAACACGCAGGGCGTGCGCCTCATCCGCCTCGAGCCCGACGAGCAGGTGGTCGCCATGGAGCGCATGGCCGAGAAGGAAGAGGGCGAGACCGAGGTGTCGCCGGAGGTCGCGGCGGCGCGCGCCGAGCTGCAGGGTCAACCGCTGGCCGAAGAGGACCTGGGCGAGGAGGCGGCGGCCGACGACGAGGAAGAGGAGGACGAGACGGTCGACGAAGATCCGCCGGAAGACGACGGCGAGGCTGGCGGAGACAAATGAGCGAAGGCGCTGCTTCGCAACGGCCGACCTCGCAGGCGCTGTTCGATCGCGCGCTGAAGGTCTTTCCCGGCGGCGTCAACTCTCCGGTGCGCGCGTTCAAGGCGGTCGGCGGGACGCCGGTGTTCTTGCACCGCGGGGTCGGCCAGTACGTCTACGACGTCGACGGCAATCGCTATCTCGACTTCCTCGGCTCCTGGGGCCCGCTGATCCTCGGCCACGCCGATCCCGACGTCGTCGCCGCCATCATTCACACCGCCGCCTCGGGGACGACCTTCGGCGCGCCGACGCCGCGCGAGACCGAGCTCGGCGAGCTGGTCCAGTTCATGGTGCCGTCGATCGAGAAGCTGCGCCTGGTCTCGTCGGGGACGGAGGCCACCATGTCGGCGCTGCGCGCCGCCCGCGGCTTCACCAAGCGCCCCAAGATCATCAAGATTGACGGCGGCTATCACGGTCACGCCGACATGTTGTTGGCCGCCGCCGGCTCCGGGGCGATGACCCTGGGCATCCCCGGCTCGGCCGGCGTGACCCCCAACGCCGTGTCCGACACCATCGTGGTGCCGTTCAACGACCTGGACGCCATGCGCGGCGCGCTGGAGAGCAACCGCGGCCAGGTGGCGGCGGTGATCCTGGAGCCGATCCCGGCCAACATGGGCGTGGTCCTGCCCCGCCCCGCTTACCTGCCGGTGTTGCGCTCGCTGTGCGACGAGCACGGCGCGCTGCTGATCTTCGACGAGGTGATCACCGGATTTCGGGTGGCGCGCGGCGGCGCGCAGCAGCTGTTCGGCATCCGGCCCGACCTGACCTGCCTGGGCAAGGTGGCCGGCGGTGGGCTGCCGCTGGGGATCTACGGCGGCCGCGCCGACGTCATGGACATGATGGCGCCGACCGGGCCGGTGTATCAGGCCGGCACCCTGTCAGGTAACCCGCTGGCCGTGGCCGCCGGGCTGGCCACACTCAAGAAGCTGGACGAACGCGCTTTCCAGACCCTCGAGGGGCTGGGGCGGTCGATGGAGGACGAGCTATCGCGCGCCGTCCGCCGTTCCAGCGCCAAGGCGCGCGTGCAGCGGGTGGGTTCTGCCTTCACGCTGTTCTTCACGCCCGAAGAGGTCGTCGATTCCGCCAGCGGCAAGCAGGCCGACACCGCCCAGTACGCCAAGTTCTTCCACGCCATGCTCGACCGCGGCTTCCTCCTGCCGCCGGCGCAGTTCGAGGCCGCCTTCATCTCGCTTGCCCACACCCTCGAGGACGTGGAATCCTTCACCGCCGCCGCGCGCGACGTGCTCGGCCAGATGACCGGCAAGATCACCAAGAAGTAACGCCAAGAAGTCGGTCCACTGGACCGCGACAGGGGTTGATTTAAGGGGCTCGCCGTGGTACCGGAACGCCGGCCATCGACCCTGATAGCAAAAGCATGTGGCGGATCGCCGGCACCACCGGCGCCGTTGGAATCGAGGTCGCCGTGGCCATCTGTATCGGCTACTTCGGAGGAAAATACCTGGACGGAAAGCTCCATACGACACCGTGGATCAGCTACGTCGGCCTCTGCGCCGGCATTGGCGCCGCCATCAAGGCGCTGGTTCGGGTGGTCAGGAATTACCGGCGCGACTTCGAAGACAAGAAACCGGGACCGGAACCCAGAAAATGACAGCGCAACCGCACAGCATGAAACCGATCCTGCGGACGAACATCGTCCTCGGCGTCGTCGCGACCAGCGTCTCCGCCTTTGTGTGGGGAATGAACGGGTTGCTGGCGGCGGGCGCGGGCGCGATCCTGGCGTGCTTGAACTTCTGGGTTATCACCCGCCTGGGGCGACGGGCCGTCGAACGCGCGTCTGACGGAGCCACCGGCGGTCAGGCCGCCGCGCTGGGCATCGGGCTCGCGCTCAAGATGGCGGCTCTGATGGCGCTGGTCTGGGCGGCGATCAGCGTCTTCAAACTGGCCGTGCTGCCGTTTGCGCTGGGACTTTCTGTCTTTGTCGTTTCGATCATGCTCGCCGGGACGCGCCTGCAGGCCGACGCGCACAGCGGACAACCGCGTAGCGGAGACGCCTGATGGGACCGCACAGCACCTGGTTCGAATTTCTGCCTGGATACGCGACCCTCAGGGACAACCTGCAGCACTACCTCGGCCGCGAATGGACCTGGCAGGCGTTCCAGGCCACGCACTTCCAGATCGACCACATCCTGGGCGCGCTGATCGTGTTCGGGTTCCTGGTATTCGGCGCCCTGCGCTACACCGCGGCGGTGAGCGTTTCCGGCGACGGCGGCCTCGTCCCCCCGCCCCGCTTCGGCCTCCGGAACCTGTTCGAGCTGTTGTCCGAGACCGTGTTCAACCTGATGGCCAGCGTGATGGGTGAAAAAAACGCTCGCCGGTACCTCCCGCTCATCGGGACGCTGTTCCTGTTCATCCTGTTTTCGAACCTGCTGTCGCTGATCCCCGGTTTCCTGCCGCCGACCGACACCCTGAAGACCAACCTGGGGCTGGCGGTCATGATCTTCCTCATGACGCACGTGTTCGGCGTGCGCGAGCACGGCCTCAAATACTTCAAGCACTTCCTGGGACCCTGGCTGCCACTGGCGCCGCTGATGCTCCCGATCGAGATCATCAGCCACGTCGCCCGGCCGGTGTCGTTGGCCATGCGGCTTCTGGGCAACATCAGCGCCGACCACGCCGTGGTGCTGGCCTTCTTTGCCGTCATCCCGTTCCTGATTCCGGTCCCGTTCCTGGTGATGGGGGTGTTCGTCTCCGTCGTCCAGGCCGTGGTGTTTTCACTGCTGGCAACCGTCTACATCGGCACCGCCGTCGCTCACGAAGAGCATTGAACCCCAATATCGACCATCGACCACGAACCTCATCCTCATCCACCTAGCAGGAGTTCGCACATGCGCCGCACGTCCAAGTTGTTCACCGCCGTCGTCACCTTCGGCATGGCCGCCTTCACCATGCTCGTCAGCCAGCCGGCCTTCGCGCAGGCAGCCGACGCGGCCCGATTCGACCGCGACAAGTGGCTGGGCATCGCCGCCGCGCTTGCGATCGGCCTGTCGGCGCTTGGGGGCGCCATCGGTCAGGGGCGCGCCGCCGGCTCGGCCCTCGAGGGCATCGCCCGCAACCCGCAGGCCTCCGGCAAGATCTTCGTGCCGATGATCGTCGGCCTGGCGCTGATCGAGTCGCTGGTCATCTACGGCTTGCTGATCGCGTTTCAGTTGTTCGGCAAAATCGGCTGATACGCGCTAGCCTTCATACATGGCTATCTCCTGTGGCATCGTCGGCTTGCCGAACGTCGGCAAGTCGACGTTGTTCAATGCGTTGTCCGCCGCGGGAGCCGCCGTCGCGAACTATCCCTTCTGCACCATTGAACCCAACGTCGGGGTCGTGCCGGTTCCCGACGCCCGGCTGGACGCGCTGGTCGCGCTGTACCATCCCAAGTCGGTCGTGGCCGCGACGGTCAACTTCGTCGACATCGCCGGGCTGGTGCGTGGCGCGTCGAAGGGTGAAGGTCTCGGCAACCAATTTTTGGCCAACATCCGCGAGACCGACGCCATCGCGCACGTGGTGCGCTGCTTCGAGGACGACAACATCGTTCACGTCGACAACCGCATCGACCCGGTGGCCGACGTCGGCACCATCGACACCGAGCTCTGCCTCAAGGACCTCGAGACCGTCGAAAAACGGATCGATCGCGCCAAGAAGGCGCTCAAGGGTCCGGCATCGAAGGACGAAAAGATCATCCTCGAGCTGTGCGAGCGCGTGCGTGCCGGCCTCGACGCCGGAAAGCCAGCGCGCGCCCAGGGGCTGTCAGCGGAGGAGCAGGCGCTGCTGAAGGAAACCAGCTTGCTGACGCTCAAGAAGGTTTTCTACGTCGCCAACGTCGCCGAGAAACAGCTCGCCAACCCCGACGCCGACCCGCTGGTTGGCGCGCTGAAGGCTCACGCCCGCGACGAAAAGGCGCCGGTAGTGGTGATTTGCGCCGCGGCCGAGGCCGAGATCGCGTCGCTGGACGCCGCCGATCGCCCGGCGTTCCTCGAGACCCTGGGCCTCAAGGAACCGGGCCTGCACACGGTGGCGCGCACCGCCTACCAGCTGCTCGACCTCATCACGTTCCTGACCGCCGGCGAGGACGAGTGCCGGGCCTGGACCGTCAAGCGCGGCGCCAAGGCCCCGCAGGCGGCCGGCGCGATTCACACCGACTTCGAACGCGGCTTCATCAAGGCCGAGGTCATCTGGTGGGAGGACCTCATCAAGTACGGCTCCGAGGCCGCCTGCCGCACCCACGCCAAGCTGCAGCTCGAAGGCAAGGACTACGTCGTCAAGGACGGCGACGTCATCCACTTCAAGTTCAACGTCTGAAGCGCTCTAGAACTTGTTCGTGACCGCGAGGAAGGTCATCTTGTCGTTGGTCTCGCGCAGGCGGCTCGACAGCGTGCGGACGAAGCTCCACAGCAGATCGTAGGCCAGGTCGCGGTCGACGAACAGCAGGTCTTCCAGGTCTTCCTTGCGAATCACGAACAGGCGGCAGGCCTCGTGGGCGCGGGCGTCGGCGCTGCGCGGGAAATCGTCGATCAGCGCCATCTCGCCGAAGTAGGTGCCGGCGCGCAGCACCGCCAGCGCCTCCTCGCCCATCCCCGGGACCTGGCGGCTGATGCGAACCGCGCCGCTCAAGATCAGATAGACCTTGTCCCCCTGCGCGCCCTCCGCGAAGATCAGCGCCCCCGGATCGTAGTTTTCTTCCAGACCCAGGTTCGCGATGTGGCGCAGGTAGCTGGGCTGCAGGCCAGAAAACAGGTTGATGCGCGCCAGAAGCTGCAGCGCCTGATCGGCGGGAATCGACACCCCCGTCACTGGCGCGGCAGCGGGCGGGGCCTGGGGAGCAGCCGGCGCGGGCGCCGCGGCCGCGGCACCCGAATCTTGCTCGTGAAAATTCAGCTCCGGCTCGGCGTCACCGACGGCGGCCGGGTTGGCAGGCTCCGCGTCCAGCTCGACGTGCAGCCCGCCGCGCAGGGTTTTCCCGGGCTGGTCGGCCGCCCGTGGAAAGGGCTGCGCGGCTTCGGGCAACTCCACCGCCTGCGGCGGCTCCGCCGCCCCGGGCGGCGCGTCTTGACCGTCGGATTCGTTCACCGAGGCATTATGCAGGGCCTGTCCCCGCGGCTCAATGGGCTAGGAACCGTTCGGCGTCGATGGCGGCCATGCAGCCCGTGCCCGCCGCCGTCACCGCCTGGCGGTAGATGTGATCGGCCACGTCGCCGCACGCGAAGACACCGGGGATCTTGGTCGCCGTCGAGCCCGGCTTGGTGATGAGGTAACCGTTGCCGTCCATGTCCAGCACGCCCTTGAAGATCTTCGAGTTCGGTTCGTGACCGATGGCGACGAACACGCCGCCGACGGCGACGGTCTTCACCTCGCCGCTGCGGGTATCGCGCAGGCGCACGCCGGTCACGCCGGGACGCGGCAGCTCCCCGAGAATCTCGTCGATCACCGCGTTGGTGATGAACTCGATCTTGGGGTTCCGTCGCGCCCGCTCCAGCATGATCTTCGACGCGCGAAATTCGTCGCGACGGTGCACGACCATGACCTTGGCCCCGAATCGGGTGAGGAAGGTCGCCTCCTCCATCGCGGTGTCGCCGCCGCCCACCACCATCAGATCACGCCCCTTGAACAGCGCGCCGTCGCAGGTCGCGCAGGCCGACACCCCATAGTTCTGAAACTTCTGCTCGGTCGCGATCCCCAGCCACTTGGCGGTGGCGCCGGTCGCGATGATGACGGCATCGGCCAGCAGCTCACCGTCGCTGGCGGTCAGGCGGAACGGACGCGACGAAAAATCGACCGACATGACGTCCGACGTGCGCACGCGCGTCCCGAAGCGCTCGGCCTGGGCCTTGAACAGCTCCATCAACTCGGGGCCCTGGATACCCTTGGGGAACCCGGGGTAGTTCTCGACCTCGGTGGTGATCATGAGCTGGCCGCCAGGGATGGTCAGCGGCTCGATCGCGGCGCCGCCGCCCTCGAACAGCACCGGCTCCAGATTGGCGCGCGCGGCATAGACGGCCGCGGTGTATCCGGCCGGGCCAGAACCGATGATGGCGATCTTGGCGTGCTCAAGCGACGACATGGCTTGCTGTTGTCTCCTTCGTTCCTGTCTATTTGGCCGATTTGCCCCGCCGGTGCCAGGTCCCGCTACGCCCGCCCCGTTTCTCCTCCAGGCGCACGGCCATGATCTCTACACCGCGCTCGACACCCTTGACCATGTCGTAAATTGTCAGCCCCGCCGCCGCCGCGCCCACCAGCGCCTCCATCTCGACCCCGGTACGGTCGAACGCGCGAACCGCGACGCGGATCCGCACCCCCGGCAGCTTGCGGTCCGGCGTGAGATCCACGTCGGCCCCCACCACCCGCACGGGATGGCAAAGCGGGATGAGATCGGCCGTGCGCTTGATCGCGGACACCGCCGCGACGCGCGCGGTCGCCAGCACGTCGCCCTTGCCGCGCGCGCCGGCGCCGCTCTGCACCAGCGCCAGCGTCTGGCGCTTCATGCGCACCGCCGCGCTGGCCACCGCCTCGCGAAGGGTTTCGGGCTTGGCCCCGACGTCGACCATCTGCGCGCGGCCGCCCGCGTCGAGGTGCGAAAGACGCGCTCGCGGGCGGGTCATCGACTGCGCCCCATCTATTCGACGGTGACGCTCTTGGCCAGGTTGCGCGGCTGGTCGACGTCGTTACCCTTGACCAGCGCGATCGCGTAGCTCATCAACTGCAGCGGCAACACGGTCAGGAACGGCTGCAAGGCGGGCGGCGCGTCGGGGATGTACAGCACGCGATCGCACTGCGATCGGATCTGGTTGTCGCCGCGCGTGGCCACCGCGATGATGTGGCCGCTGCGCGCCCTGATCTCCGACAGGTTGGACAGCACCTTGTCGTATCCGGGGCCCTGCGGCGCCAGCACCACCACCGGGACGCCGTCGTCGATCAGCGCGATCGGCCCGTGTTTCATCTCGCCCGCCGCGTAGCCCTCGGCGTGGATGTACGAGATCTCCTTCAGCTTGAGCGCGCCCTCGAGCGCGATCGGATAGTTGGTGCCGCGCCCGATGAAGAGAAAATCCCGCGCGTCGCGATAGGCCGCCGCCACCTGGGTGAAGTCGCCCAGCTCCTCCAGCGCGTCGGCCATCTTGACCGGGATGCCCGACAGCTGTTCCACCATGTGCATGGCGGCGTCGCCGCTCAAATTCCCGGTACGCCGCCCGAAGTTGACCGCGATCAGCGCCAGCGCCGCCAGCTGCGCCGTGAAGCACTTGGTCGACGCCACGCCGATCTCCGGCCCGGCGTGCGTGTACAGCGACCCGTGCGAGCTCCTCGGGATGGCCGAATCGACCACGTTCGAGATCGCCAGCACGCGCGCGCCGCGCATCCGCGCCTCCTTGACCGCCGCCAGCGTGTCGGCGGTCTCGCCGCTCTGCGAGATGGCGATGACCAGATCGTTGGCGCCGACCACCGGATCGCGATAGCGAAATTCGCTGGCCAGATCCACCTCGCACGGGATCCGCGACGTGGCCTCGATCAGGAACTTGCCGATCAATCCAGCGTGATACGACGTCCCGCACGCGATCAGCAGGATGCGCCGCAGATCGCGCATGCCCAGCTCGAACCCCTCCAGGTCGGCGTCGCCGGTCTCGAGGCGCAGCCGCGCCCGCAGCGTGTCGGCGATGGCGCGCGGCTGCTCGTGGATCTCCTTGAGCATGAAGTGCGGGTACCCGCCCTTCTCCGCCGCCGCCGCGTCCCAGGTGATGGTCTTGGCCGGCCGTTCGATCGGCTGCCCCGCCAGGTTGCTCAGCTTCACGCTACCCGCGCGCACCTCGGCGATGTCGCCGTCCTCGAGGAAGATCACGCGCCGGGTGTGCTCCAGCATCGCCGGCACGTCCGAGGCCAGGAACGTCTCCGCCTCGCCGAGGCCGATCACCATCGGCGACGCGTGTTTCGCCGCCACGATCTGCCCCGGGTGTTTCTCCGAGATCACGACCAGCGCGTAGGCGCCGTGCACCTGCCGCAAGGCAACGCGCAGCGCATCCACCAGCGTGGGTGAACCGCCCAGCACCGCCTCGTCGATGAGGTGCGCGACGATCTCGGTGTCGGTCTCCGACGAGAAATGCCGCCCCGCCGACTCCAGCCGCCCGCGCAGCTCGAGGTAGTTCTCGATGATGCCGTTGTGAACCACGGCGATGGGCCCGACCTTGTGCGGGTGGGCGTTGGATTCAGTCGGCCGCCCGTGCGTCGCCCAGCGCGTGTGCCCGATGCCCAGCGTCCCTTGCGGCGGGTCATGCTCGATCAGCGCCTCCAGCCCGGCCAGCTTCCCGCGGCAGCGCACCACCTGCACGCCGTTCGACCCAGCCACGGCCAACCCCGCCGAATCGTATCCGCGATATTCGAGGCGCCGCAGCCCCCCGATCAGAAGTGGTGTCGCGGAGCGGGGACCGACGTAACCAACTATGCCGCACATAGGAGGCAGACATCATAGCAGGCGGACCGTGTTTGCACGCCGGTGCCGGCCCGAATAGCATCGGCCCGCTATATGAACGGCGCCCCGGTCGACGCGAAGACAAAGTTCTCCGAATTGCAGGTGTCGGGGGCGGTCATCCTGTTCGGGTTACTGCTGTATCTGCCGCTCGCCGGCAGCTACGGCCTCTATGATCCCTGGGAGACCCACTACGCCGAGGTCGCCCGCCAGATGATCCAGCGCGGGGACTTTATCAGCCTGTGGTGGCCGGGGTCTCCCATCGACGCCGATCACTTCTGGTCGAAGCCGGTGCTGTCGTTCTGGCTGATGAGCCTGTCCATGTTGCTGTTTGGTCTGGGCGGCGCCGGGGCAGCCGGCGATCTGGCGCTGTCCACCCGCGCCGAATGGGCCGCCCGCCTCCCCTTCTGCCTGATGGGCGTGCTGGGCATCTACGCCGTCTACCTTTGCGTCTCCCGCTTCGTCAGCCGCCGCGCTGGCATCCTGGCGGCGATCGTCACCGCCACCTCCCCCATCTATAGTTTGGTGGCGCGCCAGGCGATGACCGACATGGCCTTCGTCGGTCCCATGACCATGGCGCTGGCGCTGGGCGCGCTGGCCCTGTTCGACGACGAAGATCAACCTCTACCCCGGCGTCACTGGCGGCGGTGGTCCTGGCCGCATCACGGGCTTTTTTATGCGGCGCTGGGGCTCTGCACGGCCGCCGCCTTGCCGCAGCTGATCGTCAACATCGTGCAGCTCAGCTGGCGCATCACGGTGTTCGGCCGCGGGCTAGTTCTACCAGGAATTCTTTTGATGTTACCGTATGTTATCGGCTTCGCTGGGTTCGTGTTCCTGGCCGCGCGGATCCGTTACAAGGCCCCTGCCTATCTCGTCATCGCCGCCATCCTGTGCGGCCTGGCCATCCTGGCCAAGGGGCTGGCGGGGCTGGGCCTGCCGGTCATTGTCTTTCTGGCCTACCTCCTGTTCACCTGGAGCTGGAAGCGCCTCGACCGGGCACAGCTGCCGTATGGCATCCTGGTCGCCCTGCTGGCCTGCGCGGTGGTCGCGGTCCCGTGGCACCAGGCCATGCTGATGCGCCATGGAACCCCGTTCTGGGACGAG
>DASRQT010000559.1:0-2435 GCA_035696485.1 Polyangia bacterium | reverse complement strand
TTCCAGATCGTCGATCCTGCCGCTGATAATACGCAGCACCTGTTTGAATGCCGGCTCGTCGCGGATGTCGATGCCGCCGATGCCCACCTGCATCGATCCGGTCTCCGAGATGGCCTTGGCCCAGCCGCGCCCGCGCTGGACAGCGAACTCCATCTCCGGCAGGGCCTTCCTGGCGACGTCCATCGCGCCGCGATAGTTGGTCACCACCGGCGCCGACTGGCCCGCGGTCACCTTGAAGAACCCGCCGATGTTGATGTGGCCGGTGACCAGCGTGGTCGCCGTGTGCAACATCGTCTCGCGCGCGCCACTGGCCAGCGCCGTCAATAACACAAGCAGCGCGGTGACCGCGCCGATGGCGGCGCCCAGGAACATGGTGCGCCGCCCGTGCTGGGTCAGGCTGCGAAAAGCGATCTGAAAATCGGCAACCAACCTGGACATGGCTTATTCCTCCGACTGCATGGCCTGGCGTGGGGTCACGCGCATGGCCAACCACGCGGGGTAGAAACTGGACAGACCGCTGACCAGCATGACGATGATGAAGGCGACGGCCAGATTCGTTGACGACAGGAATGGGTAGAGGCGCGGTCCCGAGAAGAAGAACGCAACGATGTCGTTGTTGGCGGGGATGCCAACCCTGGCGATGAGACGCACCAGCAGCGCCCCGGCGCCCGCGCCCAGCGCGCCGAAGATGAGGCCGATCACCAGCGATTCAATCAGCAACATCCCCAGGATGAACCGTCGCTGGGCGCCGACCGCGCGCAACGTCCCGATCTCCTGCACGCGCTCCAGCGTCGCCATCACCATGGCGTTGTTGATGATCACCAGCGCCACCAGGAAGATGATGAGGACGGCGATATAGAGGACTGCCTTCATGAGATCCACGAACTTGCCGATCAGGCCCGCGGCCTCGCGCCACGAGATGGCCTTCAGGTCCAGGCCGTCACGCTTGCCGGCGGCCTCGATGGCCGTCATGGCGGCGGCCATCGTCCTGGGCGTGTAGTGCTCCAGGATCACGGCGGCGTTGAGCACCACGCCGCTCTCCAGCTCTTGCTCGGGATAGACACGTTTGACCAGGTCGCGCTTTTTCAGACTTGCGGCCAGGCCGCCCAGATCGGGGTTGTCCTCGCGCCCGGCCACCGGCGCGGCGGCGGCGATGCCGGGGGTGGCCGTCGCCTCGACGGTGCGCGTGCCGAACAGCTCCGCTTCCGCGTTCTCGCGGCTGACGCTCTTGGCCGAAACCGCGGACTGCATCTCCTTCATCTCTGCCAGCTTGTCGCTGGTCAGAAATCCGTACAGCTCGCGGAACGAGACCAGGTCCATCATGTTCAACGCCCCCGCCAGGCCCGACTTCTCCAGCCCCTCGAACTCGAAGGTTCCGAACACCTTGAGGTTGACCGACTGAACGTAACCGCTGCGGGTGAAGGCCTTGATGGTCAGGTTGTCACCGATGCGGATGCGATACAGCTCCAGCTCGGGCGCCAGCTGCTGGTAGAAGAACGCGTATCGCGCGTCGAAGTTGTCGTCGGTGGTCTTGAACAGGGCGGCCAGCAAGGTCGCGACGTCGGTCTCCTGGCTGCCGAGGTGCTGCTGCAGCCGCTGCCGAAACAGCTTGGTCTTGGGCGCGTCCAGCTGCAGCAGGATCTCGCGCACCTGGCTCTGGTTCTCCCGGACGTAACGCTGCAGATCGAGGTCAGTCGCGATCAATGCCTTCTTGATGTCGCGCGCCTCCTTGATCTTGTCCAGCCGCTTCGCGGTCTTCAGCTTGAGCTGGTCCTCGTACACCAGCTTGGAGAAAAGAAATCCGCGCTCGCCCTGCGGTATCGCCTTGCCCTCGACGATGCGCATGCGATCGAAGGAGCGCGCGAACGCCGCCGGATCGGTCCCCACGTAGCGCAGGAACAGCAGATCGGCGTCCGTGGCCTGCGGCGCGATGCGGTTCTCCAGGAACTCCAGCGCGTTCAGGGGGTCGCGGTCGAACGAAGCCCAGAACTCGTCCGACGCCGCCCGCCCGACCGCCTCGACCTCGTCCTTGTTGATGGCCTTCTCCTCCACCAGCGCCTTCATGTTCTTGAGGTCGGTTTGCAGGACCGAGATGATCTGCCGAACGTGACCCCGCTCCGTGGCCACCTGCGCCTCCGCCGCCTTGTCGCCCGGGTTGCCGAGCTGGCGGCGGACCGCCTCGCGCAGCTTGGCCAGCGTGATGTCGATGGTGTTCCCGGAAGTCACCAGCGCGCCGCTGATCCCCATGGGGATCACCGCCTTGACGTTGGGGACCGTCATCAGCGTCTTCTTTATTTTGGAAAAGTCGTCAAGCTGCTTGAGGTTCGGCTCGCCGAAGGCCATTCCGGGCAAGACCTCCAGCGGATCCTTGGACTTCGACGAATAGACCTGGATGTGGCCGGCGACGCTGCCGATCACGCTGCGGCTCATCGACG
>DASRQT010000558.1:0-5369 GCA_035696485.1 Polyangia bacterium | reverse complement strand
CGGCCGATAAGGAAAGGCTGCTCGAGGTGGGGCAGGTGGGGCCTCGAGTGCCTGATGGCCCGGCGAAGTGCCAGGGGCGCGGCTGGCACTGGCTCGGCCGAAACCGAGCCTTTTTCACTTGCGACGATCGCCGAGCATTTGTCTACGACAGCGGGACGGTAACTCCCAAGGGGAAATTTCCGCGCCAGTGCGGCAGCACGATCTCGTGGCTCGCTTCCGCCGGGGGGGAGGTCTACGCGACGTGTGGTACATCATTGTGGAAGACCGACGCTCAAACGTGGCGCCCAATCGAGGCCCCCAAGGAGCGAATGAGAGAATTCTCTTCGATCGCCTTTGCCGACGGGTGCTTGTTCGTCGCCGGCAACCGGACGGTGTGGCGACGCTGCGGGCAGTGATGCGGATTCGTCCATTCGTTGATTGAAACGGGGCCGCTGCGGTCGTTACGACGTGGCGCACCCCAACGTTGCCTTCGACCGCTCCTGGAGTGCCGATCTCTTCAGGCGCTCCCAGCGCTCAGTTGCAACCGATCCGTTCCGTGGCCAGCGCGATGTCGTCGTAGTAGATGTAACCCTCGCTGCCGCCGTGATAGCGCTCGAACCCGAGACTGAGCGATGAGATGGTCCTCAGCGCCGGCCATGGCGCGAGCACGTCCAAGATCTCGGTGCCGTCCAGGTAGGTGTGAATTTCGGTCGGCGTTTCGTGCCACTCCCAGCAGTTCCACGTGCCCTTCGGTAGTGTAGTCGTCCTCGAGATCCTCCAGCCTTGATCGTTGCTGGTCCGGTCCAGCATGACACCGCCTTTTCCTCCAGGGTTGTTGAGGAGGCGATAGCTTTCTGGTTGTCCGTTAACCACGATGAAACCCTCGTGCTGTGTGTTTGGTTCGTCGAGGTGAACGTAGACGCGCAGCCAATAGTCTTTGGCAGGCAACGTCTGGTTTTCTTCGATGGCACCGACCTTGACGCGCACGGCGTGGGTGCCGCTGTGGACGATGTCAGTCACGACTTCTGTCGAGCTGCCGTTGCGGACCTTCCAAATGCTTCCGGCCATGCCAGGTGCTGCGCCCTCAAAGTCGTCGCACAACTGATACTTCTTCAGCGAACAGCCGACGAAAGCCTGCGGGCCGTCGCCCCCGCCGCCGGCATTGCCGTCCGTTCCGGTACTTCCGCCGCTGCCACCCGCATCGCCAATCGAACCGCCGCTGCCAGACGAACCGCCGCTGCCAATCGAACCGCCGCTGCCAGACGAACCGCCGCTGCCAGACGAACCGCCGGTTCCGGTCGAACCGCCACTGGCGTTCGACCCATTCGCCCCGCCAGTCGCGTTTTGCCCGCCCTTTCCACCGACTCCGACGGTAGCGGGGGCATCGCTGCCGACGCAGCCAATGAGCGGAACGGATTGCAGCAACAACAGGACGGTGACTCTGGCGAACGTATTACTCATACCAACTCCTTGAGTATTGCGGCCAGGTGATGATACTGCGGCGCGCTGCCGGTCCAGGTCAAAGGAGACCCTACACCAAAACCAGAACACGGTGCCACCCGAGGTGCGGCTGGACAGCTAGCCATCGGCGGCACCGCCGCGGTGGACGTCGGCCCCGGCTGATTGTGCTGCCGTCGATCGGGGTGCATGCGGAGTTTTGAGACCTGACACGCCGAGACACCCCTCCCGCTTGACCTCCTCCGCCATTCGACCGACGATCTCCGCCCACGTGGGCACCCCATCCCTAACTGCAAGGGCATTCCGCGGCGCCATTGCGGTCATCGCTACCGCGCTTGTTCTAAGCAACGCCGCCACGGCCTTCGCCGACCCGGCCCCTGTCGAGGAGGGCGCCCGGCAGCACTACCGGCGGGGCACTGCGGCCTACAATCTCGGCAATTATCAGGAGGCGGCCAAGGAATATGAGCAGGCGTATGGGGCCACGCTCGATCCGGCGCTCCTCTTCAACATTGCACAATCTTACCGGCTCGCGGGTGATCGGAAGAAGGCGATCACGACCTACCGCTCATACCTCCGCTCCGCGCCGAAAGGGGACCAGCGGCATCTCGCAGAGCTGAAGCTGAAGGAGTTGGAGAGCCAGCCGAACGCCGACCAGCCTGCGACGGGGACCGCGACGCCGCCCTCTTACCATCCGATTACCGCCCCGCTGGCTCCCGTCTCACCTCCATTTTTGCCCCCGGCTGCGCCGCCAACATCGACGTTTGCCACCGACACATCCACGCCCGCGCCTTCTCCGCCCGCCGGGCTGACCCTAGATTCTACGCCCGCCGCGCTGACGCTGGAGCGCGAAGCGGCGCCGCCTCTGTACAAGCGCTGGCCGTTCTGGGCGGTCACCGGCGCGGCGGTCGTCGCGATAGTCGTCGGCACGATCGTCCTCACGGGCGGCTCCTCCAACCCGTCACCCGACACGGACCTCGGGACGATGCGCTTTCGATGAGCCCACGGCTCGGGCTCCCTTCGCTGCTGATTCTGTTCGGCGCCATCGCTTGCACCAAGAATCAGGACGCGCACATCGTTCTGAAGGTCGACGCCGACGGCACGGTCACGAAGGGCGCCATCACCGAACTTCAGGTGACGGTCGACCGCGTGACGCGGACGTATGCCGTCACCAAGGTGCTGCCCGCGACCTTGGGGATCGTGACGAGCCAGACTGGCGACCTGCTGATCAATGTCGTGGGCGTGGCGTTGCGGAAGGCCGGAGGAAAATGGTCCGGAACGGTGACCGCGAAGGCCCGCGCGACGGTGACCCGTGACGTCGTCTTGTCGTGCAGCGGCGGAGACTGCGGCGTCATCATTGTCACGCCGGATGGCGGCCTGGATGCCGCCGATGCTCGGGATGCGAGCGCGAGCGGGGGCGCTGGAGGGGCGGGTGCTTCGGGAGGCGCAGGCGCTGGTGGCAGCGGCGGTTTCGCCGGCAACGGGGGCACTGGCGGTCAGGGCGGCGTCGCGGGCGCGGGCGGGTCGGCTGGCTCGGCGACGGGCGGCACCGGCGGAGCCGCCGGCACCGCGGGTCGCGACGGCAGCGCCGACTCCCCGGCCGACGGGGGTCCGGACGCGGTCGACGCGGGCAGCGACGCGGCCTGCGGGGGCGCAGACCTGAAGACGAGCGCGCTGAACTGCGGCGCGTGTGGCTACGCGTGTCTTCACGGCCGGAGCTGCGTCGCGGGACGGTGCACGCCCGCGTGGATCACGACGAGCGACGTTGGCGCGCCCACGGCGCGATTCCGACACGCGGCGTCCCTCGTCAATGGACGAGTCCTGATCTCCGGCGGCGCCAAGGTCAACAACACGGGCGCCATGGCCGACACGTACTTCTACGATCCGAACAACGCGACCTGGGCCGCCGGTCCGGCCCTCAACCAAGCCCGATGCGCTCATACGTCGGTCTCCAGTGGGAGCGCCGTCTTCGTCTTCGGCGGGTTGACAGAGTGCTCGAACGGAGGCACCACGGGGCCCGGCCTCGAGCAGTACGATCCGACAACGAACGCCTGGTCGACGGTGACGGCCGCTGGTGCTCCGGAGCTCAGGTACAACGCCCAGGCGATCTGGACGCCGTCGCACGAGATGTTCGTCTACGCGGGTGCGAGCTCGACCGTTCTCACGTCGGGCGGGCTCTTCAATCCGACGACGAAAAGCTGGCGCGACGGCTCGTGCGGCCTGGCGGGCTGCGCGACGAGTGTCGGTGCGTTCTTCTCGCTGGACGCCAACACGGTCGTCGCATGGGGCGGCTCTTCACAAACGGCCGGCCTTAAGTTCGATCTCGCGCAGGCAGGATGGTCGGCCTGGAGCATCCCGCCGGGGAGTCCCCCCATCCCGTCGCAGTATGCGGAGGACGCCACGCGATGGTTCGTCCTCAACGGCAGCGACAACCTCCAGTGTCCTGCGTCCGTGGTTGTCCGCACCTTCGACAAAGCGCGCGGGACCTGGACGACCGACAACCAGCTTTCGCCGGCGGGCCTTACGATCTACGAGGCCAGCCCCAACCACCTCGTTTGGACCGGCGCCGAGCTGTTCCTTTGGTCGGCCTTCTGCGACGCCAAGGGCGTCGGTGCCATCTACCAACCGGCCGCGCCGTAGGGGCGTCCGCCGGGTGGAGCGCGATGGCCCGATCAGCTCCGCGGCCTCGTCGTCATCGCCGGGCCTAACCGCCAACCTTAATGAAAGTGCGCCCCTTGACGGACAACACACTCTCTACCGTCGGTCGATCGTCGTAAAAATCTTCGATCACACGACCGACGTAGTGAAGTGCATCATCGACTTCTTCGGATGACACCGGCCGCCACTCGTCATGAAGGACGTCATTGCCGAGGGTTCGAACCAGATCCTGTGCGCGTTGTCGACGCGAGGAAGTGATGAGGCCATCAGCGCCCGCAGCTTCAATCTTCTTGAACAAGTCGCGCTCGTCATAGCCATTTGCCTTGAGAACCTTCTCCAGCGCGCTTCTAATTAGACCGGCTGCGCCACGCCACGCTTCAGCAGACATGCAGCGCACGGCCTCCTCGAATTCCTCTTCGACGCCTTCTGGCACGCCTGACGGAAGAGGCGGCGGTACAACGAAAGTCGGCCAGAACGACAGCATGACAGACTCCTGCTCGTAGTACTGATTCGCTAGAACGGTGGCGACCCCTGGTGAGCTGCACACGGCGCAGCGAAGGAGCTTGTGGATAACTCGCGCGAATGTTCGGTGGTCCGGCCCCACACGCTGCTGATGAAGAATTACGGTTCCGAACTCGCCGGCGGCAGAGTCCTTGTACTCAAACGTTACGGGTACGGAACACGCCAGGCAGATTGCCTTCACGTTTCCTCGACTGAACTCCGGAGTCATCTCAGCTCCTTTCTGCTTCATCCCCTCGTTTAGGCGGCCACCCACGATGGTAGTCCACGAACGGCACAGTCGGCAGTGATCGTGACGCCTATGGGTTCCTCATTGGCGCGACGTCCCTGGTACCGGATGTCGTCCGCGACAAGACGCGGCAGAGATTCGTAGACAGCGGTGGCGATGGCTGCCTCGATCCGTTGACGGAGCCGCCGATCACCGGCAAGCGGGGCCACCAGCACGTGGTGAAGAAGGAGGTATCGCCTGGCAACGGGTGCGAGATCCCCGAGGCGCGCAAGGAACGCGGGAAACTGATCCCGCGTGCCCGCGCGCCAGAGGCCGGCCCACACCACCTCTCGCTTCCCCCTGAGCATGGCGTCCGGATCGAGCAGCAGATAGTTTCCACCAAGAGTCTGGATGACGTGCTCCTTGGTGCGCCCATAGAACGATGTCGACGTCTCGCCGACGTAGTCCACGACGAGCCCATGTTCAGACGTTGGTACTGCCCAGAGATACACCCCGGCCACGCCGGCATGCGGGCACCCAGCTAGCACGT
>DASRQT010000557.1:0-20968 GCA_035696485.1 Polyangia bacterium | reverse complement strand
GTCGCTGGCCGTGGGCGCGATCTGCGTCGTCTACGCCCTGCACGGCATGAATGGGCCCGAGGTCCTGGCGGCGCTGCGCGCGCTGCCGCTGTCCGCGGTCCTGCTGTACGTGGCGACCCTGGCCGTCACCCACCTGTTTCGCGCCTGGCGCTGGGAGTTCTTGCTGCGGCCGCTGGGGGTGACGATACCCCTGCGGCGCCTCTTGCCGATATCGTCGGTCGGCTTCATGGCCATCATGGCGCTGCCGGTTCGGCTGGGCGAGTTCGTCCGTCCCTACTTCGTCACCCGCGAGCAGCGCGTCCGCATGAGCGCGGCGCTGGGGACCGTCGCGGTGGAGCGGATCGTCGACGGACTGCTCATCTCGATCCTGTTCTTTGTCTCGTACATGTTGTCGGCGGGCGACGTCTTCTCGCGCGAGCTGCGGGCGGGCGCCTGGATCTCGCTCCTCGGCTTCGTCACGCTGGCGACCTTCCTAGCGCTGGCTCAGGTATGGACCGACACCACCATCGCGATCGCCATGCGCGTGACCTTGTTGCACTGGCTGGCGCCCAAGCGAGCGCACATCATCGGTGACAAGATCCGTTCGGCGATCTCCGGTTTCAAGGTGCTGCGCGACCCGAAAAACCTGACGCTGTTTCTGCTTCAGTCGATCATCTACTGGGGCAGCAACGGCTTCGGGATGTGGCTGCTGGCCCGGCAAATGGGGCTGACGATCTCGCTCGGGGCGGCGTACACCACCATGGCCTTCACAGGCGTGGTGCTGACGCTGCCGAACGCACCAGGTCTGGTCGGACAGTTCCACGCCGCCGTCAAGCTGGCGCTGCTGGCGTATCTGCCCGTTGCCGTGGTCAACTCCAGCGGTATGGCGTACGCTATCGTGTTGCACGGAGCGCAGACCGTCTGGTACGTGAGCGTGGGCCTGCTGTCGATGCTGGTGATGTCGGCCGGGGGACGGCGCACATCGCTGGCGGAGGCGGTCCGGCAATCCAATCGCGCCGCGAGCGCGGCCGAGGCGGAAGGCTCATGATCGGTAGGCGAGCTCGTGGCGCGGCGGTCCTGCTGCCGCTGCTGCTTTGTCTGCCCGGCGCGGCGCAGGCGCGCAGTCTTGCCACCGTGTCCTATGCTGCGGTGGACGTCTGGCCGGCCGCGATCCGATTTCTGCGCGTCGATCGTGACTACGGCATCAAGGAAAAGGACGAGGCCGCCGGTTACGTGCTGTTCGAGGCGATCGAGAACAAACGTCCCTATCGAGCCGCGCTGGAGCTGGTGAAGACGACGGACGGTGAGGGGCGCGCGGCGACGCAGCTGATTGTCACCGTGGCCGATCTGCCGCGGCACTTCGAGCTTTCGTTGCTGGACAAGCTGGCGGCCAAGCTGCGCGACGAGCGAGGGCCGCCGGGGCCGCCGCCTCCCAGGCGCGCGCCGGCGCCGCCCGCCGCCGACGGCAGCGCGCCCAAACCACCGGCCTCCGCGGGCGAGCTGCCGCGACCACCCGTGTGGGGTCCCGGCGCCGGAGCAGGCGATGCGACGCGACCTCGTTGATCTTCGAAGTGACACGGTAACCCTGCCCTCGCCGGGCATGCGCGCGGCGATGGCCGCCGCGGAGGTGGGTGACGACGTCCTGGGCGAGGATCCGACCGTCAACCGCCTCCAGGCCGAGGCGGCGACGCTGCTGGGGCAGGAGGCGGCGCTGTTCGTCCCGTCGGGGACCATGGCCAACCAGATCGCGCTTCGGGTTCACTGTGAACCCGGCGACGAGGTCATTGTCGCCGATGGCGCGCACATGTCGTGGCACGAGATGAACGCCGCCAGCGCCATCGCCGGTGTTCACCTGTTCGCCGTCGGTCAGGGCGGCCTCTTCGACGGCGCCGACGTCGAGGCCGCGTACAAAGCGCCGTCGACGCTGGCCTCGCCGACCCGCCTGGTCTCGGTCGAGAACACGCACAACCGCGGCGGCGGCGTGGTCTGGCCGCGTGAGCGCCTGGACTCGGTGGTCACCACGGCGCGGCGCCTGGGCCTGCGCCTGCACCTCGACGGCGCGCGCTTGTTGAACGCGGCCACCGCCACCGGCTGTCCACCCGCCGAGCTGTCGCGGCCGTTCGACACCGTCGCCCTGGCCTTCTCGAAGGGGCTGGGGGCGCCGGTCGGATCGGTGATCGCCGGCGCGCGGGCGCTGATCGACAGGGCGCACCGTTTCCGCAAGATGCTGGGGGGCGGAATGCGGCAGGCGGGGGTGCTGGCCGCCGCGGCCCTCTACGCCCTCGAGCACAACGTCGCCCGCCTCGGTGACGACCACGCCAACGCCAGGTTTCTTGCCGACGAGCTGGCGCGGGTTCCCGGGCTGTCCGTGGATCAAACGACGGTGATGTCCAACATCGTCATGGTCGACGTCGACACGCGGTTGCCGCCGGCGCGTGACCTGGTAGAGCGGCTTGGTGCGCGAGAGATCCTCTGCTTCGCCTTCGGCGCGCGGCGGATACGGCTGGTCACGCACCTCGACGTCGATCGCGAGGGTTGTGCGCGCGCGGTCGCGGCCTTCGCCGCTGTCGTTTGACTAGACCAACTGGATGACCGGCGCGCCCTCGGCCACGGACTCACCCTCCTTGACCAGAATGGCGGTGACCTTGCCGGCGCTGGGTGACTCGATCGGCATCTCCATCTTCATCGACTCGAGGATGACGACGGTCTGTCCTTCGGCCACCGTGTCACCCAGCTTGACCTCGATCTTCCAGACGGTTCCGGTGATGTGCGCGTTGATGCTGGGCATGGGGAGGGGGTTATAGAACGCCGTCAACGCACGCGGGTCAAGGGCATCGAGGCGGCCATGAAGAAGGCCAGCTGACCTTCGCCGTACTGGTGCTGCGGCCCGCGAACGCACCGGATGCGCGCGGCGCAGCTGAGACGACAGGCCTCGGCCTGCAGGCGCCGCGCATGGCAGGCGTCGATCACGAACCCGCTGACCCGGACGGCGTGCGCGGGACAGGCGGCGACGCAGGGAGCGTCACAGCCGGCACAGCCATCGCCGAGCGGCGGCCCCGGCGGCGCCTCATGGTCAAGCACCAGCAGCGCGCGGTAGGCCCACCAGGGGCCGTATTCCGGGTGAATCTGCAACGCCAGCGGTCCCGGCCCGCCCAATCCCGCTGCCCGACCGAGGCGCTGGAACGGGATGACCGGGGCGTCTGATTTCACGAACGGAAACAGCACGCGATGGCCCACGGTCGACAGGGCCAGGGTATCGCCCACGACCCGGTCGACGGTCGCGCGCGTGAAACGATCCAGCGGATCAGGCGCGCCGTCGCCAGGCAACGTCTCGGCGACAAAGCGGTCGAAGAACTCTCGCCCGCCCGAACCAATCAGCAACGCCGATCGTGCTCCCGGCAAGAGCTGTCCCAGGCGCAGCGGCGAGACCGGCGCGCAGGCCGCGTCGAAGTCGTCCGCCGATACCGGAATCCAGACATTGAGGCCCAGCGCGGCCAGGCGCCGTCGCAGATCGTCGAGGACCGTGGCTGCCGCCGACGTGGGCCGCCCTACTTCAGCGTAAACGGGTACGGCGTGGTCAGACCGTCAGACGGCGG
Source organism: Polyangia bacterium (assembly GCA_035696485.1). Taxonomy (GTDB): domain Bacteria; phylum Myxococcota_A; class Polyangia; order Fen-1088; family Fen-1088; genus DASRQT01. Next base: position 17,393 of record DASRQT010000557.1, on the reverse strand, counting down.
AAAGGCGGCGGTCTTGACCGCCCTCTCCACGCACGATCCGGTCGGCGTCCCGGCAAACTTCCCGGTTACCGTGGCCGATGAGACCTTGCCGTTCTTCCCGATGATGACGGTCACCATCGCCATGCCGGGAACCTTGAACTGGTTGTAGCACTCGCTGATCTTCGGCTTGACGCCATTCATGCCGCCGACCACGGCCGCCTTCGACAGCGGCACGGAGCTAGCTGGCTCTGCCGCAGCGGCGGCGCGCCGGCTGGACGAATCGTCATCGACGCGCGGCTTGGCACCCTTCTGTTTGCCGTTGAGTGCGCTCTCCAACAGATCGTCGAGTGAGCCCTTGGCGGCTTTCTTCTCGGTCGGCTCCACGGCTGCTGCCGGCGTTGCGCCGGCGGACGCACCGCCGCCGGGCCGTTTTTCGGTGTCGCCGGCGGCCGCGACCTTCCTTTCCCGGGGCCCCTTGCCAAATCCCCGCCTGATACCCGTCGCCGCCGGTTTCTCGGGTTTGCTGTCGGCGGCTCTCGGGGCCTCGCGCGGCGGCAGCTTCTCGTCGGGGATCGCCGGCTTTTCCGGGGTGGCGGCCGGCACCGCCGCGGGTGACGGTGCCGCGGATTTGGCCGGCGCTCCACCCGCCGCGGGAGGCGCGGGGGCAACCACCGGTACGGCGGGGATCTCCGCCACCACCGCCGGCTTGCTGGTCATGATGTTGTACGCCATGAAGGCGATGCCACCGACCAGAACGATCAGAAGGCCGATGGCGGGATAGATCCACTTCGATGGGCCGCTGCCGGTGGGCATCTCCAGCAGCATCGGGGCGGCGGGCGAAAACGCGCCGAACGCCGGAAGGTCGTCGCCGAAGCCCTTGGAGTCTGACGATGATCCCAGCGTCGTCGCCGCCATGGCGCGAATGTCGATCAGGCCCGATCCCTCGGAGCCGGCCGCAGAACCGCTGCTGCTGCTGGCCGCAGGTTTGGCGCCGCCACCACCGCTGCTGGGCATCGCCAGCGACTGGAGGTTTGCCAGTGAGAACAACACCGAGTTCTCGTGGCGCTGCGCGGTCAGGTTCTCGACGCGGCCGCCGTCGTGGCCGGCCATCCCGCCGCCGCCGGTGCCCGAGCCCCACCCACCATCGTCCGCCGCCGGCCGCGCCGCGTGCGCTGAAAACAGATCGGCGCCACCCCCGCGCGAAACGGCCGAGATGGGCGGTGAAAATGCGTCCGCCTCGCCCGAGGCGCCGTGCGCAAGCGCGGCATCGGCGGCATCGATGCCGGCGAACAATCCTCCGCCACCGCCACCGCCACCGCCTTTGCCACCGCTGCGGGCCGCGCCCGAATCGGCGGCAAGGCCCAGCTGCCCCTCCGAAAACAGATCGCCGCTGGCTGCTGACGACGGCATGCCCGACGCGTTGGCGGTGGCCAGATCGACCGCGAACTCGGGGACCGCCGAAAGCTTCAACCAGTCCGCGAATCCATCCTTCCAAATATACGTTTCAGCGTTGATTTCCCCGCGCGACAGCCGGGCCCGGATGTCGGCCTCGGGCAAGGGGCCCACCTGATCGCCATCGACCACCAGGTGCCATCCATCCTGGACCAGGGCGGACGGGGTGGCCGTGGCCGGCGTCATCGCGTCGTTCGTTCCACGGACAACGATGATGTGGCTGCACTTCTTGCACCGGATCTTGAAAACCTTCCCACGAACCTTGTCGTCGGAGATCGAGTATTTGGTCGCGCAGGAATCACAGACGATCTTCATTTACGCCTCGTTACGCCTCGATGCAGAAGGCCACAGATTATATGTTATCCGCGCCGCGTGGCGCAAGCGACCGGGCGTAGTTTCCAAAGCAAATCGGCGATTTAGAGACATCTGACCTGGACCCCTCAAAGGGTTCCAGCCCTCCCGCGATGGAACTCCGGCGGCAAAGCCGCCTGCATTCCGACGCGATCATCCGAAGGGATTCTGCGCCAGCAACGTCTGCACGCGGCCGGGACCGACGGAGGTCATCCAGATGGGAATCCCCGCCAGCTCGCTGACACGGGCCAGATATCGCTGCGCGTTAGGCGGCAAATCGGCCTCCGATGCAGTCTCCGGCCACCCGGGCAGCTCTTCATAGACGGGCTGCGCGGCCGCCAGATCATCCGGATCCAGCGGCATCTCATCCAGACGCTTACCGCCCAGCTGGTAGGAAACGCACAGCTTGACCGATTCCAGGCCCGACAGAACATCGACCTTGGTGATCGCGAGGCCCCCGATCCCGGAAAGCCGAATCGCCAGGCGCAACGCCGGCAGGTCCAGCCAGCCACAGCGCCGCGGGCGGCCCGTGGTCGACCCGAATTCGTTGCCCCGTTTGCGCAGGAGCGCGCCGGTGTCGTCAAGCAGCTCGGTGGGGAACGCTCCCAGGCCCACGCGAGTGGCGTAGGCCTTGGAGATCCCGAGCACCGAGTCGATCGACGTGGGACCGATGCCGCACGCGCTGCAGGCCCCGCCTGCCGTGGTCGACGACGACGTCACGAATGGGTACGTCCCGTGATCCAGATCCAGCAACACGCCCTGCGCCCCCTCGAACAGGACGTTGCGGCCGGCGCGGATCTGATCGTAAACGAAACGCGACGCATCCCGCACGAAGGGGCGAATCTCCTCGCCCAGCGCAAGATATGCCGACGTGATCTCGGCCGCGTCAGGCCGCTGGCCGCCCATGGCTTCCAGCGTCGGCCCGATCTCGGCGACGTTGCGGTCAACCAGCGCGCGGAAGCGCTGCGGGCGCATCAGATCGGCGACGCGAATCCCCGAGCGCGCGGCCTTACTCTCGTACGTGGGGCCGATGCCACGTTTTGTCGTCCCGATCTTGGCCGGGAGCTCCTCGCGCAGGCGATCCATCTCCTTGTGATAGGGCAGCGTCAGATGCGCGCGCTCGGCGACCACCAGATCTTCGTCGCGCGCGAGCAAACCGTGGCCTCGGAAGGTCCGGACCTCATCGACCAGCACGTTCGGATCGATCACCATCCCCTCGCCCAGCACGCAGGCCACGCCCGGGCGAAGCACGCCCGAGGGGATCACGTGGGTGACGTATTTTTTTCCATCGACAACCAGTGTATGGCCGGCGTTGGCGCCTCCCCCCCACCTGACCACGGCATGGGCCTTCTGCGTGAGGAGATCGACGATCTTGCCCTTCCCTTCGTCTCCCCACTGCGCTCCAACGATCACGACGACGGCCATTGCTATTCCTGTTCCTCTCTTCGCGAGGCACCGGCACCACGACGGATGCGAGCGCCCTGCTCCCTGATCCCCTTGACGCGAACGATCTCCGAGAAACCCCAGCGGCGCGCGTAGGCGGCCAGCTCGGCCCCCTGCAGTCCGCACAGCTCGGCGACGGCGCGTTTGCCGACCGCGCGCAGCTCTTCCGCCGTGCGCAGCGCCAGAACGACGGGCCCCACGACAAGGACCCCGATCCCGTTGCCGTCGCCGATCAGCGGACCACCGTCGCCGCCTCCCGAGGTACCGCTGTCGCCGCGGGCACGCGCCTCCAGCGCGCCGGCCGCCGCCTCGACGTCGATGGCGAAACCGACGGCCGGGCTGGGCCGTCCGTAGCGGCCGAGGAGGTCGTCGTAACGGCCGCCCTTGAGGACGGCGTCGGGCGCCCCCTCGACAAATCCCTGTACGCGCACGCCGGTGTAATAGTCGAAGCCGCGCACCTCACCAAGGTCGACGTGCACGCGCGCCTTCACCTGGCGACCGCCCAGCGCGTCGACGATGGCCTGCAAATCAGCCAGCGCCCGGCGCACGCCCGGCGTGGGTGCTTTCTTGCGGGCCGCCGCCAGGATCGACGGGGGGCCAGACAGCTCGGGCAGGAGGGCCGCGAAATTGACCGCCGCCTTGGACCCGCGCGCCGAGGCCAGCACGGCTTCGAGGCCGGTGCCGTCCCGTTTGCCGATGCAGCGGCGCGCACGGGCGCGATCCGAGGACGGCAGATCGACGGCATCCAGAACCTCGCGCGCCAGACCCAGGTGGCCGAGATCGATGGTCGGACGACCAAGCCCCGCCTCTTGCAAGGCGGCGGCCCCGAGCGCGATCACCTCGGCGTCGCCCTGAGGACCTGTGACTCCTGCCAGCTCGACGCCGGCCTGGATGAGCTCCCGCTGACCGCGGGCCCCGCGCTCGAGGCGGACCACCGTCCCCTCGTAACAGAGGCGGACGGCGCCGGTCTCCTCGCGAAAGCGCGTGGCGATGAGGCGCGCGATCTGCGGCGTGATGTCGGGACGCAGCGCGACCACTTGACCGGAGCTGGGCTCGACGAAGCGGATCGCGGCCGCACGTCCGGCGCCGCCCAGCCCCAGGGCCAGGACGTCCTCGTATTCGAAGGCCGGCGTGATGACGCGCGCGAAGCCCCAGCGCTCGAAGACGCCCAGGAGAGTCTCCGCGATCCGGCGGCGCGCCGCCGTCGCCTGGGGCGCGAAGTCGCGCATCCCCGTCGGCAGACGGAGCGTTGGCCCGTCGCTCACGGTTTGTTGACGGCGTTGCGCACGACTCCGTCCTTGAGGTATCCGACGAATACCTCCGCCAGCTCGATCGCGACCTTCTCCTGCGCCTCTTTCGTGGAGGCGCCCAGGTGCGGGCTGGCGATGAGGTTCTCGTGCTCGAACAGCGGCGACGGATCCGGCGGCTCCTTGCCGAACACGTCCAGCGCGGCGCCGGCCAGGTGTCCCGACTGCAGGGACTCCAGCAATGCCGCCTCGTCGACGATCCCGCCACGGGCGCAGTTGATGAGGTACGACCCCTTCTTCATGCGCGCCAGCGTCGCGGCGTCGAACAGATTCTTGGTGTCGGCGACCAGGGGCACGTGCAGGGTGATGAAGTCCGACTTGGCGATCAGGTCGGCCAGCGGCGAGATCTTCACGCCCGCCGGCAGCGCCGACGGCGCGGTCACGTACGGGTCGTAGCCCAGCACCGACATCTTGAGCCCGACGCCGCGTTCAGCGACCTGGCGACCGATGTTGCCGAGACCGATCACGCCCAGCGTCTTGCCCGCAATCTCGACGCCCATGTATTTCTTCTTCTCCCAGATGCCCTGACGCATGCTCTGCGACGCCTGCGGAATCTTGCGCGCCAGCGCGAACAGCAGGCCGACCGCCATCTCCGCCGCCGCGGCCGCGTTGCCCTGCGGGGTGTTGATGACCAGCACCTTCTTCTCCGTGGCGACCTTGACGTCGATGTTGTCGACGCCGACGCCGGCCCGGCCGATGATCTTCAGCTTGCCCGGGTTTTCCAGGATAGCCGCGGTGACCTTGGTCGCCGAGCGGATCCCGAGGCCGTGGTAGCCGCCGATGATGGAGCCGAGCTCGGCCGGCGGCAGTCCGACCTTGAAGTCGACCGCGAAGCCCGCCTGAGAAAGAATCTCGACGGCCCGTTTGGACATGTCGTCGGCGATGAGGACGCGGATCTGTTCTGACATTTTCCTCTGCTCCTGGTGGACGTGGGTCGGTTTGGTTGGTTGCCTCAAGCCTTGCGTGATTCGGCGAACGTGGCCTGCGCCGCCGCGACACCCGAGCCCGGCCTGATGCCGTAACCCAGGTCGGACAGCGTCATCTCGAGCCCAGAGATCGCCGTGATGATGTCGAACTCGCTGAAGTAGCCGATGTGGGCGATGCGCACGATCTTCCCCTTGAGGTGGTCCTGGCCGCCCGCGATGGTGATGCCGTAGCGCAGGCGCATCTGCTTGACCACCGCGGTGCCGTCGATGCCGCTGGGCACGCGGATGGCGGTGACGGAGTTGGTCGGCGACGAGGCAAACAGCTCCAGCCCCAGACCCCCGGTCGCGGCGCGCGTGGCCTTGGCCAGCCGATCGTGACGCTGCCAGATCCCCTCCAGCGTCTCTTCCTTGAGCATGCGCAGCGATTCCTGCAGGCCCATGATCAGCGACACCGCCGGAGTGAACGCCGTCTCACCCTTGTCCTGGCTCTTCTTCTCGCGGGTCAGATCCGTGTAAAAGCGCGGCAGGTTGGCCCGTTCGCTGGCGCGCCAGGCTTTCTCCGAAGCCGCGATCATCGCCAGCCCTGGCGGCAGCATCAGCGCCTTCTGTGACCCCAGCACGACGACGTCCAGCCCCCATTTGTCCATCGGGACATCGAACACCCCCAGCGCGGTGATGGCGTCGACACATAGCAGGACGTCGTCACGCTGGCGCACGACGTTGCCCAGCGCCTCGACGTCGTGCTTGACGCCGGTCGAGGTCTCCGAGGCCGTGGAGTAGACGGCTCTGATGCCCGGGTCCTTGTCCAGCGCGGCGGCGACGTCTTTCGGGTTGACGCTCTTGCCCCATTCGACGTCGATGAAGACACAGTCGATGCCGTAGGCCTGCACGATCTTTCCCCAGCGCTCGCCGAATTTTCCGCCGCGAATGACCAGCGCCTTGTCACCGTGGCGCAGGAAATTCGTGACCGCCGCTTCCATCGCGATGGTGCCCGACCCGGCCAGCTGCAGGACCTGCTGCTTGGTCTGGAACAGCCAGCGCAACCCCTCTTGCGTCTCCTTGAGTGCCTCCATGAAGGCGGGCGCCCGGTGATAAATGATCGGGCGAGCCATGGCCAGCAGGACCCGGGCGGGAACCGGCGTGGGACCAGCGGTGAGCAGATACTCTTTCATTGGAAGGAAAGCCTGGTGCGCACGGAGAGAGCGCTCTGTCGTTCTATTACAACTCTGCCGGGATGTCATCTGCGCCAAGGCTTCAGATCGAGGCTTGCTTCCCGGCCTTGTGTCTGACAATCAACGGGTTTACCGCCGGTTGCCACACCATGTCGCTCGCCCAGTTCTCCGACGCGCACTTCGGGTACCCAGGGATGGAAATCCTGACCGGGGCGTCACTGCTGATCCGCCCCGGCGATCGCCTGGCGCTGCTGGGACCGAACGGCACCGGCAAATCGACAGCGCTGCGTCTGCTGGCTGGTGATCTGCAGGCCGACGCCGGCGACGTCCGCGTCCTGGGACGCGCGTCCCTTGCCTATCTGCACCAATCGCAGGAGTTCTCGGGCCACGGTACCGTCATGGACGCCCTGCTGGAGCCGTTCGCCGCGCTGCAGGCCCAGCACGACCAGCTCACCGCCTTCGAGCACCAGATGGCAACCGCCACCGCCGCCGACCTGCAGCGATACGGCGAGTTGCAGGAGCGTTACCTGCGCGACGGCGGTTACGACCTCGAGTCGCGCGTCCGCCGCCTGACATCGGACGTCGGTTTCTCGGAAGGCGACCTCGGCCGCGGCGTCGACACGCTGTCGGGCGGAGAACGCGGCCGTCTGGAGCTGGCCAAGGTGCTGGTGCGCCAGCCCGATCTGCTGTTGCTCGATGAGCCGACCAACCACCTGGACCTCGGGGCCATCGAACGCCTCGAGGGGTTCCTGGCCGAGTACCCAGGCGCGTTCGTGCTGGTGTCACACGACCGCGCCTTCATCCGCGCCGTCTGCCGCGAGGTGGTGGAGCTGGAGGGCGGCAAGTTCGTCCGCTACCCGTATGGCTATGACAAATACGTCGTCGAACGGGACGCGCGCCTCGAACGCGCGCGCACCGAATACGAACGCCAGAAGGAGCACGTCGACAAGACCGAGGACTTCATCCGCCGCAACCTGGCCGGGCAAAAGACCAAGCAGGCGCAGAGCCGCCGCAAGATGCTGGCCAAGCTGGAACGCCTGGAACGGCCCGAAGACCACTGGGAGTTCGCGGGCAAGCTCGCGCTGTCGTTCGCCACCGGCGACGATCTCGGCGGCAAGGAGACCATTCGCGCGCCCAACATCACCGTGGGTTACGAGGGCGCGCCGGTCCTGCGCGACGTGACCGCGAACGTCTACCGCGGCGACAAGCTTGGCATCGTCGGTCCCAACGGCAGCGGCAAATCGACCCTGCTCAAGACCCTGATCGGAAAACTGCCGCCGCTCGGCGGCAAGGTGGACATCGCAGCCGGCGTGCGCATCGGCTACTTCGACCAGAAGCTGGGGACACTTGCCGAGGACCTGACGTTGATCGACGAGATTCGCTCCGTCCGCGCCGATCTGTCGCCCGAGTACGTCCGGCAGTATCTGGCCAAGTTTCGCTTCTTCGGCGACGACCCGTTTCGAACCGTGCGCGGGCTTTCGGGCGGTGAGCGTAGCCGGCTGGCGATGGCCAAGATCATGCTGTTCCCGCGCAATCTATTGGTGCTGGACGAGCCGACCAATCACCTGGACATCCCGGCGCGCGAGACCCTGGAAGAGGCGCTGGCGGCGTACCAGGGGACGCTGCTGGTCGTGAGCCACGACCGATACTTTCTGGATCGCTTCTGCACGCGCCTGCTAATCATCGAAGGGCAGCACGTCGAGGCCCACGTCGGCAACTATTCCGACTGGCGCGGGCGCAAACGCGAGACTCCGCCGGCGCCACCAGCTCCGTCCGCGGCGGCCCGCACGCCCGCACCGCCCCCGGCACGTCCCGCGGCTCGCGCCGCCGCGCCGGAAGCCACCGCCACGGTCGAGACGGCTCGCGTTATTTCCAAGGAGCGTGAGCGGGATCGCAGGCGCCTCGAACGCAAGGTGGAGACGCTGGAGGCGGATGTGGGCAAGCTGGAGGCCGACCTGGCGGCCGTCCGCGCCGAGTTGGGCGGAGATCACGCCGGGGACTGGCAGAAGCTGCACACCCTGGCCGACCGCGAGCGGGAGCTGGACGCACTGCTCGCGCGCCGAATCGCCGAGTGGGAAGCCGCCAGCGCCGCGCTGCTAAAACAGCGCTAAAGCCCGCTCGGGAGCCTACCGATTGTCAATATAGGTGACTCGCGACGTCGACATCGGCTTTGGCCCCCGGTTGCTTCGCTGGAAATCAAACATAGTTTTGGTCATACCTAAGTTAGTTCTCTCTTTCGGCCTGGAGGTACGCCGAATGCGTCTCGCCACAGCTTCCATCCTTGCTCTCGCGGTCGTGACAGCCGGCTGCGCGGGACGAAAGCCGACGCTGGCTAACAGTGGAACCACCCCCCTCCGCGTCTCGGGCGTCTGGGACGGTGTGATCCGCGCCACCATCACCGAGGGCATGGGCAGCGGCGACACCCGCATCGAGAAACAGGAGTGGCACCTGTCGCAGGCGGGCGCCGCCATCTCGGGCTACTATATCGCGGCGCTGACCTTCGTTTCGGGCGACGGCCGCCCCTACGTGTGCAGCCGCGAACCGCAGTTCTCCGCCGTGCAACGTTACGACATCGCCGGCCGGTTGCGCGGCGGCCTCATCGAGATCGAAGAGGTCACGCAAAAGTCGGAGCACGGGCGCTGTGATCCCGGCAACCGCAAGCTGCTGCGCTATCAGGGCAAGCTGCAGGGCGACACCATGACGCTGGTCAATGGCAGCCAGCGGCAGACCCTTTACCGCAGCAAGGAAGGCGACGCCCAGCGCCCAGGCATCGACCTGGAAGTTGCTTCAGACGTGCGCTCGATCCCCGAGTCGCCGTTCCCCGACATGGACCTGGACAGCGACGATGAAGGGCCGGCAGCGTCAGCGCGCGCCGCCACCGGCGGGACGCCGGCCGACGTCAGCGGAATGTGGATCTGGGAGCATCACGGCACCGTCCCCGGCGGTGACGAAAAACAGGAACGTGAGGAGTGGCACGTCACCCAGGAGGGGTCGAAGCTGACCGGCTACTACGATCGCATCGTCCACCAGGTCTCCAGCGACGGCAACGCCTACCGCTGCAGCATGGCGCTCGACTTCCGGATCACCACCCGTTACCAAATTTCGGGCGAGGTGCGCGGCGACCAGGTCATCATCTACGAGAAGTCCTTCGAGGTGTTGCAACCCAGCGCCTGCGACAACGGCAAGCGCCGCCTCGACGCCTACGAAGGCCAGGTCTCGACCGAAGAGATTCGCCTGGTGTGGGGGGTCGGCGGCCAGGTCCTCCGCCGCCCCCGGCCGGACGTGCCGACGCAGCGGTTCTGATCTGACGGGGTCCGGCTCGCTGCCGCTCGCGGAGCCCCGGTCCCCCTCACTCCGCGCGGCAAAGCCGCGCTCCGTTCGCCTTCTTTCCGTTCCCCTTCTTATTGAGGCGTATTAGGCCGTGAGCCCTGGCAGCGGCCCGGTGCTGAGCGTCGGGTCGCCGAACGTGGTGACGTCCTGCAGGCCCAGGGCGTGGCAGATGGAGATCAGCAAGTTGTTGTGGGGCTGGTTCTGGTACTGGAGGTAGCGGCCCATCTTGAAATAGCCGCCCGTGCCTCCAGCGATGACCCACGGGATGTTCATGTACGTGTGCGTGTTGCCGACGCCGATCTCGTTGCCCCACAGCAAGAGCGTGTTGTCCAGCACCTTGCTGCCGTCGGGCTCGCTGACCGCGGCCAGACCGTCCAGCATGTAGGCGAACTGCTCGGCGTGCCACTTGTTGATCTTGGTCAGCTTGTCCATCGTCAACGCGTCGTTCAGCCCGGCGTGGGACATCGTGTGGTGCTCTTCGTTGACGCCGATCCACGGGAAATACTGCCAGCTGTCGGCGTTGGCCCACATCAACGTCGCCACGTTGGTCATCCCACAGGTCAGGGCCAGGATCATCAGGTCCATCTGGATCTTCCCGATCATCGGGAAGTTCGCCATCGCCCGCGGGTCGATCTTGGCCGGCATCGTCATCGAGCAGCTCTGGACGCTGGTGCCGAGCTGCCTCTCGATGCGCCGGACACCCTCGAGGTGTGAGTCCAGACGCGCGCGATCGCTGGTGGTGAACTTCGTGCTGAGGCGGGACAGGTCGTCCTTGAGGAAGTCGAGAACGCTCTTCCTTTCGGCCTGCAGCTGCGCGAGCTGCGCGGGGCTGATGCCGGCTGTGGGGTCCGCGAACATGCGCGTGTAGATCTGCGAGGGATCGTCGACCGCCTTGTTCGGCTTGTTGGCGTCGCGGTACGAGATCTCGCGCAGCGGCTCTTGCCCCTCGATGCGCACGCCGAATTCCAGCGACGGGAACTTGGTCATCGTGCCGATGCGGTTGGCGATGGCCTGGTCGACGGACATGTGGTCGGCGTAGCCCGCGGGCCCGCCGGCCCCGGTGAACGATCCGGGCAGCAGCGTCCCTCCGGTCAGCATCGCGCCCGGCCCCTTCATGTGCGGCCCACCCGGCTTGTTGGCGCCGATGGTCGAGGTCATGTGCACGCCGCCCACCACCAGCATCTGCTGCCTGTACTTCTCGAGCGGCGCCAGGATCGGGCCCAGCGTCAGCGGCGCGTCGGCCGCCGTCCCCGGCGGCCAAAAGTCCTTTGGCACCGTCCCGTTCGCCGAGAAGACCCCAATGAACCGCTTGGCCGGCTGGGCGGCGGCGAAGGCCGTCGCCGACTTCCAGATAGGCGTCGTCAGCGCAACCGTCAGACCACTCAGCCCGCCCAGCAGCCGCCGGCGCGTCATGGTGGTGCGAAAGTCGGTGCGCGCGGGGCGGTTCATGGCTTCACCTCGATGGGGCGGCGGTACAAGAAGGCATCGGTCTGCACGATCGCCAGCGGCAGCGCCCGAAGATCGTTGCCGGCGGTGCGGAACGCCTTGACGACCGCCTGCACGGAACAGCCATCCACATCAGGCTTTTCGAAGCGGCCCATGGCGTAGCGGAACCACTGCGTCGCCACGCACTCCTCGACCTCGGGGCTCTTGGCCAGCTTGGCCGTCAGCTCGCTGGCGCCGACGAAGGTCCCGTTCAAATCGCGCGTCTCGATGAACAGACCGCTGGCGTCGATCGGCTTACCGGCCTCAGTGGTTCGGTACTTGCCGATGCCGTCGTAGTTTTCCAGGCCAAAGCCAATCGGGTCCATCAGCTTGTGGCAGCCGGCGCAGGCCGGATTGGTTTCGTGCTGGGCCAGCCGTTCGCGCGTCGATGTCCCGGGCGTGACGTCGGGCGCCGGAGGCACGTCCGGCGGAGGGGGAGGCAGCTCCTGGCACAGCAGCTGTTCACGCACAAACTTGCCGCGATAGATCGGCGATCCCTCGCCGGCCTTGGACTGCGTCGCCAGAAAAGCGGGCAGCGTCAGCATGCCGGCGTCGATGCCGGTACGCTGAATCTTCTGGAAGCTGCCCGCGGTCGCGGAGGCCGCGCTCATCCCGTAAAACGGCGCCAGATTCTTGTCGACGAACACCGTCGGCGACGTCAACAGCGCCGTCAAGGTCCCGTTCTGCTGTGCGATGACATCGTCGAAAAAACTCCCGGCCTGCGCGATCATCGACGCCCGCAGGGCCGCGTTCCAGTCCGGGAAGCGGGTGGCATCCTTTGCCAGGCTATTCAGGTCGCCAAGGTGAATCCACGCGTCGAGGAAGTGGCGCACGGGCAGGTTGCCGCGCGGCTCCTTGAGCATGCGCTGCAGCTCGGCCGCGACACCTGCCGGAGTCGACAGGGTGCCGCCGGCGGCAGCGGCAACCAGCGCCGTATCGGGCGTCGTGTTCCAGAGACCGTAAGACAGGCGCGCGGCCAGCTCGTACCCGGACAGCTTGACCGCGGTCGGTGCAATCTTGTCGGCGGTCCCCAGCTCCACGCGATACAGAAAGCGCGGGGACTGCAACATCCCACGCAGCATGAGCTCGATCCCGTGCGCGTACCCGCCGTTCGAAACCCCGGCGTCGTACATGGCCAGATGGCGATCGAGATCTTCGGCGGCGAAGGGCGCTCGATAGGTGCGCGAGCCAAACGTCATCAGGAACGTCTTGGCGCACGCCCGTTGATCGCCGCCGGCGGCACACGGTGCGATCCTATCCAGCGTGGTCTTGTTGCTGACGACCGACGAACCGATCATGCCGGCGGCGCGCTGATAGGTGTCCAGCGCCGACTGATCAACGTCGCCCTGAGCAAAGCCAAATTGTGATGCGTTGTCGGTACGCGGGAAGAGCGCGTCGAGGTTCACGGTGCCGAACAGGTCGTTCACCGTGTTCAGGTATTGCTCCTGGGTGAGCAGGCGCAGCGGCGCATCCCCGGGGTCATGAACATCGGCCTTGCAGGTGAGCGGCGAGCTGATGGGACCGCCCACGCCGCCAGCCCCGCCAACGCCGCCGACGTTGCCATTGCCATTGCCACCCGCACCCGGCGTACCGTTGCCGGGACCGGTGCCGGTCCGCGACCCGCCAATGTACCCGTCGGTGCACCCCGTGGTCGTCAGTGCTGGCGCAACCAGCGCGACCGCGAACGCGAACATCCCGGCAGTCGTTGCTCGTGCGGCGTGCAGGGATCGTTCACTGCGCATCAAAACTCCTGGTGAACAGCCCGGTCCCCCCGCCCGACCCCGACCGGTACCACCTTCCTCGATTATAGACCGGTTGAACTCGACCGTGCAGGCACAAGAACTGTCAATCGTTCAGGGCATGTACGTGACTCCCACATATACGGCCGAGGGGGTCGCGCTGACCTTGCCGATACGCATCAGGCGGCCGGTCGCCCCATCGATGCGAAATACCAGGATTCCCACGGCGCCCGCCTGGTTGCCCACCAGCAGGTAGCGACCGGTTGGATCAATGGCGAAGCTGCGCGGCGTCGTGATCAGACCGCCTCCGGTTTCATGGCCGATGAGCGTCATCCGTCCTTGCGCGTCAAGACGGTAAATCACGATGCTGTCGTGCCCGCGATTGGACCCGTAAAGAAACCTGCCCGAGGGGTGAACCTGGACCTCCGCGGCAGCGCTGCCGCCCGAGAATCCTTGCGGAAGAGTCGACAGCGTCTGCAGCGGCGTCAACCGCCCGCTGGTGTCGTCGTAACCGAACGCGTCCATCGTGTTGCTGGTCTCGTTGATGGCGTACACGAAGCCGCCGCCGGGATGAAACGCGAGATGGCGGGGGTGCGCCATTGCCGGCGTCGCAACGAACGCGGGATCATTGGCCGTCAAGGCACCGGAGACGGCGGCGAAGCGGAGCTGGCCGATCTGATCCAGCCCCTTGCAAGCCACCAGGACGAAGCGGTTCGCGGGGCCGACGACCGCGAGATGCGGCGCAGAGCTCACGCCGAAGTCATGGCGGCTGGCGAATGCACCGACCTTGCCGTCGGCGCCGATCGGGATCGTCGCGACCGACCCGGTGTCGTAGTTGGCCACCAGCAGCCATTTGCCTGAGCGATCAACGGCCAGCTGCGCCGGCGCGTCGCCCCCCGAAGGAGTGTCGTTGAGGCGTGTCAGTGCGCCCGAGGTGTCATCGACGGAGAAGGCCACCACCAGGCCCGGGGTCGCCTCGTTCAACGCGAACAGGCGCCGCGCTCCGGGATCGTGGGCCAAAAATGACACGTTCTTCCCGGCGGCCGTGGTCGATCCGCGCGCCGTCAGGGCGCCGGTTGCGGCATTCAGCGAGAAGACCGAGATCGTCGATCCCCCGCTGACGTAGACGAACGTCCGCCCGGAATCGCCGCCGCCATCAGGCGCGGTGTCCGCCCCACCGCCGCAGCCGTGGGCCGCCAGCACGAACACCAGCAGCGACCGGAGCGGCGCGGTCGACCTCGACACCAACCCCACGATTATTCCACGCCGTCAATTTCGCGTCGACCCGCAAGGCTGAGGCGTTCCCGGCAGGCACCGCCCCGACCGGGGCCACGTGAAGACGGCAGTAACGCGCCAATCTCGTGAATATCGTGGCTATTTGATAGTGACCGCCTGCTGCCTACGCGGGGCGGCGTCTAAACTCTTAAGATGGATTTCGATCGCGTCGGTAGCACTCGCGGGTCGAATCACCATCTGGTCGGGCTTGAGGCGACCGATGCCGTGCTGGTTCGGCAGGTGCAGGGGGGCGCCAACTCGGCGCTCGAGGCGCTGTTCCGGCGACACCGCCCGCGCGTGACCGCGCTGGCGTTCACCTTGATGGGACGCAACGCCGACGTCGAGGACCTGGTTCAGGACAGCTTCGCCCAGGCGCTGCAGTCCTTCGACAAACTGAAAGAGCCGGCGGCGTTCTCCTCGTGGTTGACCGCGATCGTAGTCGGCACCGCGAACAAGACCTTCCGCCGGCGCCATCTGCTGATGCGCCTGGGACTGTGGAGTCACCACCCCGAAGAAATGGACCGGCTGGCAGCGCGAACCGCCTCGCCCGAGATAGCAGCCGAGCTGCGGGCGGTCTCCGCGGTCGTCAACAGCTTGCAGTCCGAGTCGCGGATCGCGCTGCTGCTCCGTCGGGTGGAGGGGATGCGGCTGGAGGACATCGCCACGATGATGAAGCTGTCGCTGTCTACGGTGAAACGGCGTCTCGGCGTCGCGGAACAGATCCTCGACGCGACAAGATCCTAGGCTGATCGTCAATCTAGACTGATCGTCACAGAGGAAGCGGCGCGCCCAGGCAGCCGTCAATCGTCACGTCCGCGAACCCGGGTTGCAGCGTCCCACCGGCATGTCGGTTGGACACGCTGGCGATGTAGGGGGCGGCGGCGGGACAGCCGACGATGCCAGGAAGAGGACGCCAGTCGGTGACCTGGTTGTCCTGGACGACACAGTCAACGCAGCCATCGACCGCCAGACCGTAGCGAATCTGTCCCGAGATCGCGTTCCGTCGCACCGTCACGCCGCTGATGTTCTTGGTTCGCCAGGCGTGCAGTCCGGCGGAGATCCCGATGTGGAAGTAGCTGCTGCCGATGGCCCGGATGGTGTTCTGCTCGATGATCACGCCAGCGTGATCCAGGCGCACGGCATCGCCGACGTTGATTCCCGAAAACGCGCTGGCCGTCGATTCGATGATGGTGTTGTTCCGGATGATCGTGCCCGGACCACCGTAGTAGACGATGCCCACGCCCGAGATGTCGTTGACGCTGTTGTCCTCGACCAGCGAGCTGGCGCACGAGATCGAAAGTCCGTCGGTGTTGTGGGCGGTGTCGTGCACGCGCACGGCCGATTCCACCGTGTTGCCGCTGATGACGGCGCCGCTGCACGGCTCGACGACGTGCAGGTGCGTCCAGCCGGACGCATCGGCGAAGGCACACCCGGTCACGCTGTAGGTCTTCCCCGGGCCGAGGCGAAGCAGCTCCACCTGGTCCTGAGGTCCCAGCACCCGCCGATTGCCGTCGAAGTGCACGTGGGCGACGTGAATGTCGCTGCCCGAGCCGACCACCGCGGAACGGTTGCCCGCAAAATCTGCACCCAGGACAATGTGCGCCATGTCAGCCGTCGCCACCGGACGGTGGATGGTCTCGAGGGTCGTTCCCTGCCTCAGCACGACGGGCGCGTTCAACGTCATGACGGCGCCCTGGCACAGCAGCACCTGCTTGCGCGTATCGATGGCCGCCTGTAATTCCTTTTCAGTCCCCGACGGAATGCAATCGGTTCCGAGTGAATAGGTCTGCCCCGTGCAGCCCACGAGCCCCAGCAGCAGCGCCACCGCGCCAGCGCCCGACCAAGCCCTGGCGGGGCCGGGCCATGTCGATGACGGGATCAATAAAGCACCGCCAGACCCACCAGCGCAGCAGCCGAGACCGGGGACGGCGAATAGACGTCGCGGCCGCCGACGAACGTGTAATCAGGTCGCTTGATCGCCGCCGCACCTTCGATGCCGGCGACCACCGCGGCATGGCTGGTGAGAGCCAGCGAAGCCGACGTCGCCCCCCACGCCGCACCTGACACGCTTGATGTCGTCTCGGGCTCGGCGACGCCGAACCCGCGTGCGGTGACGAAGATGATGTCACCCCCGGCGCACAATCGCGCCGACAGGCGGCGGCGGGAAGGCACCGTCCAGCAAGCGCCGGCCCCGGGGGCCATCAGCTTGAAATCTCCCCCCATGGTGGCGTTACCGGCGACGGTGCCGGTTCGATTCGGCAGGTAAGAGAACCGCGCCAGCCCGGCGAATCCGCCACGGCCAAGCGTGGTCTCCACGCGCACGCCCCAGGAGACCCCAGGAATCTGCCCGACGGCGATCAGGGCCGCGGCGCGCAGGTCCCAATCCAGCAGCGACGGAGGTGGTGGCGTCAGCGTGGCGACAACCCGCGGGGCCTCGGCCGGGGAAGGGGTCGGCGGTGGCGGAACTGGCGGCGGCACGGCCACGACCGCTTCGGGAACATCAGTCGCATACTGCTGGACGGTCACCAAGGCCGCGACCAGCAACCCCAACGCCGCCCACCGGTCTGCGGCCGCATCCTGGGGTCGGAATTCAACGGTTTGCTCCGCGCGCCTGGCGACGCCGTCGCGCTGCGTCGGATCGCGCAGGACGACCGTCGCCGCATTCCGGCCGGCGCCGGTCGACGTCACGGTCGCCGTCCAGCAGGTTCGCCCCGCCGAAAAGGGGGTATCGGCCTCGACGATGCGACAGCTCCCCTTGCCGAGGATGCCGTCGCAGCTGTCCTCCAGAGTGGTTGCCATCTGCATCGCCGCCGGAGGCGCGCCGATCTGAACCGAGACGCAAAGCGGCGACAGGAACATCGGAACCTACTGGAAGGATACTACTGGGATGTCGGCATCGCGGCGAGATTCGCCTCTGCCTGCGCGGTCAGCGGG
>DASRQT010000556.1:0-3903 GCA_035696485.1 Polyangia bacterium | reverse complement strand
GCTCCGGCGGAATGACCATCTCGCCGCCCGTCCCGCCGCCAACGACGCCACCCATACCGCCGGCACCGCCGCCCGAACCTCCTCCGTTGCCACCACTGCCGGTCGGATCGGGGTTTCCAGCATTGCCGCCCTGCCCGGCCGACGAGGAGCCGCCCGCGCCCCCTCCGCCGCCGGCCTTCGGCATCGGATGGCTGCAAGAGACGACCGCGAGTGCAAAAGTCCCCACGATCATCGTGCTGGCACGATATAAATGCTGGCGCATGGTGAAGCGTCTCCTTCGTTTCGTAAAAATGAACTATATGCAACGAGCGGCTAGCACGCGAAGCCTCTTCAACACAAGTGCAGAATTAATCCTACACGTCAAGTACGCGCCCGCACCCACAAAAATCAGCCACGATTCAGCGCGATTTTGGCGGCTTTCGCAGCCGAATTGACCCGTGAGATCGCCTACGGCAGGTCGCGATTTATGTGTAATCGGCGGCATACACCACGCACGTCGTACGCGCTGATTTTCGGATTCCACGGCAGCGGCGGCTGGCATCACGCATGCGACCTGGGGCATCGCGGATGGAGAGTTGGGACATCGCAGCTCCGCTGACGACAAACCCCAAAAGCTAGGCCGGACAGGGCCCAACCGGTTGGACTCGGTATTGCTCAAGGTCGTCTCATGAATCGTTTCATGAGATGCGCATCGCTTGCGAAGATCGGCGTTGGGTTTTGTTTGCTGGGTTGTGCCGACGCGACGCCCGACGCAAGCAACGGCTTCGAGCACGTCGTGGGAGGAATGCCGGCCGCGGTGTGCGGGTTTCCGATGACCGCCAAGATCCCCGGCTGCACTTCGACGCTGCTGACGCCGACGATCCTGCTGACCGCCAAGCACTGCGGTCCCAAGGCAGGCATGAACGTCCAGTTCGGAGAGAAGACCCCCTACGCGTTCACCGTGAAGACCACAAAGTGCGTGACCGCGCCCGACAGCGACGCCGCGTACTGTGTCCTTCCCGACGATGACAGGCTGAAGAAGGTGCCGACCGTGCCGCCCCTGCACGGGTGCGAGTACACCAAGTTCATGAAGGCGGGCGCAACGCTGATGGGAGTCGGGTGGGGACAGACCAAGGGTACGGGACCAAGCGGCACGAAAAACCAGGGCGAGGTCCCGGTCGTCAGGGTTCGCGATCCGTTCATCGACGTGGGCGACACCGACAGCGATCTCTGTTTCGGCGACTCGGGCGGTGGCGCGTATATCCATCTGGTGGAAGGCGACAAGGACTGGGGCTGGCGCGTGATCGGCACCGTCACCGGTACCGCGCGCATCCCCGGCGGCGCGCCGTGCGGAGGCACCGACTACACGACGGTTTTGCGTCACATCAAGCTGATCGAACAGAACGAACAGATCGACGTCACGCCGTGCACCGGTCAAGCCGGCAATTTTGCCCCTGGCCCGGGGTGCGCGGATCTTCTCACCGACATCAGGACCGGCGGAGGAACTTGGCCGGACTGCATCGCCGGTCCCAGGACAACGCTGCCGGTGGACAGCTGTGCTGGCGCCGTCACGGGCACGGGCGGAGCCGGCGGTGTGGGTGGCAGCGGAGGCAGAGCGGACGGCGGAGTCGGCACGGGCGGCATCAAGGGTGACGCAGGCGGCGACGTCGCTGGAGCGGGAGGCAAGTCCGACGCCGGCGGAACCGGCGGCCGTGCCGGGGCGGATGCTTCCTCCGCGGGAACGGACACGGCCGCGGACGGCAGCGCCTCGGGATCCACCGATGGCAGCACGGGCGGTACTGTCGGAACCGACGCGGTGGTCGCGACCGGTGGCTTTGGAGGCAGCGTTCCCTCCGCTGGAACCGGCGGTGGCAAAGGCGGTGCGCCTGGCATTTCGCCGGCGACGACGCCGACTGCTGGCTGCGGGTGTCACGTGGGCGGTCGGGCTGGAAATCGCGCAGCCGGCGTGCCGCTCATGCTGATGGCGTTCGTGCTGGTGCGGCGGCACCGCCGGAGCCGCCTCGGAGCCACGCTTGAGAGCGCGCGCTAACGGTAACGCCAGGTCCGCTTCGCCTGCCGGCAGACCGGTGCACAGCCAGGGCCGTTGGGGTGAACGCGCGCGTACTGGGAAACAAAGGTTTTTGCGCCCAGCACGCGTTCGCCGTGCTTAACGCGAACGCGCACCCGTCTGGGCGTCGACGGGATCTCGATGGACTGCTCGAACGAACCGGTCCCGCGGCAGTCGGCGCCGCGGCAGCGCTGGATCTCCTGATGCGTCACGATGACATTCTGTTCGCACTGGAAAGGATTGGTCTGACCGGCGGACGGGTTCGGTTTGCAGGTCACCGTCTTGCCGTCGATTTCGATCTCGATCTCGACGTCCCTCGGCGGCTGGCCATCGGAAGAGCGCAGCCGGATCGTCAGCTGATCGGCGCAGTCCATCTTGGTACAGTGCCGTTCAATGGCCGGCGCCAGCGCCGCCGAACCCGCAACCGCCGAGAAAAAGGCCGCTAAAATAGCCGTGAATAGACCGGCGGCAACCATGCTGGCCCAAAGTAACACGCGATCGTCGTGACGGTGCTGGACAGCGGCGGTTCCGATTGCAACGGATGCTGCACCCGCGGGTGCCAGGAGCTAGTTGAACATGCAGGACGCCGACGGCACACCGTAGTTGACGGTGATCACCGCGCAGTGCATGCCCGCCGGACATTGTTTGCCGTCGCACAGCGTGGACGGGTTCGGCGGCGGAGGCGGAGGCGCGTCGGCCTCGCAGTGCGTGGCACCGCTGGGATCCTGCACGCAATGAGAGCCGCTTGCGCATGAACACGACGCCAGTGTTCCGCTGACGGACACGCACTGATCGACCGGGACGCCGTAAGTCGTGAACGTGCGGCAGCTAAAACCGGGCGCGCAAACCACGCCGTTGCAGACAAAGCCCGCGCACGCTCCGACATGCGCGACCCGGCTGCTCCCGCCGGCGCGGCAGGTGTTGCGGTACGTGTGGCCGTCGGTGCCACACACCAGGCTGCGCGTGGTAGGACACGATCTCAGCTCTTGCGATATCGCCTGGGTCGGGTCCCCGGCTTCGTCACCAGCAAGACCAATGTCGGTAGCACCGGCCGCGTTCGGATCGGTGCCGTCACAACTCGCCACGGACATCGCAAGCCCCAAGGCTAGCCACCCCACAACATTTTTCATTGTTAAGTCCTCCCCCTCAACAACCTGTGGCTGGCACAAGCACATTCAAGCTCAAGCGCGACGCACAGCATAAGGAGCGAGGCTCTTTGCGCGGTCTTCGGGCGTGCCAAAATTCTCACCACGCAAGATCTTCTCAGGCGTGCATTATTGCTTTGAGCGAGCGGCGGCATGATTGACTCGTCAGACATGATCGACGGCACCGCCGTCTGCGGCATGTGCAACGGGACCCTTCGCAAGGGACGGTTCGTGCAGCTGTACCGGTCGTTGGTGCACACGTTCTGCTCCGAGCCGTGCTTCCGCGCGGCCCTGCGCGAACAGCGAGCAAAGCGATGGGTCACGAGGTGGCGCTACACAAAGAGGTTCACGATTGCCCTCGCCTTCGTCGCTATCTGCCTGGCACCGCATGAAGGGCCGTCGTGGATTCGCCGCGCGACGCCGGCGCGGGCGGTCAAGGTGCAACCGCCCATGGATCCCGGCCCTCCGCCGCTGCCCGCGGGATGGTTCGGTCCCGACTGGCCACCGACGGAGATGAGCCTGCTTGCCGCGCTGGGTCGGGACGCCTGGCTTCACCCGCTGGCCGGACCGTTGCGCCGCATGCCGCGCAGTGATGCGCGCGTGTTCGGCGCCGTGCGGCCGGGAAATCGCGCCATCGAATGCCGCAACGGTCACTGCGGCGTGGACCTCGGCGGCGAGATCTGGGGCGAGCACATCCGCGCCGTCCACGAT
>DASRQT010000555.1:0-2234 GCA_035696485.1 Polyangia bacterium | reverse complement strand
GCCGGCGCCAAAGACGTCGGTCACCGCGGTCAGCGCCTCCCCGGCGGCGGGCTGGGACAGGCGTTCGGCGACAGGGGCGGCGAGCGCCTCCTGCAGGCGGAAGAGCAGGGGACAGAGGGCAGCGGCGCGTTTGACGGCGGCGCGCGCCAGCGTGGCGGGCCGCGGCGAATCAAACACCAGCACCGCGTGAACGCCGGCCTGCGCGCGCTCGGCGCCCGGCAGCCCGTGCAGCTCGCCCGATGCGCGGTGAAGGTCCCCCGCCGCCAGGGCAACGGCAACGGACGCGAGACCCCTGGCGGCCACGTCGGTCGCGGTGAATTTCTCCAGGCGCGCCGACAACCATGCGAGCGGCGGCGGCCCGATCAGGGGAGGCGTCAGATCATCAAGCAGCAAGCCATCGTCGATGAGCAGCAACAGGAGCTCGTCGGCCGAATCGTCCTGCTCGGGCGCGCCGCGGTCATCGGGCGCGCCGACGCGCTCGGGTGCGCTGGCGCCGGTGTCGGCGTTGGTATCATCTTGGGCCGCGCGTCGCAGCGCCGCCCACGGCGTCCACGCGGCCGCGGCGTCGAGGATGCGGGCCAGCCGCGCATCCAGCTCGGCCTCGCGCTCCACGACGAACGGTTCGGCCGGGGCCAGCCAGCGGATGGTCTGCCCGGATTGCAGCAGAGACGGCGTCACGCGAAGCAAGACGTCCCGCCGAACCTCCGCGCGATCAAGCAAGGCGCGGGCGAACGCGGCCGCGCGGCCCCACGACAGGTCCAGCGCCGCGCGCGGCTGGCCGGTCGCGATCCTGGTCGCCGCTGCCAGCGTCCCCATCGCCACCCCGGCCAGCAAGCCCTGTGGCGTCGGCCGAAACGCCGCGCGGCGAGCGTAGTGGTCTATTGCGCGTAGCGCTCGTCGCGCACGCTCGGCCGGTTGGGCGCGCTTCGATCCGGTGGTGCTTGCCGCCAGGCTGGGACTGGCGAGCGCGATCGCGCCCGGGCCCAGGCGATGCGCCAGCAGCGCACGCCGCGGATCCTTGAGCGCCGACATCGGCAACAGCGGGGCGCGCAGCAAAAACCGCGACAGGGGGACGTAGGCCATGGGCGGCGCAGACTATACCCGCGCCGCGGGGCGAAGGCGGTCCCGTCCGAGCCGCTATCGCCAGCGACTGGCTTCGGGCGGGCGCTCGGAGTTGACCTTGGGGTCGGACGGCTGCGTGGGGTCTGGGCCACCGGTGTCCGGGTGTTCCGATGACACCGAGACGACGGTCACGTCATTCAGCATCTCGCCGATGCAGGTCTCGACGTCCGCGCGCAGCTGCTTCGATCGTTTCCAGTTGGGCGCGATGACGATGAACTCGGCGCGCACGGAAAACTCGTCATTGCGGACCCTGGTCAGGCGCTTGAACCGCGGCACCATGCTGTTGAAGAGCAGCCTCATCTGCACCAGCTTGTCGTCGATGCAGGTCAGCTTGATGACGTCGCGGCTCCGGTAGGCCGTCGCGCGGGCCGCCTCGGCGTGCGCGACGTCGTCCTCGATGTCGGCGTCGTACTTCTCGGCCAGCGACAGCATCTCGTCGCGCGTGAGCAGGTTGAGATCGCGCGGCCGTTCGAACGTCAATTCTTCGTCGGTCGGAAGCACCGGGGGCGGCGCGGCGTCGTCAGGCTCGTCGCGCTCTTCCGGTTTCTGTTCGTCCCTGGATTCGGCGGCCAGCCGGAACCGCGCGGGCGGCGAATTCTTGCCGTCAGCCGTCGCCGGTTTCTTGCCGCCATCGACCTTCGCGACCTTGCCGTCGGGTTTCGCCGACAGATCGGAGGACGCGATCATCAGCAGGGTCAAGAGCGCTGCGGTCGTCCGCATGATCCGGACATCGGCGGCGATCGGCGCAGGTTAAGGAAAAACCCGGGTTTTCCTCGGGTATTTCACGGCAACCCGGCAATTGTTGCCGCGTCAGGATTGTGACTGCCCGGGCGCGTCGCTTACTTGGGCATGGCGCAGCTCTGGGCGCCAGCGGCGGGCAGATAGCACTCGCGCGCGTAGTCGATCACCATGCGGTCCGTGTTGAACCGCCACCCTAACGTCCGGATCGTCCGCTTCATCCGCTCGATCCAGCCGCGCGGGACGCCCTGATCGTCGCGATCGTAGTAAAGTGGGATGACTTCCTTCTCCAGGGTCTCGTACAGAGACGTCGCGTCGCGCCGGTCCTGTTCGTCGACGGAAACGTGGGTCACGCCGTCGCCGATGGCAAAGCC
>DASRQT010000554.1:0-4658 GCA_035696485.1 Polyangia bacterium | reverse complement strand
AGGTCTTCTCGGGCGCCAGCTTGGCGGCGACCGACAGCAGGTGGGCCTTCTCCATCAGGTTGGAGTTGCTGGCCCAGTAGTAATCGTCCATCGTCGAGGCGCACCGGTACCCGTCCTTGGTGTCGACCTGCGGACGCATGTCGTCGGCCGCCGCCAGGATGCGCTTCTTGGCCTCGGCGCGCAGCTCGGCGGGCGTCTGCTTGTCCATCGCCAGGGCCGCCAGGCCCCAGCGGCTGACGTTGGCCCAGGCGCCGCGGATCATCTTGGGGATGTCGGTGGTCTCCTTGATCGACATCCCGGCCTGGATCTTCTCCATCGCGTCCTTGCCGCGGGTGGTGCGCCAGATCTCGACGGCGGCCAGAAATCTTGCCCCGCTGTCGTTGTTCTCCGGTTCGTCGTCCCACAGCGGCTGCTCGCCGCCGCCGACCAGCGACGCGCGGATGTGCTTGGGGTTCGCCTTCAGCCACTCCCAGCCCTTCTTGGCGGCGGCGGTGCAGCGCTGCGCGAAGGCGGCGTCGAACTTTTCGTAGATGCGGCCGGCCTGCGCCAGCACGGCGACGCCCTTGGCGGTCGCGGAGCTCGAGACCATGGCGACCCAGCGGGGCGTCTTGTCCTGATCGGCGGGCCCTTCGGGCGACCATTCGATGACCGCCTCGCGGTGCCGGAAGGCGCCGGTGTCCTTCTCTTGCATCGACAGGATCCAGTTCAGGCCCCAGCGGGTCTCGTCCAGGATGTCGGGGATGCCGTTGCCGGACTCGGGGATGTTGAGCTGCTTGTCCTTGAAGTGCTCCGGCGCCCACTCGTAGGCCAAGAGCAGGCTCTGGGCCGCCACCGCGGTGGAGGGGATGTACATGTCGAAGTTACCGGCGTCGAACCAGCCGCCTTCGACCTTCCACTTCCGTTTCTTGGCGGGGTAGTCCAGCAGATCCCAGCCCACGTCCTCGTGCACGTGAGAGGGGGCCTTGCGCGTGTAGGCTTTGCCCTCCCAGACCGCGTATGGTTCGACCAGCGCGGTGCGCGTGCGCTGGAAGTAGAAGCTCTTGAGGCCGGCGATGAGGGCCTGGTCGTAGAGGTGATCGCCGACCTGGAACGGATCGCTCTCGGCGCCGTCGGCCACAATCTTGTAACGCCCCGACTTCTTGAGCTCGCTGATGTCGACCTGCCAGACCGGATCCTGCGACGCCGGATCCAGGCCGAAGGATTTGATCTTGGTCTGCGCGACCGCGAGGACCTTCTTGTCCGACTCGGCGTCCTTGACCACCACGTTCTTGGGTTCGATGTTGAAGATGACCACCTTGCGCCACGGCGCCTCGTAGCCGACGGTGTTCACCTTGATCGCGGGGACGTTTTTCCCGGGCAGGGCGGGTGCCGGAACGCCCTTCTTCAGGCTGGCGTGCCCCAGCGTGACGGTCTTCAACGCCGGCGCCGACGGGGAGGGCTGCGGCGTCACCGGGACCGCGGGAGCACCCGGCCCGACGCAGCCGCAGACCAGCGCGGCGGCGGCTGCCATCAGCGTGGAACCCAGACGGTGAATGACAGTTCGGGAAATAAGAAGTCGCATCCTAGTCCACTCTATTACCCCGGCAGGGGCGGACGGCGGTGTTCTGTTTTTGTTCAACAACGCGTACAATTTTCGTTGGTGGTCGCGCGCCTGGCCGGGGTGGGCATACTGGGGCGTGATGAGGCTGGGGCTTGATATCGGGGGAACCAAGATCGAAGCCGCCGCGCTGGACGCGGGCGGCGAAATTCGGTTCCGAAAGCGCAGGGAGACACCCGCCGACTACGACGGGATGCTGGTGGTGGTCAAGGAACTGGTCGACTCGGCGGAGCGTGAGCTCGGCTGCCGCGTGAGCGTGGGTGTCGGTTCGCCGGGCGCGATCTCGCCCCACCTCGGGGTCATGCAGAACGCCGAGAACATCGACGGGCTGGACGGCAAGCCGCTGGATCGTGATCTGGAGAAGCTGCTGGACCGTCCAGTGCGGCTGGCCAACGACGCCGACTGTTTTGCGCTGTCCGAGGCCACCGACGGGGCGGCCGCGGGAGCCGCCGTGGTGCTGGGCGTCGTGCTCGGCACCGGTTGCGGCGGCGGCCTGGTGGTCGACGGAAAGCTGCTCGGCGGCGCGAACGCCTCGGCGGGCGAGTGGGGTCACAACTGTCTGCCCTGGCCGTCGACGTCGGAGATCCCCGCCCCCATCTGCCCGTGCGGGAAACCGGGCTGCATGGAGCTGTATCTGTCGGGGCCCGGGATGAGCCGCGACCACGAAGAGGTCACCCGCCGCCAGCTCACGGCGCCCGAGATCGTCGCCGGCGTCGCCAAGGGGGAACCGTCGTGCGTGGCGACCTTCGACCGCTACGTCGACCGTCTCGCGCGCGGGATGGCGTCGATGATCAATTTTCTCGACCCCAACATCATCGTCGTCGGCGGCGGCCTGTCGCACATCACGTCGCTCTACCAGCTGGTCCCGGCCCGATGGACCCGCTACGTCAGCGGGTCGCGCGCCGGGACCAAGTTCGTGCGCAACAAGCACGGGGATTCCAGCGGCGTGCGCGGCGCGGCCAGATTGTGGCCTGACGAGCGCGCCTAGCTATCGACGTGCTGGATCGCGTGGTCGTGGCGATACGACCCCGGCGTCTGCCCCATCACCTTCTTGAACGACCGGATGAGGTGATGCTGGGACTGGAAGCCGCTGCTCTGGGCGATCTGTTCGGTGGTCATGTGGGTGGTGGTCAGCAGGCGCTTGGCGAAGTCGACGCGCAGGGCGCGCACGAACGCCAGGAATGACGTGCCGGTGGCCTCCTTGAAGACGCGCACGAAGGCCGGGACCGAGAAGCCGGCCTTGCGGGCCACATCGGGCAGGCGCAGGCGTTCGGCGAAGTTCTGGCGCAGGTACTGCAGCGTGGCCTCGATGCGGATCACCTTGGGGCCGTGCAGCGCCTTGGACGCCACGAAACACAGCCGCTGCAACGCCTCGCCGAAACATTCGATGACCTGGTACAGCGACTGCGCCTCCTCCAGCTTCTGCGTCAGGTCGTCGGCGAACTGATCGCGGGCGTCGGTGCGCATCGGGTAACGGCGTTCGACCCTTCCGAACAGGTGGAACAGGGTGGCCAGGAACAGACTGCGGACGACCTCGATCCGTTCGTCGGAATAACTCAGCACCAGGCGGACATAGCGGTCGGACGCCACGCGAATCTCGGCCTGGTTCTCGCGGTCGGCGGCCTCCATGAGGACGTTCGCGGCCTTCTGCAGATCGCCGTAGCGCAGCTCCTTCTCCGACGGATGCTTGTCGTAAAACAGCAGATCTTCCTCGGTCTGCACGCACATGTGCAGCGCCTGGACCGCGCCGCGCAGCGACGAGTGCAGCGGCGAGCCGGGGGCGACGGTCTGGCCGATCCCGACCAGGGCGCGCACGTTGAAACGCTCGCGCAGGAAGGCCTGGAACTTCTCGGCCCGCTCGCGCAGCTCGTTGCGCGCGCGCGTCTGGCTCTTGGTGCGCTGCGCGGAGGTCAGGATGGCGACGCCGTACTCTTGCAGCCGCGTCGCCGCGGTCTCCGGCATCTCCCGCGCGAGCTCAATGCACGCGCGCTGGACCTGGGCGTTGCGTACCACGACCTGCACGGGGTTCAGCGTCTCGGTGCGCGAGGCGACCGGCATCAGCGCCAGCGCGGTCGTGGGCAGGCGCGTGATGCCCATCCCTTCCTTCATCCAGTCGGTCAGATCGCCCTCGTGGTACCAGGGCGGCGGCATGAACTTGTCGACGCCAATCGCCTTTTCAATCCAGTCCTCCATCGGCCACAGCCGCGAGATGGTCTCGCTGTTCAGCGCGTCGATGCGCGCGGCCAGCGTCGGGGTGCGCGTGCTGCCCAGGTATTCGGCGTGCAGCTTGGCGAACCGTTTGATGGCCTCCAGCAGCGGCGGCTCCAGCACCGGCAGGTCCAGCGCCATGGTCACGAACTCGGCGAAGTCCTGGTTGCCGCTGGCCGGTTCCAGGCCGGTGAGCTGGCGCCACTGCTCGGTCAGGCTGTCCCAGGTCGGCTGCGCGCAGTTGAACTGTCCGGCAAAAAGGAAGGTACGCACCTCGGGATCGGCGGGCAGCGCGTAGAAGAGATCGCCGAAGCCGAACAGCTCCTTGACGACCACCTGCCGGGTCTTTCGCGCCTCGTCGATGGCCTCCAGGTAGTGTTCATCGCGCAGCGATTCCTTCCCGAAGAAGATCTCGAAGTGAAACGGTTTGGGGCGGTCGACGGGCGCGGTCTGCTCGAGCCATTCCAGCCCGCGCTTTCCGTCCCAGCGGACCACCCAGAACGCCAGCTGCGGGCGCGGGCCCAGGACATTGTGGACCGCATATTGATTGCGGATGTACGAGAGCCACTGCGGATCGATCGCGCTCGGTACCGTCGTCGCTGCGGTCACCACGCGGGCGGTCGGCGTCGGTCGCGGTAGCGCCAGCGCCACGCGTGCGGCAGACGCGTCGGTCGTGCGACCAGTCCTACGCCGCGCAGCCGGACGCTTACGCTTCGCCATGCCGCCCGCATTCGTGGCCAGTTTTCGAACGCAACCTAGCCAATTTCTCACGAAAAAAGCGCAATTGGAACGACAACAAACGAACGCGGGCGGTGGCGGGGCGCGACGGGTCGGGATGGGCAGACCAGCGCGG
>DASRQT010000553.1:0-6539 GCA_035696485.1 Polyangia bacterium | reverse complement strand
CGGACGATCCCGTCGCCGCCGATGCACAAACGAAACGGCGCGCCGGCCCCAGCTAGAGTCAGGGCGGGCGCGCCGTCGCAGTTTTCGTCGGGGACCATTGTTCCGTTACCGCAGCTGGACCGAAGCTCAGCAATGGACGTGCCCGCGCGAATTCAGGAGCTCGGCGCCGAACCGGGCCGCTCGCGCGAACAGTGTGCAGTTCCGTGCAGCCGCGACCTGTGCAAGCGGTTGCCGTTGTGCAGGCGCCGGCCCC
Organism: Polyangia bacterium; assembly: GCA_035696485.1. GTDB lineage: Bacteria > Myxococcota_A > Polyangia > Fen-1088 > Fen-1088 > DASRQT01. Next base: position 6,286 of record DASRQT010000553.1, on the reverse strand, counting down.
GCCACCCAGTTATGGGCCGCGGGTTTGTCGGCGGCGAGCGGGAATGCGGATGGCCCTTGGATTGCTTTTGTCACCAGTCCAGGGGGAACATCATGAACGCAGGGGGATGGGTCGGGTGTGTGGGGATTTCTTTGGCGCTGGGATGCGCAGGCAGCGAGCTCGGATCTCGAAACGAAAATGGGAGCCGACGCGGGGTGGTCCTGGCCAGTGGGCCTGCGGCCAGGGCGGTGACCGTGGGGCCGGCGATCATTCACGCGTTTTCAGCCGACAAGGGGGGCGGACTCTATTTCGTCCCCTTCGCGACTGGCACGGACGCGGACTGCGCCGGCCACGTCGACCAGGTGATCGTGCCCAGCCGCGCGATCATCGAAGCCGACCGGCGCTTCGTGTTCAACATCAGCGACGGCGATCTGGCGTGCCTGACCACGGAGGGTCGAGGTCGGTTCGAACTGCTGTGGCACACCTACCTGGGACCGGGGATGCGACCTGCATCAATGGCCCAGACAAAGCGGTGACCATCATGAAACAGCCAACATTCTGGGCGCGGATGCCCAGGCACCGTCGAGAAGACCTGCAGGACGTGTCCGTGGCCCTCCTGCTGGTCTTGGTCATGTTGTTGTCGCTCTAGCTGCCACCAGGCGGCGACGGTGTCGGCCCCGCTGGCGCGGCTGGTCAGCCGCCTGCGCGCGCGTCCCTGATCCGATGCCAGGTTGGCAGTTGGCGCCGCTCCGGCTAAGTTGTCCTTTGGTCGTCCATCGAAAGGAGTCTCATGACCCGCCTACCCGCATCGAATGTTCTAGTCGCATTTTCGTTTCTTTCGATCGTGCTCGCCGGCGGTAACGGCGGCGCGGCGTCGGACGCGGGGCCGGCCCCGGCACCGGCCGACAAGCCGGCCGCGAGAAAGGTGCCGGGCTTCGACGTCACCTGGACAGAGCTGACGCCCGAGCAAAAGGCCGAATACATGAAGTCGACGGTTCTGCCCAAGATGAAGGCGACGTTTCAAGCCTTCGACGCCAAAGAGTTCAAACAGTTCAAATGCACGAACTGCCACGGCAAGGACGCCAAGGAGCGCAAGTTCAAGATGCCCAACCCGAGCATCCTCAACCTGCCGGGCACGCCGGCCGACATGGCCGCCCTCCTGCAGAAGGAACCGAAGTTGCAGCGCTGGGCAAAATTCATGGGCGAGGAGGTCAAACCGCAGATGGCGGATCTCCTGGGCATTCCCGCATTCGACCCGAAGAAGCGGGAAGCCGGCGGCTTCGGTTGCAAGAATTGCCACGTCATCAAGAAGGCGGAATAGCCCCGTGAGGTGACCATGCGGGCCGCAGGAGGCGCGGCGACACGGCGACAGCGACATGTTCCACCCCGAGCACGTGGTCGAGTTCTACCACCTGCTCGGCGGCGGCTTGAAGGATGCAGGATGGCAGCGCGAGCACATGTCGAAGTCGCCCAAGGATGGCGCGAAGAGCTGGTCCGAACAGGTCGCGAGCGCCGCCGCGCGCCAGCGCTGATCGTTCTGTTCACGAACCTGAGATCAACCCGATAGCGCGAAGTCCGTAGGCACGTGCTCCCGTAGCCAGAGCGCCGTCATGAGTGGCCATGGCCAGAGCTCGGCTAGCACGTTCTCGCCAGACGAGAGCAGAAGCCAGATGAATCGCGTCCAGCGTGCCGAGAGCCGTCGGCGACGGGTGGGAAGCACGCGTGAGAACTCCCGGGTGACCTCGACAATTTCCAGCGTCGCAAGAACGGAATAGAGTGCCTCCCGTAAGATCGTAAGCTTCTTTTCGTCGATCGCTTGCTCTAGTCGAAGTCGATCGATTGTTCGCAGGCATTCCACCTCGGTCAATCTGCTGGAAACGCCCGTTCGAATCAGGCGCCACTCATGCAAACCGCCCGGTTGGCCCAGTAGCCGTCGGAGGATCACCGATGAATCGAGGTACGCCGTCACAAGCGACTTCGCCGATCGGCGAGCAAGACCTTCACGACATCCACCTCGACCTTGCTTGCGGGCGGCAGCTTAATTTTCCCAACTGACGGCATACCAGCCATCGGAGGGGTGATCGTAACGTCATCGCCGAGGTCAAACGGCACCAGCCGCGCAATGGGGATCGTACGATCCATGACGGTGATGACGTGACCACTCCTCACGTCCCGGAGATGCTGCGAAAGGTGGCTCTTGAGAGCCGCGATCTTGACCGTTTTCATGACTACATTATGACCACAACTGGTCATGTTGTCGACGCCCGAAGATGAGCGGCTACTCGTCATTGGTGGATGTACAATGCCAACGAACCGCAGGATCTTTGGATCGATGAGATCGCCATCGATTCGAAACCCATTGGCTGTGCCAAGTGAACGGCCGGCGCGGCTGCTGGTTTTTGTTCTGTTGATGTCGTCGGCCTTCGACACGACGGCTACGGCCGCCACCGTTTCGACCGTTGGTTGAAAAGCTGGCGCAACTGGATGCGCTGCACGACCGTCGCGACGATCATGCAGCGTTGGCCACGGCGCGGCGCCTGGCCGACGCGGTCATCGCCGAAGCGCCCGGCGACTATGACATTCTTTGGCGGGCGGCGCGCGTGCTGTTCACCGCCAGCGATGAGCCCAGCGCTCCCGCTGACGAGCGCTCGCGGCTGGGCAAGCAGGGTTATGACGTCGCCCTACGGGCCATCGGCGCCAACCCGAACCGCGTCGAAGGACATTACTGGGCGGCCCTGAGCATCGGCAGCTATGCCGAGGAGATGGGCGTATTGCACGCGCTGGTCGCCGGCATCGAGGGCAAGTTCAAGCGACCGCTGGAACGGGCCACGGCCCTGGATGTTGCGTACGACCACGGCAACATTCCGGCGGTCTGGGCTGCGTATTACCTCGAGTTGCCCTGGCCCAAGCGTGATCGCGCCTTGGCCGCCCAGTATCTGCGCCAGGCTCTTGCGATCAATCCGGCCAACTTGCGCGCCCATCTTTACCAGGCCCGCATCGCCGTCGATGAGCAGCGCCCCGCCGAGGCCAAGGCGCTGCTGGCCGAGATCGCCGCGGCGCCGATCGGTCGTTACGATCCGCCGGAAGAACGCCGTGTGAAAAAAGAGGCGGCGGTCATGGCGGCCGGCCTACGCTGAATCAATTCTTCGACGCCGAGATTTACCGGGCCAGGATGTTCCGCGCCGTCGCGTATTGGGCCAAGGCCATCAGCGGGAAATAGTGTCGGTAGTAGTGATAGTTTAGATAAAAGACTTTTGGAAAGCCGGTGCCCGTCCATGGTTCCTGCGCCCAGGTCCCGGATTCATCCTGCTTGTCCAGGAGCCAGCGCACGCCCCGCCGTACCGCCGGTTCCTCACACAGGTCGCCGGCCAGAAGACCCATGATGGCCCACGCTGTCTGACTGGGAGTCGAGGCGCCGATGCCACGCTTTGAAGGCTCGTCATAGCTGGCGATGCTCTCCCCCCAGCCGCCGTCGGGGTTCTGGTGATCCAGCAGCCAGCGCACGGCGCGCCGGACGTAAGGCGCTTCCAGGTCCTCGCCGATGCAGGCCACGCCGCGCAGGACCTGCCAGGTACCGTAGATATAGTTTACGCCCCAGCGTCCGTACCATGCGCCGTCGCTGGTTTGGTCGCGGCGCAAAAATGCCAGCGCGCGCTGGACCACCGGATGGGCGGCGGTGAATTCGGGGAAGTGACTGAGCGATTCCAAAACCCGCCCCGTGATGTCGGCGGTGCTGGGATCGATCATGGCGTTGTGATCGGCGAAGGGGACCTGGGTCAGCCAATCCTTGTTGTTGCCGCGATCAAAGCTGGCCCATCCTCCGTCGGTGTTTTGCATGCCCAGCATCCAGGCCAGGCCGCGGCGGACGGCAGACTCTTGCGTGGCGGACGGCTGGGGGGCGCGCGCGCGGCGCAGGACCATGAGGGCCACGCAGGTGTCGTCGACATCTGGATAGAATTCGTTTCGATATTCGAAGTACCAGCCGCCAGGGTCGGCGCTGTTGCGGTGGGCCCAATCGCCCCGTCTCTTCGTCTGTTTGGAGAGAAGCCAGGACGCTGTCCGTTGCAACGCCGGGTCGTCGGCGGCAAGGCCGGATTGCGCTAGCGCGTAACTGGCCAGCACCGTGTCCCAGACCGGTGACAGGCACGGCTGCACGCGCAGGCCACCGTCGTCAGGATCGCGCAGCACAAGGCCGTCCAGATAGCCGAGCTGTTCTTTCAGCAGCGGATCGTCCTCGGCGTAACCCAGCACTTTCAGCGCCATCACCGAATTGGCCATGGCCGGGAGGATCGCGGACAGACCGTCGGAGTCTTGCAGGCGTTCGATCATCCAGGCGGCGGCGCGCTTGACCGCCAGGCGGCGCACCATCGCGGCGCCGGGCAGGCGTTCGCATCCCTTCAGCAGGCGATCGACGCCGACGAAAACCTTTTTCCAGGCGCCGTCACTGGTCGTCGATTGATCCGCGGCGACTGTGTCTTGCCCGGCGGCGAACAACTCGGGCACGCCGCTGCCCGCGGGCAAGGCGATGGTCGGTTTGGCCGCGTAGAGAATGGACAGCGGGACGAAGATCGTGCGCGACCAGCTGGACATGTCGTAGACGGTGAAGGGGCTGGCGCTGGGGAGGAACACCATCTCGGGGGGAATGGCCGGCACCTTGGTCCACGGGTACTGGCCGAAGAACGCCAGATGGTATTTGGTGTACGTGTTGGCGCGCGTAGCACCGCCCAGGCGGGCGATGACGTCGCGCGCGCGCTGCATGTGTGGCGCGTCCGCCGATTCACCGGCGACCTTCAGCGCGAAATAACTCAGCACGGAAACCGAGATCTCCGGCGGGCCGCCGCGATACTGGGCCCAGCCGCCGTCGGGCAGCATCTCGGCCCGGATCACGCGGCCGAGGGCGACGGATTTTTCGCTGCCGGGACGGCCGAAAAAGGCTTCCAGCAAGATCAGATAACTTTCCAGCGTGGTGTCGCCTTCCAGTTCGGCGCACCAGAAACCCGCGGGCTTCTGTCGGGCCAGTAACCAGTCGCGGGCTGCTGTGATCGCGCGCACGACACGTTCGGGGCGCGGCGGCGGCGCCAACGACATGGTTCCTGGTTCCGGAGATTCTCGCACCGGTGCAGCGGGCATGGGGGGCAGTCCCGACAAGTCTGGCGCGTGTGAATCGGTCATCTCGATAAATCACCTTTCGCCCTCGGACTTCCTGCTAAAGTCCGGCCCTCAACGAGGAACGATGCGATTCCCTTTGCATATCACGACCGACATGGTCACGTACCAGATCAAGCAGTCGGTGCGCGGCAACGCGCGCTATCCGTTCGTTCTGATGCTGGAGCCGCTTTACACGTGCAACCTGGCCTGCATCGGCTGCTCGACGGAACGACACACCGGCAAGCTGTCCGATCGGCTGCCGCTGGAAACATGCTTAAAGGCCGTCGACGATTGCGGGGCGCCGTCGGTGTCGATCTGCGGTGGCGAACCGACGCTGTATCCGGAGCTGAAAGAGCTGGTCGACGGCATCATCGCCCGCAAGCGCCACATCTATCTGTGCACGAACGCGCTGGTGCTGGACACCAAGGTGTTCGGAAAGATCCCGCCGCAGAAACGCCTGACCATCAACGTTCACCTCGACGGCATGCGGGCCACCCACGACGAGGTCTGCGCGCGCGAGGGGGTGTTCGACAAGGCCATCGAGATGATCCGCGAGGCCAAGCGGCTCGGCTATCACGTGATGACCAACACCACGGTCTTCAAGAACACAGAGATTGAAGAGATCGAGGAGTTGTGCGCGTTTCTGACCAAGTTAGGTGTCGACGGCCTTTTACTGTCGCCCGGCTATCACTATGAGTCGGTGGCCGACGACATCTTTCTCACCCGGCAAGAGATCCAGAGCAAATTTCAGCGCGTGCTGGAGCTTTCCAAGCGCTATCCGTTGAACTCGACGCCGATGTACCTGGAGTTCGCCGCCGGGAAGCGCGAATACAACTGCTCGCCCTGGAGCACGGTGACGTTCACGCCGCGCGGCTGGAAAGGCCCCTGCTATCTGATCGGGGAAACCTTCACCGCCGACTGGAGCGAGTTCTGGAGCAAGACCAACTGGGAGTACTGGGAGTCGCGCCAGGACAAGCGTTGCCAGAACTGCGCGATGCACTCCGGGTTTGAAGCCTCGGCGGTGCGCCAGTTGTCCAAGAGCCCGCGCGATATGCTGCGCATGGCCGCCTGGAATTTTTTGGGTTAAGGCGGGCATGAGCGAGGTCGGAGGTGGGCGCGCGTCGACCGACGGACCGCTGACGGTGGTGGTGGCGGCGAT
>DASRQT010000552.1:0-6751 GCA_035696485.1 Polyangia bacterium | reverse complement strand
CCACGCGAACAGCGAGTAGATGATCTCCTCGTAGTGGCGTCGCACCAGCGGCCCCTGCTCGCTGTTCTTGATGAGGCCCATCTCCACCAGCACCACGCCCAGGCGCCGCCCGGTGCTGACCAGAATCTCGGCGCTGCGCGACTGTTGTTCTGCCGACAGCCGTCCCTGCCGGACCAGCATCTCGCCCATGCGATCCTCGAGCAGGTTCGACCCGGCCAGCACTGGCGAACCCTTGTCGAACACGACGGCCTTTTCAGCGCCGTCATGGCGAAACGTCAACCAGCCGGTCAAGCGTTCCAGGAAAATCCGTCCCAGCATCGCCGCCGGATCCCGCTCGGCGACGTGCCCGCTCTCGACCGGCGCCAGCTTTTCGGCCGGCCCTCCCTCGGCCTCGGCGACCGGTTGACCGCGTGTCCCGGTGCCGCCCGCGCCAGAGCCGGGTCCTATCATCGCAGCGACCACGTGCCGCGGCACCTCCACCGTCTTCTGGCTGCTCTCGTCGCGCAGCTCGTTGATGGCCTCGTCGGCGGCTTCGTCGACGGCTTCCTGGGCAGTTTCGTGCTGGGCCCGGTTGACGGCTGCCTTCGCCCCGGCTGATTCGTCGGCGGCGCGCGCCTCGTCAGCGGGAGGCACCATGCGCGTGCGTTCGAGATCCCCGGTCGCAGGACGCCCGGTGTGCGGCGAAGTTCGCGGCGGACCCACCGGCGTGCCGGAGCGCGCCGACAACGGCGATGATCGAGGCGAGCCTACCGGCGTACCCGATCGCCGTACCGGTCCCACCGAGCGAAAGACATCGCGAAGCTCCGCGTCCAGCGTGGCTTCTATGCTCTGCGACAGGTCCAGCAATGAGTCGGCGAAGCGGTCTGGCTTCCCCGTCGTTGCCACATGGGCGCGCTGGGCTTGCTGCGCCATCAAGGGTTTCAGGTTGGGAGGGCCCAGCGTCGGCTTGGCCCTGGCGGCAGGCGCGCCTTCCCTCGCCGGGCTCGCGCCACCGGGGGAAGCCAGCCCGGCGCCCGCGTCGGGCACACGCGCGACACGCGCCTGCGCCGTCAGATCGGCCGGGCTGACCGGACGAACGAAAAATCCGTCAGCCAGCGGGCGCAGCCGCGCTTCGTCGCCGGCGTCGCCGACCAGAAAGATGGGGACCCGTCCACGCGACGCCGTGCGGACCTTGCCAACGGCAACCGACGGATTGGGGTTCACGATCTGTGGCGCCATGACGATCAGGTCAGGGCGCGAGCCCGCGATCCAGCCCGACAGGCTCTCGCCGGGCTCGACGGCCACGGTTTCGAATCCGGCCGAGACCGCCGCCCGGCGGATCCGATCCGCTTCGTAGGGGCCGGCGATGACCAGCAACTTCATCCTCGGCGAGACTACGACAGCCGGTCAGGGTTTTACAGCACGCTCTGCGGGTCGACGTCGACGACCAGACGAACATCGCCGCCCAGCTTCACCGCCGCCCCCGCCCGCGCCGCCGCGATGAGCGGCGCGCGGCTGGCGCCCCCGAGCCAGATCTGGAATCGCGACCGGCCGCGTATCCGGGCGATGGGCGCTTCCGCCGGACCCAGCACCCGAACCGCGTCGCCCCCCTGCCCCCCCGAACCCGCCGCCTCGGCCGCCGCGCGCGCCGCCGCCGCGACGGCAGCGGCGTCATGCTTCAAACGCACCTCGTCGCTGGCGTCCATCCGCAGGACCACCATGCGCGCGAACGGCGGATAGTGAGAATCGCGGCGGTAACCCAGCTCCTGCTTCACGAAGGCCTGGTAGTCGTGCGTGCGCACCGCCGCGATGGCCGGATGCTCGGGATTGTAGGTCTGAATCATCACGCGTCCGGGCCGCTCGCCGCGCCCCGCCCGTCCCGCCACCTGTTCCAGCAACTGAAACGTCCGCTCGGCGGCGCGGAAATCGGGCAGGTTCATCCCTTGATCCGGCTGCAACACCCCCACCAGCGTGACGCCGGCAAAGTCGTGCCCCTTGGTCACCATCTGTGTGCCCACCAGGATGTCGATGGCGCCGCTTTGCATGCCCTTGAGCACCGGGACGAGGCCGCGCACAGTCATCGGGTCACCATCGCCCCCGCGCGCATCCGCGGTGTCACGGTCCAGGCGGGCGACGCGCGCTTCCGGAAATCGCGCGCGCACCAGCGATTCCACCCGTTCGGTCCCCATCCCCAGCCGTTCCAGCTTGGGCGACGCGCAGCTGGGGCAACGGATGGGCGGCAGCGCCGTCCGCGCGCAGTAGTGACAGACCAGCCGGTCTCGGTTCCTGTGGTAGGTCAGCGACACCGCGCAGTGCTCGCAGCGCACGACGTGACCGCAGGCGCGGCACAACACCACCGTCGAGAAACCGCGCCGATTCAAGAATAGAATCGTCTGCTCGCGCGCCGCCAGGTTGACCGCAACCGCGTCCGCCAGCTGCGATGACAGCAGGCCATCGGGCCCGACCGGGTGGCGGCGCAGATCGATGATCTCGACCGAGGGCAGCGGACGCGGCGTGGCCCGTTCGGGCAACGTCAGCATCTGGAAGCGGCCCGACACCGCGTTCTGGTACGTCTCCAGCGAAGGGGTCGCCGAGCCGAGGATCGCCACCGCCCCCGCGCGCTGCGCCCGCACCACCGCCAGGTCGCGCCCGTTGTAACGGACCCCTTCGTCCTGCTTGAATGATCCGTCGTGTTCTTCATCGACGACGACCACGCCCAGCCGTTGCACCGGCGCGAACACCGCCGACCGGGCCCCCAGCGCGATCCCGACCTCGCCCGCGCGCAATCGCCGCCAGGCGCCGAGGCGTTCACCGGCCGGCAGGGCGCTGTGCAGGACCGCGACGTCCTCGCCGAACCGGGCGCGAAACCGCGCCGCCAGCTGCGGCGTCAGCGCGATCTCGGGCACCAGCACAAGGGCGCCCCGCCCGGCCGCGCGCGCCTCCGCGATCACGCGCAGGTAGACCTCGGTCTTGCCGGAGCCGGTGATCCCGTGCAGCACGAAGGTCGCGAAGCCGTTGCCCAGCGCCGCTGTCAGCGCCGCGATCGCCTGCGCCTGGGCCGTCGTCGCCGTGGGCGTCGTCGCCGTCGGCGGCGCGCCGGCCGCCACCGGGCGCGGCCGTTTTTCGACACGCGCCAGCCCGCGCGCCGCCAGCGCCCGCAGCAACCCGCGCTCGGCTTGCGTCAATTCGGTCGTCGTGATCCCGTCAGGCCGAGCCAAGAGCTTGGTCAGCAGCGCCCGCTGCCCCGCCGCGCGCCCCGAGATCTCCGCCGCGCCCGACGCGTCCACCGCCACCGCCACCGCGATGGTGGGCGGCGCGCGCCGATCGGAGACCGCGTCGCCGGTCTCGACCAGACCCTCGTCCGCCAGCGCCGCGACTCGCGCCGAGGCGCGCGGCACCAGCCTGGCGATGGCCCGTAGCCCCATCTCCCCGCCTGCCGCCGCCAGCGCCGTCAAGATGGGGTCACCGGGGACGTGGCCGGCGTCGACGATCAGCTGGCGCTGCCCGACCTGCTGCCCGGTCAACACCCGCCGCCCCTCATCGGTGAGGCGTACGCTGCGCACCGCCACCGCCCGTTCCCCTTGCGGCAGGGCCGCCCGCAGCACCTCGCCCAGCGGCGCCAAATAATAGTCGGCCGTCCAGCGGCAGAAGGCGATCATCTCTTCGTCGAACGCCGGTTCGCCCGCGACGATCCCCTCGATGTCGCGCGGGGTGACCGCGGCGCCCGGCGCCGGCGGATCGTGGCCGACGACGAACCCGGTCACGGTTCGCGACCCGAACGGAACCACCACCTGCGTCCCCAGCGGGACAAAAGCCGCCGCCCGCGGATCACGGTACGTGAACGTGCCCCAAACGGGCAACGCGACAGCGATCTCCAGCAGCGACGGCGTGGACGACACTCAGCGCGGCAGCTCGGCCAGCATCTGCTCGACGCCCGAGCGCACCTCGGCCGCGATGTCCTTGCGGTTGAGCGCCGTGTACAGCACCGCCAGCACGTAGCCGGCGCGATCCCCGGCGTCAAAACGCCTGCCTTCCATCGTAACCCCGTGCAGCCCGCTCTGCGCGCACAGCACCGCCAGCGCGTCCGTCAGCTGTATTTCGTCCCCCCGCCCCGGCGGCGTCTTCGCCAGAATGTCGAAGATCTCCGCCGGCAGGACGTAGCGTCCAATGATCGCCATCTGCGACGGGGCCGTCCCCGGTGCCGGCTTCTCGACCAGCTTGCGCAGTTTCCAGTCGCGCTCGCCGACCTTTTCACCGTCCACGATGCCGTAAAGGTGCTCTTGCCCGACCGGGACCTCTTTAAGGCCGACAACCCCCTGCCCCCAGCGCTCGTGAATGCGCAGCAGCTGGCCGATCCCGGGCGGCTCGCCGAACAGCAGATCGTCCCCCAGCAGCACGGCGAACGGTTCGTCGCCCACCGCCTCGCGCGCGCACAGGACCGCATGCCCCAGGCCCCGCGCCTCGGGCTGCCTGACGGCGCTGATCTTGGCCAGCGTGTTGAGGCGCCTTACCGCGTCCAGGTCGGCGCGTTTGTTCCGCCGTTCCAGCATCGCCTCCAGATCGGCCGCCCGGTCGAAGTGATCTTCGATGGCCGCCTTGCCGCGCGACGTGACCAGCACGATCTCCTCGATGCCGCTTGCCACACACTCCTCGACGATCAGCTGGATGCTGGGGACGTCGACGATGGGGAGCATCTCCTTGGGGATTGCCTTGGTCGCCGGCAAGAATCGGGTCCCGACCCCGGCCACCGGCAAGACAGCCTTTCGAACCTTGCGTCCTTCTGACATGAGGCCTCCCTCGGCCGGTATTCTAGACGCGCTTCCAGGTGAAGCCAGCACCGGGCGATGAAACCACCGTCCCTGGCGCTGACCCGGGGGCGCCGACGGCGCCGCCGCCGACGGAATTGACATCGCCGCCCGTCGGTTGTGACGGCTGTGCCGGCTGTGCCGGCTGGTTCAGCGCCAGCACCGTTCGCACGATCTCGGCGGCCGCCTCGTACAGCGCCTCCGGAATCTCGTCCCCCTCCTGCACGTCACGCAGGGAACGCGCCAGCGAGACGTCGCGGAAGATCGGCACCCCCGCCTCGCGCGCGACCTGCTTTATCCGTTCGGCCAGCAGTCGCTCTCCCTTGGCCACCACCACCGGCGCCGCCTGTGTTTCACGGTCGTAGCGCAACGCGACGGCAAGATGATCGGGGTTGACCACGACGAAGTCCGCTTTTCGGACGTCGGCCACCATTCGTTGCTGCGCAAGATCCCGGTGCAGTCGCTGGCGCTCCGCGCGGTGGTGCGGATCGCCCTCTGATTCCTTGTACTCGCGTTTGACCTCCTCGCGGGTCATGCGCATCTCCTTGTGGTGGCGCGACCGCACCAGCAGGTAATCGGCCACGCCGATGACCAGCATCGCCACGACCACGCGCAACCCCAGGCGGCCGGCGACCTCGCCAAAGCCGGTCAGCGCCCTGACCGGGGGGGCGCCGGTCAGCGCGGTCACCGACGACAGCAGTGGCCGCACCGTCATCCAGGCGATGGCCGCCACCACGGCGACCTTGGCCAGCCCCTTGGCCATCTCGGTCAAAGCCTGCCCGCCGAAGAGACGGCGAAGGCTGGATGCCGACGTCAGCCGTCCAAGGTCGGGGCGCAGCACCTCCATCGCGAAGAGGCCGCGGGTCTGGATCAGGTTAACGATCAGCGCCGCGGCAAGCGCCGCCGCCACCGGCGCCAGCAACGCGCGACCGCTGCTCGTGATCGCGGTCTGCAGCGCCGGCCCCGGCGCGCCGCCCGCCTGCGCCACCGCCAGCGCCTGTCTCATGTAAATGATCAGGCCGGCGACCAGCGACGGCGCCCCGATCATGAGCGCGGTGAACGCGGCCGCCAGGCTGAACGCGCCAGCCAGCTCGCGGCTGACGGCGACCTGACCCTGGCGGCGAGCGTCCGCCAACCGCTTCGGGGTCGGCTCCTCGGTCGGCTGCCCTCCGCCCCGTCGCGCCATCGGTCGCCTCTGCTAGGGTTTGCCCGGCGCTGATGAGGGCGACGGGGCCGAAGAAGGCGGCGGCATCGCGCCGTGTCCACCGGGGTTCCCGGTGCCCGTGCCCGCCCCCGTTCCCTTGGCCCCACCCATCAGCTGGCCCATCAACGCCGCCTGATCGAAGGGTCGCGCCTTCCTGGTGATGGTCGGTTTCGCGCCGCCACCCAGCGACGTCAACTCGAACACGACGGCACCCTCGGCGCCGGGCGGCCCGCTCTTCTGTTCGCCTTCGATCTTGACGAGTCCAAACGGGGGCGCCTTGTCGCTGACCCAGACGTTGTACACGTCGCCCTTGGCCGACTTGTCGCGATAGTGTTTGGCCTTGAACGTACCCGCGGCGACCTTGATGGTCTCCTCGTTGACCAATGACTTCGGGTTCGGCCTTTGAAACTGCCTCTGCTGTGTCGAGGTGATGGGCATCTCCATCGGTTCATTCTGGCCCATCTGCATGATCAACCTCTTGATCGGCACCTCCTTCGTCGTGTCGGAGTCCACCACGGTCTGCATGACCATCGATCCACCCGCCATCGCCATCATTCCGCCTTCCACGGCCATCTCGATCGTGTTAGTCGGCCCGCCCTTCGCCACCAGCGCCATCCGGGTCTTCATGGCCGGCATCTTACCGACCGTGACCGAGTATTCGGCCCAGGATCCCAGCACGACCTTCTTCAGGTCCATTGCCAGGGTCATCGGCGGCCCCTGACCGGGCGTCTGCGCCTGCGCCACAGCCGGGACGACACAGCCG
>DASRQT010000551.1:0-2833 GCA_035696485.1 Polyangia bacterium | reverse complement strand
GGTACAGCAGTTATTGCCGCACCGGAACTGGCCGCCGCAGCACTGGCTGTCGGCAACGCAGGCGCCGCCGCCGCAGGACTTGGTGCCGGCGGGGCAGACGCACGAGCGGTTGCTGCAGACCTGCTGGCTGGCGCAACCATTACCGCAGCCGCCGCAGTTGTTGCGATCGCTGGTTACGTTCTGGCAGTGACCGCACCAGGCTTCGCCCCCGGCGCAGCAATCGTTCAGATTGAAGACGCAGGTTGCCGGCTTGTTGGGGCAGGCTTGGCGACCGCCGGGGCAACCGCAGTTTCGGCCGTTGCACACCAGGTCACCGGTGCAGCGGTTGTTGCAGGAGCCGCAGTTATCCCGGTTGTTGTTGAAGTTTGTGCAGGTTCCATTGCAGGCGCCGTTCGGAGCCATGCAGCGGCAGACACGGGTCATGCACACCTCGGCGCCGTGACAGGTCGTGCCGCAGGTGCCGCAGTTCGAGTAGTTCGACTCAAGGTTGAAGCACGAATTGACGCACTTGGTTTCACCCGCAGCGCAGGACGTCGCGCATTTCCCCTGGCTGCAAAATTGGTTGGCGGGACAGGCTGTGCCGCAGGTACCGCAGTTCTTCGCGTCGGTCGTGAGGTCGGTGCAAACCGCCCCGCACTTGGTCTCGCCCTGGTTGCACACCAGCTGACACTGGCCATTCGCGAGGCAGATCTCGCCCGCCATACAGGGGGGGGCGCAGGTGATGGGGACGTCGGTGACCACGTCAACGGCGGCATCGGGCGCCGCGACATCGGTACCGGCGGGCACGTCAGTTCCGGCGGGCGTGTCGGTCCCGGGGGCGACATCGCCACGCATATTCGGCGAAGAGCCGTCGGCGGCGTCGCCGCCGCCGTCGCGGGATTTGACGGGGGAAGAGCCGCACGCCAGGGCAAACGCCACCGGCAGCAACAACACCCACGAGAGTCCTCTCAAGTTGGTTCGTGTCATGGAGCCCCTTGCGTGACGAAGGTTAGGTTTCATCAGGAACATTACGAACAAGAACGGTCGCCGCTGCAGGCCGTCCTTTGCACGCACATCCGGTTTGTGGTGTTGCCCGCAGCCCCACAGCAACAGGTGCCGGCCGTCGGACACACCGTGTGAACGCAGCGAGCCATCGTCGGCGTCGGCTGATCGCAGAAGCTGACCGTGCACTTGTCCTCTTTCTGGCAGATCTCCTGGATCATGATCGTGGACGACTGGACGCACTGGCCCGCGGTGCAGACCTTCTTCAGCACCGCCGGGACCTGGGCGCCGATCTGGGCGCAGTAGGTACCGCAATCCATCCGTTCCTTGTTGCGGTCGGCCAGGCACATGCCGTCGGGTCGACCGGTCTTGGCCATCAGGCAAGCGCTGCAGCCGTTGTTGCAAGCGTTCTCACAGCAGACCGCGTCGACGCAGAAGTTGGTGCGGCACATGCTGTTCACGCTGCACGGCGCGCCGTTCGGCAGACCGGTGATCGGACGATCGACCGGCATCTCCGCAGGGACGTCGGGAACAACCGGGACGTCTACGGCGGCTTCCGGTGTACCCACTTCGGCGTCTACCTTGGGGACGTCGGCGACCTCACCAGCGACGGTGTCGCCGCTTACCTCGCCGGCCTCACCGGCTTCGGCCGCGTCTCCGACGGGGGCATCCGCCGGCGGGCTATCACCGCCGTCGGGAGCTGTATCGGCGCTTGCGCCGTCAGCGCCAGCGTCGCGCTTCTTCTGCGGCGTCGAGCCGCAGCCAACGAGTAACGAAGCGATACACAAGAAACCTACAAGATTCCATATTCGAGGCATAAGCGTACGGGCCCCCACAGAAAGAATTGTGCGATTGTATCGGCGTGAGTGGGTGTGTCCATCACAAATTTTCAGGTGGGCTATTCTGGAAGGCGCCGCGTCACGGCGCGTGGCGGTTCTCACGCTTGCCATACAATTCGCTCCCTATGCCCTCCGCGAGGCGGTCCCTTATGTACACGCTGCGTCTCCTGCTGCTGACCGCACTGGCGACGCCCTTCCTGGCCGGAACCGCCCGCGCGCAGGCCTATGAACAACTGGGTACGCTGGAAAAAGAGGCCGTCGATGAGGCGCTGGCGGCGCGGGGACTGGTCGTCGAACCGGCGCCGAAGGGCAAGACCATCCGGACGATTCACGTCGTCACCCTCGAGGTTTTCGCCAAGCGCGATCTGTTCTTCGACTGGTTCAATATTTTCCACCGCACGACACGCGAGGAGATGATTCGCCGCGAAGCCCTCTTCCGCCCCGATCAACCCTACGATCAGGCCGTCGTCGATGAGACCACCCGCTACCTGCAATCTCCTGATCTAACGAGCACGGTCGCGATTCTTCCCGTGCGATCTGCCACGCCGGGGGAGGTCGATGTCCTGATCGTCACGCGCGATGTCTGGAGCCTGCGTTTCAACACCGATGGCGAGTTCCAGCAAGGGCACCTCATCTTCCTGTCGACGTCGCTGTCCGAGAACAACATCTTGGGGTGGCGGAAACAGTTCTCCATGGGCCTGGTGATGGACCAGGGGGTCATGTCCGTCGGCCCCACGTACATCGACCGGAATATCGCCGGCACCAGGCTCACGCTTTCCAGTTCCCTCCGGGCGCGGTTCGCGCGCGATGGCGGCGCCAGCGAAGGGTCCAGCTCCAGCACGTCCATCCAGTACCCGCTCTACTCGCTGGCCAGCCGCTGGGGCGCCGGCGTCAGCTTTGGACACCTCGACGGCATCCAGCGGAGGTTCCAAGAGAATCAACTGCGCAAGGTCTCGGTCCTGGGACAGGATCTGGACTCGAAGTACCACCTGCAACAGCTCAGCGCCGCGGCC
>DASRQT010000550.1:0-4453 GCA_035696485.1 Polyangia bacterium | reverse complement strand
CCTGGTGGTGCTGGCGCGCGTGGTGCCGGCGGAGACCGACGCGCCGGCGATGGGGGCGCTGGGCCAGGCGCACATCTTCCTGGCCACGGTCGGCGTGGCGGTGTTCACGCTGGCGGCGGTGCTGGCGGCGGTGTACCTGCTGCTGGATCACCAGCTCAAAAACAAACAGTTCGGGCGCCTGACCGGCAAGGGAACGCCGCTCGAGACGCTGGATCGACTGGCGGCGCGCTGCGTATCGGTCGGGTTTCCGATCTTCACCGTGGCGCTGGTGACCGGCGCGGTCTGGATCGCGCGCCTCGGCGGCATCGACGGGCCCATGGCGGCGCGTCCCGAATATCTGCTGGCGCTGGCGACCTGGATCGCGTTTGGCGTGTTGCTGGTCGCGCGTCTGGGGGCCGGGTGGCAGGGGCGCCGGGCGGCATGGTTGACGGTGGGCGGGTTCGGCGGCGCGATGTTGGTGCTGGTCGTCTACTTCCTTCGTCACGCGGCCTGAGATGGAACGACTGATTGACGTTGTTGTCCTGGGTCTGTCGCATCAGACGGCGCCGCTGGCGGTCCGCGAGAAGCTGGCGGTTCAGCCCGAGCTGATCGAACCGGTGTTGCGCCAGATCGCCGCCTTGCCCGGCGTTCGCGAGGCCGCGCTGCTGTGCACCTGCAACCGCGTCGAGATCTATGCCGTGGCCAACGATGGCGAGGCCGCGCTGAAGGCGCTGGGCAGCGACCTGGCGGTGCGCGCCGCGCTGGCCGACGCCGAGCTGGAACCGCACCTTTACGCGCGGTCCGATACCCAGGCGGTTCATCATCTGTTCCGCGTGGCTTCCAGCCTCGATTCGCTGGTGATCGGCGAGTCGCAGATCCTGGGGCAGGTCAAGGCGACGCACGAGACCGCCGTGCGCTGTGGAACCGCCGGACCGATCCTGAACCTGTGCTTCTCGCGATCGTTCCGCGTCGCCAAGCGTGTGCGCACGGAGACCGCGATCGCGCGCAACCCGACGTCGATCAGCTCGGTGGCCATCGAGCTGGTGCGCCAGGTCTTCGGCGGCTTCCAGGGACGCCACGTGCTTATCGTTGGAGCCGGCGAGATGGCCGACCTGGCGGCGCGCGCGCTGCAGGGCCAGGGGGCCAGCCTCACCGTCACAAACCGCACGCCGGCGCGCGCTGAAGAGCTGGCCGCGCGCATGAACTGCGGCACACACTCGTTCGACGACCTGGCCGGCGCGTTGCTCAAAGCGGACATCGTCCTGGCGTCGACGGGCGCGCAGAGGCCGGTGTTGACGCGCGCGATGCTGGCACAGGTTCAGCGCGGCCGGCGCGGCCGCCCTCTGTTCGTCATCGACATCGCCGTCCCCAGGGACGTCGAGCCAGAGTCGGCCGATATCAAGGGGCTCTATCTGGCTGACATCGACGATCTGCAAAAGGTCGCGGCCGCGCACCGGGACACCCGGCGCACCGAGGCGGATCAAGCCGAATCGATCGTCGAACAGGAGCTGGCGCGTTTCATCCAGAGCTACCGCGGCCGGCAGGTCGGCCCCACCGTCACCGCCTTGCGCGCGCGGGTGCTGGGCCTGTACCGGGCGGACGCCGAGAAGATCATCGCCTCCTTCCCTCAGCTGGGCGAACGCGAGCAAAGGGCCATCCTCGAGCTGGCCGAAGGCAGCGCCAAGAAGCTGCTGCACCCGCTGCAGATGGCGCTGAAGAGAGACGCCGGCGACGCGCTGCCGCTGGTGGCGGCGGTGCAGCTATTGTTCGAGCTGACGGTGGTGGAGGCGGTCGGCAGCGCCGACAGCGGGGGCGACGAAGACGAGCGCGCGCCGGCCCCGCCAGCGGCGGCGGAGTCGGCGCAGGCAGCAGAGGACGACACCGCCGCGCAGAAGAAGGCCACCGGGGGATGAGCGGCAGCCGGATCGTGATCGGCACGCGAGGCAGCGCCCTCGCGCGCTGGCAGGCCGGCCACATCGCCGCCGAGCTGCGCCGCGCGCACCCGGATCTCGTGATCACCGAGAAGATCGTCGTCACCGAGGGTGATCGGTCGCAGACCGGTCCGGTGATTGACCTCGGGGGCAAGGGGGTCTGGGTCAAGGAGATCGAGGAGGGGCTCCTGGCCGGCGAGATCGATCTGGCGGTGCACAGCCTCAAGGACGTTCCGGCGCACCTGGCGCCCGGTCTGGCGCTGGTCGCGATTCCGCGGCGGGCCGACCCGCGCGACGCGCTCGTCAGCCGCTCGGGGGCGTCGCTGACCGCGTTGCCGCCGGGGGCGCGTGTCGGGACGTCGAGCCTTCGGCGCGTCTGCCAGCTGCGCGCGGTTCGCGGCGACCTGGCGATCGAGCTTCTGCGCGGCAATGTCGACACCCGGCTGCGCAAGGTCGCGGACGGGGTGGTCGACGCCGCCATCCTCGCCTGCGCGGGTCTCGACCGCCTGGGATTTTCCGACCGGATCACCCAGCGCCTGTCGCCCGAGCTGATGTTGCCCGCGATCGGCCAGGGCGCGCTGGCGCTGGAGGCGCGCAGCGATGACGCCCGCGTGCGGGGTCTCTGCAGGTCGCTGGCCGATCCGGACGCCGAGGTCGCGGTGGCCGCCGAGCGGGCGCTGCTGGCGGCGCTGGGCGTCGGGTGCCGCACGCCGGTCGCCGGTCACGCGACCCTCGGCGCCGGCCGGCTGGTCGTGCGCGGGCTGGTCGGCCGCCCCGACGCCTCCGAGATGATCCACGAAATGGTTGAAGGCCTCCCCGGCGACGCCGCCGCTCTGGGCGCCCAGCTTGGCCGCCAACTGCTCGATCGTGGCGCCGGTCAGATCCTGCGAGAGCTAGAGAACTAGAAAACCAGCGATAAACAGGTGTTTTTGACCGGAACCCGTCGCGGGCTTACGATCGCGGCGGGAAGACGGCATGTCACGCGCGCAAAAAGCTGTGGGGTTGGTGTTGTTGATGGCGTCGTCCGGGTGCGCGACCGCGCGCAGCGCAAAGGTCACGCCGGCCGCCGAGGCCGAGGCAACCCTGAATACCCTGCGCGCCCAGAACAGCGGCTACGTCCGCCGCATCGAGGAGCTGCAGAACCGCGTCTTCATCCTGGAGGACCGCCTGGACAGCCAGCGCGTGGTCGGGCAGCAGCGCGCCATCCCCACGCTGCCGGTGTCGCGAACCTTGCGCGCCGCGCCCCCGGAAGAGGAGGTCACGGTCGAACCGGGGACCTTGCCTCCGCGCGTGGATGCGTCGTCCGAGACGGCGCGCCTCGACACGGAGGTGGAATATGCCGGTGAGGCGACGCATCCGCTGCGCGCACGACCGGTGCTGCGGATCGAGCGATCCGCGACGTCCGCCCGATCGCCCGCGCGCGCACCGGTCATCATCCGTCCGCCCCATGCGGTGCCGCCAGCGCCGGCGCCGGTGTTGTTTACGCCCGCGCGCACGCCGTCTTCGCCAGCTCCGTCCTCGCCGCCGCCACCGTCCTCGCCGCCACCCGTCGCGCCGCTGGGCGACCTGTCGACCAGCGAGGACACGCGACCGCCAGAGCCGATTCCGGCCGAGCCGCTGCGCCTTTATCGCGCCGCGCTGACCGAGCTGCGGACGGGGCACCACGGCGACGCGCTGGCCGGTTTCCGCCGGTTCTTGAGCCGCTATCCGACCCACGACTACGCCGACAATGCCCAGTACTGGATCGCCGAGTGTTACTACGACCTCAAACAGCACCAGACCGCCGCGCGCGAATTCCGCCGCGTGATCGAGCGCTATCCCGGCGGCAACAAGGTCCCCGACGCCATGCTGAAGCTGGGCTTTTCACACCTGGTGCTGGAGCAGGCGACCGAAGGGCGCCAGGTTCTGGAATCGTTGGTGCGCGCCTTCCCCAAGCACGCCGCAGCGGCGCTGGCCAGCACCCGGCTGGCCGAGCTGCCCCGCCGCACCAAGGTGGACGTGCACCTGGGCACCGTCGCGCCCGGGGCCGGCGCGCGCCCGGCGGGGCCGCGCCTGTCGGAGGCGCGGTGACCGCCCGCCACAGTCTCGTTCTTGGGTTGGGTGTGGCCTCGGCCGCGGCCCTGCTGGGGGCAGGGGGCCGATTGCCGCTGGCCGCGCCAAAGTCTGCCGACGTCAGGCGCGCCACCCAGGATCGGAACGCGGAACAACGCCGCGCCCTGTCCGGGCTGGCCGAGACCACCGCGGGCGATCAGGACGATGAGGCGGCCGGGGAAACCGACACTCCCGGGAGCCGGCGCGACGGCGCCGCCGATTTGATCCCCGACACCTACGTCGTCAAGAAGGGCGACACCCTGTGGGACATCTGCGAGTCGTATTTCCACGACCCCTGGCGGTGGCCGAAGGTCTGGGCGCTCAATCCCGAAATCTCGAACCCGCACTGGATCTTCCCCGGCCAGGCGGTGAAGCTGGGCGGTACGACCCGCTCGACGCCGGGCGCGGCCACGGACACGGTCGCCGGCGGCGGCAGTGTGGATGAAGGGTCG
>DASRQT010000549.1:0-30277 GCA_035696485.1 Polyangia bacterium | reverse complement strand
ACGTCGCCGGTCAGGCACTCGGAGTGGAGGCGGGTTGAAACGCGAGCGCTGCCCATCACGTCGCCGTGGATCAGCGCGATGTGTTCCTTGTGGTCACGGTTGTTCCAGAACGCGACGATGCGGTACTGGCCAAACCTCGTGGGGAGATCAGCCACGGCGACCACCTTGACGCAGATCTTGTGTCGGCCGAACCCTTCGCAGTCATGCTCGCGGTCCCGTTCAACCAGGTCGTCCAGCGTCGCCACCCTGGCCAATCCTCGGCACGGGCTGTTGTCCTTGACATCTTTGGTGCTGCTGGTCGACATGGTGGCCTCCGGCTTGAACGTAGTGTTCAGCCGCGAAGGTATCAACCGGAGTCGGAAGTCGAAAGCCGCTTACCTGGTGCGGCGGCCGACCATCGCGCGAACGGCATAGGCGCGAGCAACAGTCGATTGCCTGCGCCGGCGCAGCAAAAAGAGCGCGGCCGCCGCCACCAGCACGGGAACACCGAGATTGCGCGCGCCCGAGGTCTCCGTGACCCCGCAGCTGCAGCCGCTGGCGCGGGTCTTGGCGGCGGCGTCCACACCCGCGTCGTCGGCGCGGGCGCCGTCACCGGCGCTGTCGGCGGTGCCGGCGACGTCGGTTTGCCCGCCGTCGTCGGCGCTGCCGTCAGCCGGACATTCGGCGCCGCACGCGCAGTCGTCCTTGCCGTCGCCGTCCTGGTCGCCGCACACCGACGGATCCAGCGGAGCGGGATCGCAGGCGTCGCCGGCCCTGTCGTTGTCCTGGTTCGCTTGATCGGCGTTCTTGACCTTGCGGCAGTTGTCGGCGTCGTCGGGTTTTCCGTCCAGGTCGCTGTCGACGATCGACGCGCCCGTCGACGCCGTGATGCTGAGGTTGTCGAAGGCTGCATAGCCGCTGGCGGTCAGGTCGAAGACGATGCTCACGTGTCCATCGGTCGACTTGCTGGCGTCCAGGGCCGCGACCACGCGCTGCCACGTGAACGTGAAGGCGTCGGGAGGGGCAACGCCGGTGACGGTCCGCTCGCTCAACACGGGTGATGCCCAATCGAACACGCCACCCGGACTGTCCAGCAGCGACAGCTTCATCGCCGGCGCGGCGACGCCAAAGGGACCACCGCACCCCGGGACGTCGATTGCCGACAGGTCCATCGCGACGTTCAGGAACGGGAGCTTCTTGGCGTCGAAGGTCAGGGACAACTTGTCATCCTGAAGGGAAGACAGCATCCCCAGCGTGAACTTCCCCCCCTTGCCCTCCGGATCGGAATAAACGCGGGCGCCGGCTGCCGAGGTCGCCTCGACCAGCACGGCTTCGACCGTGTTCACCTGGTGAAAGACGAATTCCGCCGTCCCGTACTGAGCGTTGATACCTAGCGGGTCCAGGGTTGCACAGGTGGCAGCCAGCGTGACGTTTGGTTGCTCGAAGTCGTTGCCGTAAAGGACGATGGTGTCGGCGTGCGCCGCCGTCGCCCTAGCAAGCCAAGTTAACACCGTCACCCAACCCACAACCCCGCTGCGCGTCATTCGAAGTCTCCTTGGAAATTGGTGGCTAACGCAATGTTTCGTACAAAGAAAGCCGTAAGTATGCATACATTGCGGGCGAAAAAAATTCAGTCCTCGTGGCTCTTTCCGCTCAATTTTGCAGGCGAACTTCTAACTGGAGCCGTAATAATCTTGGCCATGCAGCGCGGAAATTGATGTAGGGTCACGTAAGAGCCGAGGCGCGGGCGCGGGAAGGGGCTGGCAGGGCGGCGCAGATCGGGCGCAGATCGGGCGCAGATCCGGCGCAGATCCGGCGCAGATGCGGTGCAGATAGATAGCTCGAGTAGTTTGTTCCAAAAATCAGCCTTCCGGAGGTTAGCCATGTTGCCATCGAAGACCCGACGCCTGTGGGCGTTGCCCCTCTGCTTGTTGACCGTGACGGTGGTCAGCGCCATCGGTTGCTCGGACAGCCCGGCTCCGGCCGGCGGTACCGGCGGAAAGGGCGGCACAGGCGGCAGTGCCAGCGGCACAGGCGGCACCACCGGCACAGGCGGCACCACCGGCACAGGCGGCAGCGCCAGCGGCACAGGCGGCACCACCGGCACAGGCGGCAGCGCCAGCGGCACAGGCGGCACCACCGGCACAGGCGGCACCACCGGTACCGGCGGGGCCACTGACGGTGGCGTCGATCGCCCGGGAACGGGCGGGACGATGCCCCCCGCTGACGGCGGTGGCGACGCTCAGATGATCGGGTCCTTCACGCCGTGCAATACGGCGCCGGCGGCGACGGTCCCGACCTTGCGCAGAGGCACCGCGATCACGGGATTCCGGGGGCAGGCCGGCCAGATCGTCGGTGTCCCCGGTGAGGACACCATCTATGTCATCGGTCACCAAACCGGCATTGTGTTCACCGTTCAAGGCGGGATGGTCGCGCCGATGCCGCTGGTCATGGTCGCGGTCGCAGCCGGCGGGAACAACGAGCAGGGCCTCCTGTCGATGGCGCTGCACCCGCAGTTCGCCACCAATCACCTCTTCTACATCTTCTACACGGCAGCCGGCGCAGGTGACATGACCATCGACGAGTACGAGCGCATGACCCCGACGACGGCGATGAAGAAACAGAACATCTACTCCCGGCCGCGCGCGGGCGGGGGCCAGTTCCACAACGGCGGCTCGCTGGCCTTCAATCCCAAGGACGCGATGCCGTACTTGTACTGGTCTGTCGGCAACAACTTCAGCAACGAGGCGGGCAATCCCACCGGCTTTGTCGGCCGCGTACTGCGTTTCGACGTCACCACAAAGATGTCCACCACCTTCGCCTACGGCCTTCGCAACCCCTACCGCATGAGCATCGACCGCCTGACCGGCGACATGTACATCGGCGACGTGGCCAACGGTCCTGGCGGAACCATCATCGTCAACCCGAACGGCATGACCGGTAAGGACTTCGGCTACCGAAATAACAACGGCAACCCCGACATCAACGACGGCATCCTGCGCGAGGGCGGCGGCGCCGCCATCATCGGCGGCATCGTCTACCGCGGAAACAAGATCCCGGGTCTGTGTGGCCGCTACTTCTACGGCGTACACGCGGGTGGTACCATCAAGTCGGTCGTCGTCGTCAGTGGCACGCGCATGGGAGCCGCCGTCACGCACGGGACTTTGACCGTCCCGGGTAACGTCAGCTCCTTCGGCGAAGACGGCGAGGGCGAGCTGTACATGGCCAGCATGAACAGCAACGCTGTCTACAAGATCGAAGCCGCCCCCTAGAGGAGTTCGAACCACCGATGACATATCGCCCGCTGCTGGTCGCCACACTCATCACATCAACCACGCTCGGGTGCGGATCCCCGGGAGGAACCCCCGGACCGACAGGCTCCGGGGGCAGCGGCGGCAACGGCGGCAGCGGCGGCGGCAGTCCCGGCAGCGGTGGCAGCGGCGGCGGTTCGGGTGGCTCCGCCGGCACTGACGCCGCGGTCGACAAGAATGGCGGCACCGGCGGTTCTGCCGGCGACGCCGGGGTCGGCGATGGCCCTGGGCCTGACAGCAGCGCGATGGGAGATTGCACCGCGGCCCTGCCGATGTCGGTGTTTTGCGCGCCGCTGGGCGCGATGCCCATGAGCATCAAGGGGACCGGGCTGTTCCCCTCCGCGCCCGATCTCACGAAACACCCAGCCAGCATGCTGGAGTACATCCCTGATCCGGCGCTGTGGAGCGACGGGATGGAGAAGCAGCGATTCCTGATTCTTCCCCCCGGAACCAAGATCGACAACAGCGACCGCAAGCAATGGAAGTTCCCGATCGGAACCATCTTCGTCAAAACCTTCTTCGACGATACCGGCCCGGGAGGAACCTCCCGGCCGATCGAGACGCGCCTCATCAGGGCGGCCAAGACCACGCCGTACGAGTACTTCGTCTACCAGTGGAACGCGGCCGGCACCGACGCGACACTGGTCGTCAATGACCTGGACGGCGACATCACCAAGGACATCCCGGTGATGATCACCATCAAGCACACGGTGGGCGGTCAGCCGTTCATGGTCAACGGCGGCCAACCGTTTGCGCACAGCCTGCCCTCGCGCGACGCCTGTGGCCAGTGCCACGATCAGAACGGGATGGTCGCCCAGACCTTCATCGGGTTCGACGAGCTGCGCCTCAACTCCAAGATGCCGGCCACCGCGGCCAAGACCCAGCTGCAGACGTTCGCCGACGCGGGCGTCTTCATGATGGCGCCGCCGGCCGCACCGGCGACCATCACCGATGCGACCGCCGACGGTGGACGGCTATTGCGAATCAAGAGGTTCATGTTCGGCAACTGCGTTCACTGCCACAACGGCAACGGACAGGTGGACCTGCACCCCGACGTCCTGGTGGCCAACACCGTCAACAAACCGACCGAAGCGCAGAGTGTCCACCCGCCGGCCGGATGGTTGCGCGTCGTCCCCGGCGCTCCCACGCGCAGCGTGGTCTACGTGCAAATGCAGCGCACGATGTTGCCTCCGGCGGTCATGATGACCCGGCTGCGGGCCATGCCGCCCGTCGGCGTGGCCGATCTCGCCGCGGAGCAGGCGTCGCTAAAGGACGTGTTCGACTGGATTACGGCCGTGCGGTAGTAAGCTAGGGCGCGCGCACGCGCCAACCATGTCTGACCATCAACGTGTCAATCGTCGTGCGTGGCCCGTCGATTCCATCGCCGCCACCCTCGCCCTGCCGCTGCGACAGTATCGCGAGCTGCGCGCCGCCGAGGCGGTGGTATACGAGTCGAGGTTCAACAGCTGGAACGTCCACCGTTACGCCGACGCCGTCCGGATCTTCAATGAACCGGCGCTGTTCTCGTCGGAGATGCGCGGCCAGGGCGGCATGGCGCTGCCCAGCATCGTCGGGATGGACGGCGCCCGCCACCGAAAGCTCCGCGGCCTCGTCACGCAGGCGTTCACCCCGCGCATGGTCAGCCAGCTCGCGGGACGCATCACCGAGATCACGGCAGAGCTTCTGGACGCCGGCATCGCGCGTGGGCGGTTCGATGCCATGCAGGACTTCGCTTACCCGCTGCCGATCAGGATCATCGCCGACATGCTGGGCATCCCGGTCGAGGATCAGTCGACCTTTCGCCGCTGGTCCGAGACCTTGATAGCCGGCCCGCGAACCGACGTCCTGCGCGGAAAGTCGTTCGCAGAGGAACGCGCCGCCACGCTGCTGGAGATGAACGACTACATGGCGCGCCAGATCGAAGCCCGCCGCCGTTCTCCGCAAGAGGACCTCATCACCCGGCTGCTGGCCGCCGAGGTGGACGGCGAGCGTCTGACGGAGAACGAGCTGCAAGAGTTCTGCCGCCTGCTGCTCATCGCGGGATACGAGACCACGGCCTGTCTCATCGGAAATGGCGTCCTGACCCTGCACGAGCTGCCCGGGCTGGCCGACGAGCTGCGCGCCGACCCCAGCCTGCTTGCCGGCGCCACCGAGGAGATCATCCGCTGCTTCCCGTCGGTGGCGGGCAGCGTGCGCGTCGCGCTGGCTGACGTCGAGGTGGGCGGGCAGAAGGTCGACCAGGGGCAAACCGTCATCGTCTGGGCCGGTTCGACCAACTACGACGAGACGATCTTTCCTGACGCGGAGCAGTTCGATTCCAGGCGGTCGCCGAACCGGCACCTCGGTTTCGGACTGGGGCCACACTTCTGCCTGGGCGCCCCGCTGGCGCGTCTCGAGGTCCGGACCGCGCTGCAGCTGCTGCTGGAGAAGCTGCCGCGGCTGGAGCGCGATCCAGGAACAGCGGTCGAACCGGTCGATAGCCCCTTCCTTCTCGGCGTGAAGCGCTTCCCGTTGATCGTCGCCTGATCGGCGCCACGGCTGATCGCGCGTTTATCAAGCCTTCGGAACGTGCCGAAGAGCTAGACAAGGCGAAAAAGGTCTGCTTTGGCAGCCGCCTCGGAGCAACTCCCCCCATGGCGATGTCATTTCGAACCAACATCAGTTCTCTGGACGCGCAGAGAAATCTGATGACCACGTCCGCCGACCTCGGTCGCTCCCTGGCCAGGCTATCGTCGGGCTTTCGCGTCACCAAGGCCCAGGACGACGCCGCCGGCCTCGCCATCTCGGTGAACCTGGGTGCGCAGATCAGGAGCTACAGCCAGGCGGTACGCAACGCCAGCGATGCCTTGAACATCACGCAGACGGCCGAGTCATCCCTCAACGAAACCCAGAACATCTTGACCCGCCTGCGGGAGCTGGCTTCGCAATCGGCGTCGTCCGGAGTCAGCAACACCGAACGCGGCTACGTTCAGCTCGAGGTTGCGGCACTGGTCAGCGAGATCGATCGCATCGCCAACGCGACCGAATACAACGGCGTGTCGCTGATCAACAGCGCGGTCTCGCTGACGTTCCAGGTCGGCATCCGCAACGTGGCCAGCAACGACCAGATCGTCGTCACCATGGCCAGCGCCACGGTGTCGTCGCTGGCGCTCACCGCCCTGTCGCTGTCGACGCTGACAGGATCGCAGGGCGCGCTGGCGACAATCGACACCGCGCTACAGTCGGTCTCATCGTCGCGCGCCACCTTGGGCGCGCAGGCGAACCGGATGGAGCGGGTCATCAACACCGCCACGCAAGCGTCGCTGAGCCTGTCGGCCGCGCAAGGGCGCATCCGCGACGTCGACGTGGCCGAGGAGATCTCGAACCTCAGTCGGCTGCAGATCATGATGCAGGCCGGGGTGGCGGTGCTCGCGCAAGCCAACATGATGCCTAATCTCTTGCTGCGGTTGCTTCGCTAGTCGCATCGGGACCACCTGGTATCCGTAGCGTTCGGTGACACCGATAGCGGCGCAAATCGGGTCAATATCGGACGAGAATCGCCGACAACTGTGCCGCTATACAGCGTTTTCGAATTCGCAATAGGTGTTTCAAGTTACAACCAACAAATCCGCGTCCGTTAGGGAAAAGGCTGCTTCCGGAGGGCGCGCGGGTGGGTTATACGGGATTGAGAGGTCGCCGTACCTGATGTTTTTTTCGTCGCTGATCCGCCGGGTGTTGGTGCTAGCGGTTGGCAGGGGGCGGGAGAGAATTTTCGCCTGAGGGAATCCTTTTGACAGGGGGCGCGTGGGCCTCCTCTGACATGAAGGAGGCTCATGCCCCCGTTGTTCTTCCGAGCCGTTCCGAGCGCGAGGATTGATCGCCGCCGAGGATTGAAATTCCTGACGGCGGCGCTGGCGCTTTATTTCAGCGCCTCGGCGCGCTCGGCGCCGGATTCGCCGGCCGCGATCGTGGTGGTCGGCGGTCTGTCACCGGCCGGCGTGGTCGAGGCGGCGCGCGCGCAGCTGCCGGCGCTCTGGCGGCTGGAATCGCTCAGGGTGGAGGCCGGCCCCCCGGCCGCGAGCCCGACGCCTGACATCGAGCGCGTGGGCCAGGCGTATCTCGAGGCCGATTTCCTGAACTGCCTGGCCCAGCTCGACGGTGTGTCCTTGAACTTTGATCACCTGCTGGAACGTGGGCGCCGGGCCGACGCAGCCCGGGTCGGAACCTACGCAGCCGCGTGCGCCCTCGGGGCACGAGACGAAGGCCGCGCGCGCGAATTGGTTCGACGCCTCCTGGTCCGGGAGCTTGATGATCCGAACGTGTTGCGACGAACCACGCCGGAGTTCCAGCGACTGGCCGAAGAGGAGCGGCAAAAGGCGCTGCTCTGGGGCCGTGTCACCCTGGCCGTGCGCACGGAGCCCGACGGGGCCTCCATCCAGGTCGACGGCGCCGTCCGATGCCTGGCATCGCCCTGCCGTCTCAACCTCCTGCGCGGCGAGCACGTGCTGGTCGCCGAAAAGATGGGCCGGACAACGCGCGCGGTGCCGGTGCTGCTGGAGGAGGATCAAACTCTCAGGTTCGGTCTCGAGCTTGCCTCCCCGGACGAGGCCAGGCGCCAGCTGACGACCACGTTGGGCAAGGGCGAGGATCCGTCCTCTGTCGAGATGGCGCGGACGGCGTCCGCGGCATTTGGTGTCGGTCTGGTCGTGCTGGCCTGGCAGAGGTCCGGTCAGGTCCACGCCAACGTGTACGACCGAAGCGGGGACTCGCTGACGCACGTGGCGCTGAACGCCGAACCCGAGGCGGCCGCGCACGTGGTGGCGGCCGCCCTCAACGAATCGAGGATGGGCAACGCGCGACGCGGATGGTGGCGGCAGGCGCTGTTCTGGTCGACGGTCTTCGGCGTCGCCCTTGCCAGCGCGGCGATCATGTTTCTTCTCAGCAAGCCCAGGGCGAGGAGGCGCGGACATGACATCGTCTTCCGCTGACCAGCATGGCGGTTGAGTCGACCCACCTGCACCAGGAGCGCAGGCAGGCGACGGTCCGCCACCTGCGCGTGACGGTTGTCGAGGGCCCCGACCGCGACCAGGAAGCCGAGTTGATCGGTGGCAGCCTGTCAGTCGGGACGTCGCCTGACAACGGGCTCCTGCTCGCCGATCCGACGGTGAGCCGCTACCACCTCGATCTGCGCGTCGGAGAGGGGGTCTTGGTCAAGGACCTCGGTAGCCGAAACGGGACGTTCGTCGGTGACGTGCGCATCCGCGAGGCGTTGATCCCCGTGGGCGCGCGACTGCGGCTGGGCCGCACGGTCCTCACGTTCGCCGACGTCGGCATCGAGGCGGCGCCGCTACTCGAACAGCCGCGCGAGTTCCCGGGCCTGGTGGCGGACAGCGCGGCGATGCGTGAGATCTCGGGCACGCTGGACCGGCTGGCGCGATCAACCGTCTCGGTGTTGGTGCAGGGCGAGACCGGCACCGGCAAGGAGCTCATCGCCCGTGCCATTCACGACGCCGGCCCGCGCGCCAAGGGGCCGTTCGTGGTGGTCGACGCGGGCGCGCTGCCGGCGACGTTGATTGCGTCACAGCTCTTCGGACACGAGCGCGGCGCCTTCACCGGCGCCGAACGCCGGCAGGAGGGGGCGTTCGAGCTGGCCCACGGGGGAACGATCTTTCTCGATGAGATTGGCGAGCTGCCGCTGGCGGTGCAACCGGCGCTGCTGGGCGTGCTGGAGCGGCGGTCTTTCCGGCGCATCGGAGGCAAGGAGGACATCCAGGTCGACGTGCGGGTCATCTCGGCGACCCACCGCGATCTGCGCTCCGAGGCCAACGAGGGGACGTTCCGGGCCGACCTCTACTTTCGCCTGGCCGTCGCGCGAATCGAGATCCCGCCGCTGCGCGCGCGCCCAGACGACATCGAGCCGCTGGTCGCGCACTTCGCGCGTGAGATCACCGGCGCGCCGGGCCTCCCCTTCTCCGAGCCGACCATGGCCGCGCTGCGGGCGCATCGCTGGTCCGGGAACGTGCGCGAGCTGCGCAACGTGGTCGAGAGCGCGCTGGCCATGGGCACGGTCAGCCTTGACGGCGTCGTGGGCGCCCTACCCGATGTGCACCCGCCGGGCGCCGTTGTTCCTTATCGGGCCGCGCGCGCCGAGGCGCTGGCCGCGTTCGAGAAGCGCTACCTGATGACGCTCATGGAGACCACCGGCAAGAACGCGTCGGCGGCGGCACGCGCCGCCAGCATGGATCGCCCTTACCTGCTGTCGCTGCTGCGACGGCACGGCCTTCGCTAGTCACTGTACGATTCGAAGCGGCGCCGCGCGCGTGTGTTGATCCCCGAGCCGCACGGTCTTGCGCAGCAGCGTTCGACCGGACGTCGGCTCGGTGACGGCGACCTTGTGCGTGCCGCACGGGCGGAAGAGCTCGACCGGGGCAAACCCCGCGAAGGTGCCGTCAATCGAGACGCGGGCACCGGCCAGCGTCGGACCACCGACGCGGAGCCACGCCGTGTCGCGATGGTCGACGGCGGGCGACGGCGCTGGCGCTGCCGTGTCGCTCTGAGGCGGGGGCGGGGGAACCTGGTGAGCGTGAGGCGCGGCCAGGCGCGAAGACGGAAATAGCCGAGGGCTATTTCCATTTGGCGGCGCCGATCGACCGCGCGTCACACCCGTCGTTGGCGGGGACGCCGACGCCAGACCTGGAAACGACAGACGGGTTTCGCCCGCGATGAGGAGGCTGGCAAGCGCCGCAGCGGCCAGCAAAACCTCGGGCGATCGGACGGCCGTCGGCGGCCGCCCGGTCGGCAGCCGTCTGACGACCGAGACCTGCTCCAGCTCGGGTAGCGGCGATTCCTGCGTGACCGTGAAGGTCCGGGCGCTCGCCGGCCCGACCGGCACCAGACACAGACCCATGAGGTCGTCGAGCTTGCTGTTGCGCTTGGCGATGGCCCGCAAGGGTCCGAGCCAGGCACGAAGTGCGCCGCGACCGTCGCGGCCGAGACGCTGCGACGCCAGCACGCCGGCGCGCGCCGCGACCTCACCAGCGCGCGGCCGCTGGTCGGGCTCGCTGGCCAGACACGCGCCGATGAGCTCACACACGGCGGGAGAGACGTTGCGCCGCCGCGCCTTTTGCACCCGCCGGGCGGTGTCAGCCTCTGACGTCGAAGGACCGGTGGCACGGCTGCCGACAAACGCGTCCAGCGTCGCGCCCAGCGCGTAGACGTCAGCGGCTGGGCCGACCCGCTCTCCACGCGCCTGCTCCGGCGCCATGAATCGCAGCTTGCCCTTGATGGCCCCAACCGTCGTCAGCTCGCGCCGCCAGTACGATGAAGCGATGCCGAAGTCCGACAGCCGCACGTCGCCGTCCCAGGAAAGCAGGATGTTCTGTGGGCTGACGTCACGGTGAACGATCTGCAGCGGCCGGTCGTGCTCGTCGCGCAGCTCGTGAATGTAAGCCAGCGCGTGTCCTATCTCCGCCACCAGGTGCAGCGCGATCCCTTCCGGCATCGGCCGCTGATCGGCGGTGCTGGACAGCGCGCGAAGCGCGTCCAGGCCGTCGATGAACTCCATGGCCAGGAACGCACTGCCATCGATGAGTCCGTAATCGAAGATACCGACGATTCCACCATGGTGTAGGCGACTCGTGATGCGCGCCTCCTGCAGGAACATGCGGCGATGCTCGCCGTTGCGCGCGTGCTCGGGCAGAAGTCGTTTGATGGCGACACGACGTTCAAAGCCGTCCATGCCGCGCGCGGTGGCCTCCATGATTTGCGCCATGCCGCCGCTGCCAACAGTTCGAACGAGGCGATACCGTTCCCCTGAAGTCACAGCGCGGACAGAATACTCCATTGTTCCAGGCCTTTTCGCGCTGATTACACATACCTACTCGGGTGTACGGCGGCCTGCAAAAGCCAGAGCCACTGTTGAGCCTAGTTCAATAGCGAAGTCCGCAAGATCGTTGGGTCGGGCCAACAGGAAGATCCATCCAGCTGTGGGGGCGCGCCTACGGCTGTCGTCAGTTTTCTGTGGGTTAACGCGCCGATCAGGGCTGAGGTGGGCCTGTGGGGGAGGCATAGCGACATGGCCCGAGGCTTGCCCTGTTGGCGCACACCCAATGTCCCAGAAACAAGGAGAGACCCCCATGACCAATTCAAAGATCAAGCGACTCGTCCGGTGGCCGACCAGGCACCCTGTCGCGCGGGCCGCTGCGGTGCTCGCGGTGTCCTTCGGTTTCGGTGTGAGCGCGTGGGCGCTCATCACCAGCTCGGGCGATCTTGCCTTGGTCAGCGCGACCGAAGGAACCGGCGTCGCGACCGCCGGGGGTCACGTCATTCAGTCCAGCCTGACGACCCAGATCGGGAACGGGCAAGGCGCAGCGGCGCTGGCTCTGGCGATCGACCATGGCGACAAGCTGTTCCAGGCCAAGTTCAACGCCGCCGACGGCATCGGTGCCAGGGTCGGCGCCGGGGAACGATTCACGCGCATGCCGCGCGCCGATAAGACCGGTGCCGGCGAATGGGCCACCCATACCCCTGCTCGCGCGACCGGACCCAACGCGCAGTCGTGCACCGGTTGCCACAATCAGGGAGGTGACGACGGCGCCGGCGAAGCATCCGACAACGTGCATCGCGACGCCAACCACACCGGCCGGCTCAATCAGCAGGTGACGCGCAACACGCCGCACCTGTTCGGCCTGGGCGGTCAGCAGAAGCTGGCGGAAGAGATGACCGTCGACCTGCAGGCGATCCGCACCGCGGGCCGCACGGCCCTGGGGTGCGGATCCAGCACGACCGCAGGCTCGACGGCCAGGGCCCTTTCCAGCAAGGGCATCAGCTTTGGAACGCTGACGATTAACCACGCCGCTGGCACCACGGGTTGCACTGAGAGCCTGAGCCCGCCGGTCGCCGGGGGTGCCAACTCGGTCAGCGCCGACCTCGTCGTCCGCCCGTACCAGTGGAAGGGCGCGGTCGCGTTCATCCGCGACTTCGTGCGCGGCGCCGCCCACAACGAGCTCGGCATGCAGGGCAGCGAATTGCTCGGCTCCCCGACCGTCGATCCGTCCACGGTCGACGGCGACGGCGACGGCGTCAGGAACGAGCTGTTCGTCGGCGACATCACCGCGCTGACTATCTATCAGGCGGCACAGCCGCGGCCCACGACCAAGGTGGAGCTGGCCGGCCTGGGCCTGATTCCTGCGCTGACGGCCGCGGAGACCGCATCCATCAACCGGGGCGCGCCGCTGTTCAACAGCATGGGCTGCAACAGCTGCCACGTTCCTTCGTTGGTGGCCAACGACGTCATCTTCCGTGAGCCGAGCGCGAACGCCAATTTCCGCGACGCGGGGAACCTGTTTCCGAACGGGCGCACCTACGCGCAGTCGCAGCTCGACCCCGCCCGTCCGCTCGTGTTCGATATCACGCGAGATCACGTCGAGAACGCGACTCCCGTCCTCGCCAACGGCCAGAAGCTGGGCGATTTCACACGTGATGCCCAGGGGCACGCCATCATCGCGCTGTTCGGCGACCTGCGGCGGCATGACATGGGAGCGGGTCTGGCCGAGGAGGTTGACGAGCAGGGCACCGGCGCGTCGGTGTTTATGACCGAGAACCTCTGGGGCGCTGGCTCCTCGCCGCCCTACCTGCACGATGGTCGCGCAGCATCGCTGACCGAGGCCATCCTCGAGCACGGCGGAGAAGGGCAGACCTCGCGCAACAACTTCGCCGCCGCGTCGCTGCAAAACCGACAGGACGTCATCGCGTTCCTGAACAACCTTGTCCTGTTCAAGAACGAGTAGTCGGAGGATGTCATGAAACCCATGAAAAACTCATCGAAGTGGATTGTTACTGCGGGCCTCGCTGTTCTGGCGATCTCCGCGGTGGTGGCGGTGTCTTGCACCACCATCATCCCGAATGATCCGACGACGGGGGATCCAACGGGGATGGATCCCGGGAAGACCACGCCGGCTCCCACGCCCGGAAACGGGATGGGGCCGGTCACGCCCACGCCGCCGGGAACAATGCCGGGGATGGAGCCGGTCGTGATGCCGGGCAACGGCACGATGGGGCCGGCAACGCCCATTGAAACACCGGTGACGCCGCCGACACCCGAGGTCGTCGACGCCGAGAAGACGCTGCAAACCAAGCTGGACATGGCCACGGCGGGCGTGCCGGGAACCAAGGTGAAGTTCATCGACTGCACAGCAAATCCCTGCATGGCGCGTCTCGAGTCGAAGAGCTTGACCGCCCTTCGTGACCTGCTGGCGAAGGTCAGTCAGGACAATCAGGGCAAGGTCAGCTTCGTCGTCCGCGAGCAGTTTGACGCCTACATGGGTCAGACCTTCTCCGCCGATGTGAAAATCGGCGCAGAGCAGCCCCGTACGGCGGTCCCCAACGACCCAACCGAGCTGCTGGCAAACTAACACGGCGCCTGGAAGACCCGAGTTCGCAGGGGGTTAGGTCTGGGGCGGCGGCAGCGGTACAGGAGGACAGACGATCGTTCTCCTGTACCGCCGCAACATCAGATCAGCTCCCGGATCCTGTCCTTGAATATGGTCTTCATGATCTCGGCGCGATCCGGTTCACCGCGCGCCAGCGACTTGGCAAGGTGAAGGGCCTGCTCTGCCGTAATCTTCGCCGGCATGGGCGCCGCGAGAGGATCGACGACGGCCTCGACTATCACCGGCCCGTCGGTGCGGAACGCCCGCTCCAGCGTGGCCCCGCACTCCGCCGCATCCTCGATCGTGAAGCCGGCCGCGCCACATGATCTGGCGAACAGGGCAAAGTCGATCGGCTGAAGATCGCAGCCGTATTCCGGGTTGCCCAGGAACACCATCTGTTCCCACTTGATCTGGCCGAGCGTGTTGTTCTTGATGATAACGACCTTGATCGGCAGCTTGTACTTGACCGCCGTGGCCAGCTCCGCCATCAGCATGGAGAAGCCGCCGTCGCCGACAAACGCCACCACCTGACGCTCCGGGTACGCAATCTGCGCGGCGATGGCGTAAGGAAGGCCGTTGGCCATGCTGGCCAGCGTCCCCGATAGCGAAAACATCTGCTCGCCGCGGGCGCGGATCTGCCGCGCGAACCAGGTCGTGATGGTGCCGCTGTCGCTGCACACGATGGCGTCGTCGCGCAGGACGCTGTTGAGCTGCCAGGCCACCACGTCCGGCTTCATCGGCTTGTCGGCTCGGGTTCCACGCTCCTCCATCAGCTTCCACCAATCGCGCATTCCGTCCCGGGCGCTCTCCAGAAAGCGCCGGTTCTCGTTCCGGCGCAGCAGCGGACCCAGGAGGCGCAGGGTGCGACGGCTGTCGCCCACCAGCCCGACCTCGACCGGGTAGCGCAGGCCGATGCGATCGGCTTCGCAGTCAATCTGCACCGCCCGCGCCTGCCCGGGCTTGGGATAAAATTCGATGTATGGAAACGACGTGCCGACCATGAACAACGTGTCGCAGTCCTGCATGGCCTCCTGAGAGGGGGCGGTCCCGAGCAGTCCGATGCCGCCGGTGGTATACGGGCTGTCATCGGGCACGGCTCCCTTGCCCAGCAGCGGCTTGACGATCGGGGCGCCCAGGGTTTCGGCGATCTGCTCCAGCTCGCGCCGGGATCCCAGGGCGCCGCGGCCGGCGAGGATGACGATCTTCTTGCCCGCGTTCAGGATCTCCGCGGCGCGAGCCAGATCGGTTTCAGGGGGCAAACCGGCCGACTGGGCGAAGACGTCGACGTTGTGACCGGGGACGTTGCGCCTCGACCGCTCGTCCTGATCGAGAAGTTGTTCCTGAAAGTCGACCGGGAAGTTGATGTGCGCGACCGTTCTGCGGCTCAAGGCGGTCCTGCACGCCAGATGGGTGACGTTGGCGACGTGGGCCGGACCCATGACCCGGGTCGAGTAGGCCGCGACATCGGTGAACACGCGATCGAGGTCGATGTCTTGTTGCGCGTGAGTATCGATGAGGTCGTGAAAGTGGTGCCCGGTGATGGCCAGCACCGGCGCCCCATCCAGCTTGGCGTCGTAAAGACCGTTCAACAGATGGACCCCGCCGGGGCCCGAGGTGGCCAGGCAGACGCCCAGCTTTCCGGTGAATTTCGCGTACCCGCACGCCATGAAGGCGGCCGACTCCTCGTGGCGGACCTGGACGAACCGGATGCGGTCCTGTCTCGTTCGCAGCGCCTCCATGATGCCGTTGATGCCGTCACCCGGCAGCCCGAACACCACCTCCACACCCCAGTCGATGAGAATGTCGATCATCACGTCCGCTGCCGTCATCTTCTTTGCCATCACGTTTTCCTCCCGTTTGCCCGGTTTCGTCGGATCGCTGTCAGCAGCCCGAGCACGGTGACCACGACCACGACGGCCATCGCCCCAATGGAAACCCGCGCGGGCATGTCCCAGCGCGCGCGCAGGTCGGGACCGCGGCCGGATTTGGCCGTCACCATGGCGTCGTGCACCAGCTCGGCGATGTGGCGCGCACGCCGGCCGCCAAGCTGGCTGATCTGCTCCCGGCAGCTGAACCCGTCGCTGACTATCGTCGTATCGGGCTGGGCGGCGCGCACGGCGGGCAGCAACCGGCGCTCGGCGGCGCGAACCGACACGTCATATTTTTCGCCGCGTTCGAAACCAAACCCGCCGGCCATGCCGCAGCAGCCGGCGTCCGGCGTCTCGACGGTGAGACCGAGCCGTTCCAGGACCTTACGCTCGCTGTCCGTCCCGCCGAGCGCCTTCTCGTGACAGTGGCCGTGGAGCAGCGCCTTGCCCGCGAGCCGCGGCAGGGGCACGTCGGCGCGCGCGAGAAACTCCGAGAACAGCATCGCCTGCGCCCCCAGCCGACGAACGTCCGGATCGTGCGGAAACAGCGATCGCGCCTCGTCCTTCCAGACCGACAGGCAACTGGGCTCGAGCACCACGATGGGCAGTCCGGCGCGCAGCGGCTCGCGCAGGACACGAAGCGTCTCGACCACCCGGCGTTTGGCCGCCTTCAGCATGCCCCAGTCGTAAAGCGGGCGGCCGCAGCAGACCGGCTGCTCGGGGACCAGCACCAGCCACCCGAGCTCGGTCAGCACCGCGGCGGCCGACATGCCCACCGCCGGATAGAAATGGTTGGTGAAGGTATCGGGCCACAGCACGAGCTTTTCGCGCGAGGTTTCGCGCGCGCGGCTGGCTTTTGCCGCTGCGAACTGCTCGGTGAACATCCGGGCCGCGAAGCGCGGCAGCTCACGTTGCGGCGCGATCTGCGCGGCGCGCTTGACCAGGCGGTGCAGGCCCGGCGCGTGCGCCACCAGGTTGGCCAGCCCCGGCGCGACGCGCGCCAGCCGCGCCCATCGCTGAATGAGACCCATGACGTACGCGGCACGCGGGCGCAGCCGCCCCTGGTAGTAGTGCGCGAGAAACTCCGCCTTGTACGTGGCGACATCCACGCCCACGGGGCATTCGCCCTTGCAGCCCTTGCAAGCGAGACACAGGTCAAGTGATTGCTTGACCTGGTCGTCCTTCCAACCTTGGAGCCGTTCGCCGCGTACCATCTCGAACAGCAGGTGGGCGCGACCGCGGGTGGTGTGTTCTTCGTCCTTCAGGACCATGAAGCTCGGGCACATGGTTCCACCGTCAAGCCGGCGGCACTTACCGACGCCCACACACCGCTCGGTCGCGCGGACAAAGCTGCCGCCGTCGTCAGGGAACGCAAAGTGCGTGGCCAGATGTGTCGCCGACTCGCGCGCGACAAAATCGGGGCCGAGACGCAAGTTCTCCGTGCTGCCGTAGGCGTCGACCACCTTGCCCGGGTTCATTCGCCAGGCCGGATCCCAGATCCGCTTGAATTGCCGAAAGGCCTCCACCAGCTCCTTGCCAAAGAGTTTGGGTAAGTATTCGGCGCGTGCCTGGCCGTCGCCGTGCTCCCCCGAAAACGAGCCGCCGAAACCGACCACCAGGTCGGTCGCCTCCTGCATGAACGCGCGATAGTTCGCCACGCCCGCCCGAGAACCAAAATCGAAAGGAATCCGGGTGTGCACGCAGCCCTGGCCGAAGTGCCCATAAAGCGACGCCTGGTAGCCATGGGCGGCCAGCGTGCGCTTGAGCTCGCGCAGGTAAGCGCCCAGCTTTTCGACCGGCACTGCGGAGTCTTCCCAGCCTTCCCACGCGTTCTTGCCCGCGGGGTCGCGCGCGGTCGCGCCCAGGGCCGATTCGCGCAGCGACCAGACGTGATGCTGTTGCTCGAGACCCGACAGCACCCGCGCGTCGACAGCACCACGGGTGCGCAACACGCTGGCACAGGCTTGCCGCGCGCGCGCCGCGCACGCGTCGGGCGTGTCGGCGCCGAATTCGACCAGCAGGAAGGCCCTCCCACGCGGCAGGAGGCGTAGCGCCGCGTCGGCCAGGTGCTTCGCCTTGACGGTGCTGACCAGAAGGTCGTCAACCGCCTCGATGGCGATGGGACGCTGCCATGGATCACTAGAAGTGGCGCCGTCACCAGACTGCAGCGCGGGAACATGATCGGCGGCGGCGAAGATGTCGGGATACCCGATCACCAGCAGCGCCCGATGCGCGGGCCACGGCACCAGGCGGAGCCGCGCCTCCAGCACGGTCACCAGCGTCCCTTCGCTGCCGACCAGCGCGCGGGCGACGTGGAAGCCATTCTCGGGCAACAGATCGTCAAGGTTGTATCCGGACACACGGCGCGGGAGCTTGGGATAGCGGGTGCGAATCAGGTCCGCGAACCGATCCCGTAGATCGCGCATCCCCCGGTAAATCTCGCCACGGCGGCCACCGGCCTGGATGATGCGTTCAAGCTCTTGCGGCGTGGTCGCGCCGACGCGAAGGCGAAGGCCGTCGTAGGTCAGCACCTCCAGCTCCTCGACGTTGTCGGACGTTCGCCCGGCCATGACCGAATGGGGCCCGCAAGAATTGTTGCCCAACATTCCGCCCAGCGTGCAATACGCGTGCGTGGCGGGATCCGGGCCAAAGGTCAGGCCGCGCCGGTTGGCCGCGCCCCTCAAGGTGTCGAGGACGGTGCCAGGCAGAACCCGCGCCCATCGTTCGCTCGCGTCCAGCGCCAGCACGCCGTGCACGTACTTGGAGCCGTCGATCACCACCGCGACGTTGCAGCACTGTCCAGCCAGGCTGGTTCCGGCGCCGCGAGCGAGGATCGGCGCCTCGTGACGCCGGCAGATTTCCACCGTCGCGACGATGTCGTCGGTGGTCCGCGGGATCACGACACCGATGGGCACCTGCCGGTAGTTCGATCCGTCCGTCGCGTAAAGGGCCCGGGCGCCCTCATCAAACCGAACCTCCCCTGCGACCTCGGACACCAACGCCTGGCGCAGATCGGCCACCGCGACTTCCGTTCGGTCCCTGCGCCGGCGGAGCGCTTCGGGACGAACAACGCCATCGGCAAACGCTATCGGGTGTACTCCCGGGATATTCGTTGTCTGCATTGCCTTTGCGGCGCGGTGAATTCCCCGCCTCTATTAGATGTGGGGCCGGACGCGCATATGTCCAACACACCGGCCAAGGTTAATGCGGGGTCTCTTACCGTTTTGCTCAGCAACTCAACCGAGGCGCGAAATGCGTATATGTCCTTGCTGAAATTGTTGAGAGCAGTTGGCGAAATGGGGATCGGAATTGTCAAATGGCCTTGACACGTGTCAGCAGATCCGCTTCTGTGCATCCTTCACCGGATTGGCATTGGTATTGGTTCCGATTCGACCGAGCCGACCGCCGGCGGGAAATCTCTCTCGTAGATCAGCACGACCGGCCCGGTCTTGCTTAAGGCCAAATTGAAAGGAGAACGCACTATGCTCGATTCGAAAATCTTTGATCGTCTTACCTGGACACGAGGGCTTGGGACACTGGTTCTGGTGGGAGCCATCGCTGCGTGCAGCAGCAGCAGCCCCGGTCAGAAACCGGCCGACGGCGGCGGGGCTGATGGACCGACCATCATGCCGTTTGCCGCTGCGCCGCTGGGCACGGCGACCGAGATCCCCCAGACCGCCTACAAGTTCATCTCGCTGGAAGGACCTTACTGGGTGGCCAGCGGCAACTACTTGCTCTTCTCCGACGTCGTCGAGAAGAACGCCATGGGGGCCCTGATCTACAAGTACGACCCGGCCACCAATATGTTCTCCATCTATCCGTATCCCACGATGGCGCCTGCCAGCACCAACGGTCTCGGCATGGATTCCATGGGGCGCCTCGTCGCCACCGAGCGCGTCAACCATCGCGTGACCCGCGTCGAGGGCGCCATGCTCAAGGAGCTGGTCGCGGCCGTGGGCGGGAAGAATCTCGACGCCCCCAACGATGTGGTGGTCGACAGCAAGGACAACATCTACTTCACCGACACCCACTGGGGCAGCGCGTATCCGGACCCGATGCTGATCCCGACTGGCGCCTACCGGATCGCCGCCCTCGACGGCGCGGTGACCAAGCTTTGGGAGGGTGGTCCGGACCCGCTCAAGAACAGCATCAATGGCATCGCTCTGTCCAAGGACGAGAAGACGCTGTACCTGGGTGACGACACGGCCAACCAGATCCTGTCGATCCCCCTGACTGACGGCTTGGTTCCCGCCGGAACCATGTCCAAGGTGTTCGCCAGCAAGACCTCGGTCCCGGGTGGAGTTGGCCTCCAGGTCCCGGATGGCATCAACGTCGACGACGACGGCAAGGTCTACGTCTCCATCAACCACCACGACACCAATTGCATCGCCGTGTTTGGGGCGGACGGATCCTACGTCGGCCGCTACGACGTGCCGGTCGGGATCGACAAGGACCCCGTCACCGGCCTGCCCGCGGATCCGGGCGGCAAGGGTCCGTCGAACATCACGTTCGGCGGCGCCGACCGCAAGACCATGTACATCACCACCCTGCACGCGATCTACAAGGTCACCGCCCTAACCGCCGGCAAGCCGTAGCACGCCGCGCCGGTTTCGCGGGCCGCTCGCCGCTGGATCAAATCGATCTACATGGGGCGGGCGGCCCGAATTCATGGGTCCCCAACTCCCCGCCGGGTCCATCCCTGGTAGCGATGATTAGATTGGCAGCAAACCTGCCATCTATTGGGAGAGGAGACACCGTCATGAACATCAAACAGATCATCGCTGTCGCGGCGATTGCAACGTCCTTCGGCCTGGTCGGAACCGCACGGGCCCGGGACCAACAGCCCGCGGCCACGGCAACAACCAGCACCACCACGACGGTCGAGGTCGAATCGGCGCCCGCGGACGACAGCACCGGCACCGACTCGTCGGCCACGGTCACGACGCGGAAGCAGAGCTCAACCACGACCTCAGCCGAGACCCAACCGGCGACCGACGACGCCCCGGGCATCACGACCAACACGACGACAACGACCGATTCGACGACCTCGGTCGACAACCAAAAGCCAGCACCGGTTGTCACCAGCCCCAAACCGACCCGCACGTCGTCGCCGAAGCGTGAATATCGGCAGCCCGCCATGGGGCCGATTCGCATCGACGGCTCCGGTTTGTCGACGCCACCACCGGTCGGACAGTAATAGCAGCAGTGATCATCCGTCTCGGATCTGGGACGCCGCCTCCTTGCCAGTACTGATGGGGGACCTACCTTGTAGTTGAGGTGATGCGATGGAGGCGGCGGCGGACGAATCTTGGGTGAACGTCGGTCTCAAGACCGGCGCCTGGGGTGGATTGCTCGGCGGCATCGTGATCACGACTCTGGCCATGGCGGGGGCTCCCCTGGCTGGGCAGGACGTCTGGGCGGCCGCCAAGAACCCGATCTTCGCATCGCAGATGCATCCCGGTTTCTATTTGCCCGCTGTGCTGGGCGGTCAGCTTGTGCATCTGGCGATCTCCATCGTCTGGGCCCTCACGTTCGGACTTGGTTTGGCGCGGCTAAACCCGACGGATAGAGTGATCGCGGGGCCGATCTGGGGGCTGGCGGTGATGTTGTCGACGTTTTACGTGGTGTTGCCGGCATTCCGCATCCCGATGCCGCTTGGATACTCCGATCGTTTGCTGGCCACGATTGAATTCCTGTTCTACGGGGCGACGATGGGGGCGGTGTCTTTGTTGTTCGACGACCGAGTGCCGCGCCCAGCCAGCATCCAGCACGTGCCGCCGCACTGGCGACATCCCCAACCGACGCACAACTACTGGGTGCGCTGGCGCTAGGGGATGTTGTAGCGAGTGAGCTGGCGCTCTTCGGTCCCGCTCTCCTTGACCTTGCCGATGTTACGCGCGAACCAGAAGGTGCTGTCGTAGG
This sequence comes from Polyangia bacterium, assembly GCA_035696485.1. Classification (GTDB taxonomy): domain Bacteria; phylum Myxococcota_A; class Polyangia; order Fen-1088; family Fen-1088; genus DASRQT01. Next base: position 8,788 of record DASRQT010000549.1, on the reverse strand, counting down.
CGGCGCCGCCGGTCTGGACGCTGTGGACGCGGAGGCAGCTGAACGTACCCGCCGGGACGGTGACCATCTCGTTCACCGCCTCCACTTTCCAGGTCACGGTGATCGGCGTCGCGAACATGGCCATGTCGGTGTAGGTCTCGGTCCAGGACGCGTTGAGGGCGGTATGGGCCGGCGACTCGTCCAGGCGCAGCTTGGTCGGCATGAAGACGTGGTCGGACGTGATCGCGCCCGTGGCATCGAGGAACTGCTCCCGGTGTCGGACGACGGCGGTTCCGGTATCCTGCTGCCAGTTCACGGTCGAACCGGTCAAGGTCTTGCTGCGGACGCGGAACGCGCTGATGCCCGCCTTGGCTCCGGTCAGCGTCTCTACGGCCTCCACCTTCGAATCGGTGACGCCGCTTTGACCGGACAGGGTGTCGAATCCGTTCCACGCCCAGCTGGCGCCGACCGACAGCGGAATGTATCGACCCGTGGTTGCCGACTGGCCGGCATCGGACCCGCTGGGCGGCGAACCCGCGTCGGACCCAATCGGCGGCGAGCCCCCGGAGCCGCCCGGGACCGAGCCCCCCGAACCAGGAGAGCCCCCCGAGCCAGCGGATCCCGGAGCGGCCGGATCGCCCGCATGACAGCCGAGCGGAACCAGGACCAGCAGGAGCGCGGCGCCGGCCAGCGGCGCGCCTGCACGGGCAACTGAAGATTTCTGTCCTGAGCATTCTTGTGTTTTCACGGGGTCTCCGTCGGTTGCTGGGGAGAACGGCGGCTTATGGCCTCGGCTTCCCTGCGGCGCATGCCGTGCGGGAAGCGTTCAAGGTAATCGCGCGCGAGCGTGGCGGCCCCCTGCGCGTCTCCCAGACGGACGCGACCAACGGCGCGCAGAAACGCGACGTCCTCCACGCGCGGATCCTTGGGATGTTTGGCCACGAAGGCCCTCAACAGGCCGTCGGCCTCGTCGTAACGTCCGGCACGAAAGGCCTCCACGCCGCGCGCAAAGAGATCGGCCCCGGCCGGCGGCGGGGTCTTCGCCTCTACGCGGCGCTCGACGGCGCTGGACGGCGGCTCCGCACTGACGTCGGGGGAAACGGCGACCGCTGCCACCTGTTGCCGCCGGACCGTCGCGGGCCTGCGCGCCGGTACGTGCACAGTCGGCCGCGCAGCCAGTGCGGGCGCCAGCGCGGGGGCCGCCGGCGGCGCGGACGTCGGCTCCGCGGGAACCGGAGCGTCCCATCGCTGGCCTCCCAGCAGCAGCTGTTCCGCGGCTCCGCGATGGCGGAGCGCGACCTTGCCCTCCATGACGACCACGTGGCGCGTCCGGCCGTCCTCCACGTTGACCACAAACCGCGTGCCTCGAACCTCGATTTCACAGTCGGGCAGCGCCACCACAAACTTCTGCCCAGGGCCAAGCTTGTGGACGTGGAAGGCCGCCGAACCGCTTGCGAGGTTGACCCGAGCGCTGGCGCCGTTTTCCTGGTTGGTCCACGACGCGCCCTCGAGATCGGTGACCTCGTAGCTCGGCGCACCCGACGCCACGGTGGCCGGGCGGCGTCCGATCTGCCGGACCGTTACACCGCCCACCACGACGACGACGGCGACGGCGGCGATGGCCACACGGCGCCCACTCCACCAACGCTGCGCCGGCGAGATGGACATCTGCCGCTCACCCGCGGCAAGCAGCAGCCGCTGGCGTTGCCGGCGGTGATGGAAGTCGTCGGCCGCCGGGTACGGGATAGCAGCCATCACCTCGCCGAGCCGGCTGATGGACGCTGCTTGCCGCGCGCAGGTCTCGCAGCGGGCGGCGTGCCGCGCGAATTCGGTCCGCTGCTCCTCCGACAGTCGGCCGTCGCCGCCCGCTTCCACCATCCAGCCCCATTCGCATTTCTGCGCCTTCATGACTCCCCCTCACCCAGCAAGGCGCGCAGCTCCCGGCGCGCGTGATGCAGCCGCGTCCACACTGTGCCGACCGGAATCCCCAGCGCCTGCGCCACCGCCTCGCCCGACAGCTGTTCGAGAACGATCATCACGAAGACCTCGCGCTTCTTCTTCGAAAGCTCGGCCAGCGCCCGATGCGCGCGCTGGACCGATTGCTCTTCGCCGACCAGGTCGATCGGCGTCGGAGCGTCCCTGGCCGCCGGTTCCTTCGCCAGCGCCGAGATCTTGCGTTTGAGGCGCGCGATCGCGCGACGGTGGCGCTTGACGACGAACGTGGCCAGGCCGAACAACCAGCCTCTGGCCGAGCGATCCGCCTCGAAACGCACAGCCGCGCGCGGCACCTGCAGAAACGTCAGCTGGACCAGATCGTCAAGGTCGCTGGCGGGCACCTGCAGGCGCGACAGGAAGCGCCGCAGCGGCTGGTGATATCGATCGAAGAGAACTCCCAGGCTTTCGAGTTGCCCGTCGGCGACCTGCCGAACGAGATCTTCGTCGGTGATCAGGCTCTGGTTGATGTTCACGGCCCTCACGGCACCCTGCTCTCCGCCCCGAGACCCAGGCCGATACTCCAGATCGAGTTCGACTGTTGGGTGCTGATCCCGAGCGGTATCCATTGCAGCGAAAGCTGCGGTCGCAATCGCACGGCAGAGGAGACAGGGATCGACGTCCCCAAAAACCCGCTCAGCGCAGGAGCCAGCGTCATGCCGGGGGTAGGCTCGCCGAAATTACCGGTGCCCTCCCCGGGCATGTTGTCAGGGGGGGTGTAGTTCCACAGACCCACGGCCGAGACGCGTAGCCCGCCGATCATGTCGACAGCGCGTAGCGGCCGGCGCTGCGCAATGCTGGCGCCAAGCTCGGCGGCCGAGGTGTAACCGGCGCGCGTGGATGCGCCGCTGCCGATGAACGTGGGCGCCCAGCTACCGAACAGCCCCAGCTCCCACGCATCGTGGGTGACTCCCGCCATCAACTCCACGACCGGGGCCGGCGCGCTGGGCAAGGTCAGGCGGGCGCCGCCGCCTGCGAACAGCACCGGTCGCCACCGTCCTGGTGTGGCTGCCTCGGCCGCCGGGTTCGCCGCATCTTCGGCTGCCGGCGTCGCCATCAGGTCAGGCGCGACCGTGACGATCAGCGCGGTCACCGTCGGTTCGAGGTCGCGCGCGTCGGCGAGGTAGCGGATGCCGTGCCGGCCGTCGGCCGTGATCACCTCGACGGAGGCGATCCCGGGCGACTCGGCGGTGGCCGCGTGGACCACCACCTCGAGGCAGTCACGATCGACCGAAGGCCGGTCCTGGAGCGATCTCTCCAGCGCCGAGGCGGCCGACAGCCACGGCCCCGGGGCGTCGGCCGGCAGCAGGCGAATCGGGCAGCCGCCACCCAGGTTCGCGGTCGCGACGGAGAGGAGCGTGTAGACCAGCAGCGTCATCGAGTATTCCTCGTTAGTCCGTCCGCTGCCGGCGAAACCTTCATGGAAAACAGCGCCCGCGCGCGTAAAAACCGGTTTCGCGGCTCAAGATGCCAACTCCGGGACGCCGCGGTACGACAAGTGCAGCCGCGCAAAGGGGCCATTGCCCTTCAGTAGCTGACGCGGATCGCCGTCCTCGACGATGCGGCCGTCCTCCAGCACCAGCACGCGGTTGGCCAGCGTCACCGTCGTCGGCCGGTGGGCGACCAGGAAGGTGGTCTTGCCGGCGATCGCGGTCTCCAGTGTGGACAGCAGATCTCGTTCGGTCACAAGGTCGAGACCGCTGCTCGGCTCGTCGAGAATCACGATCGGAGCATCGCGCAAGATGGCGCGCGCTATCGCGAGGCGCTGCCGCTGGCCCCCCGAGAGGGTGACGCCGCGTTCGCCCACCAGGCTGGCATAGCCGTCGGGCAGGCCGCGAATGAACTCGTCGGCACCCGAGGCACGTGCCGCCCGCTCGATCTCGGCCGGGGTCGCCCCTGGGCGGCCGAAGGCGATGTTCTCGGCGATGGTGCCACTGAAGAGCAGGGCCTCCTGCAGCACCAGGCTGATCTGCTGGCGATACGAGGCCAGCCGCAGGTCCCTTATGTCGTGGTTATCGGCGGCGATCTGTCCCACCGTGGGGTCGTAGAGACGCGCGATCAGGCTGACCAGCGTGCTCTTCCCGGCGCCGCTGGCGCCGACGATCGCGATCCGCTCGCCCGGTGTGACGCGAAAGCTGACGTCACGAAGCACCGGGCGATCAGGCTTGTATCCGAACGAAACGCCGCTGAACGTGACGGCTCCGGTCAGCGCCGGGGCTGCGATGGCGCCTGGGCGATCGCGGACCTCGTGCTCGATGCGCAGGATCTCGCCGATGCGTTCGGCGCCGACGACCGCGCGGCTCAAGGCGCCGCTGAGGCGGGCCAGCGCCCGCATGGGCGCGTACAGGTTGGTCACGTAGGCGAAGAAGATCACGACGTCGCCGATGGTCACGCGCCCCGCCGCCACGCACGCGGCGCCATACCACATCACCAGGGCCAGGCCGCCGCCGGCGAGGATGTCGACCAGCGGTGCGATACGTGCCTGGTAGCGAATACCCAGCAGCGACGCGTCCAGGCTGACCCGGTTCTGGGCCTCGAAGCGCGAGTCCTGGAAGGTCTCGCGCCCGAGGCCCTGGACAATGCGGATCGAGGCCAGGGTCTCCTGCGTGAAGGCGGCCAGCACGCCGTTGCTGCTGCGGGCGGCGCGGGCCGCGATCCTGATGCGGCCGGTGTAGCGGAAGACCGCCAGGAACAGCAACGGTGACAGCGCCAGGGACACCAGCGCAAAACGCCAGTCCAGCCACAACATGACGGCGACCATCCCCACCAGCAGGAGCGCGTTGCTGGCGAAGACGCTGACGCCGTTCGCGATCACGTCCTGCACGCTCTGAATGTCGGTGGTCAATCGAACGGTGAGATCGCCGGTGCGGCGCGAATCGTGAAAACGCAGGGACAGACGCTGCAGGTGCGCGAAGAGGTCTCGCCGCAGCTGAAACGCCAGGTGCCGCGCGACGTTGCCCATGCCGCGCGTGTAGGCGTAGGTGAAGATCCCGGTCCCGGCGCCGATCAACAGCGAGGCAGCGCACGCGCCGAGGAGTAACTGTCCGGGGTCCCGCGTCAGCGTGTCCAGCCACGCGCCGCCGAGCGGCACGCGCAACGGGCGCGCGTCGGCGCGCAAGACCCGATCGATCACGACCTTGATCGGCCACGGCCGGCACAACGTCAGCGCGCCATCGGCTGCGACCGCCAGCGCCGCCCACAACAGCTTCCCACGTGCCGTCCGCAGCGAACCAGACAGCCAACCCCATGTCGATGACAACAACGCCAGCCGCCGGCGTCCCCACGCGATCATCATCGCGGCGGGTTCCGGGCCAGACGCAGGACGGCGCGCGGACCGTCCGACGTGAACCGCGACCCGGCGCGGTTCGATCCGTCGAACAGCCGTCGCACCACGCGTCGCGCCGAGGGCCCGCGCAGGAGCTTGGGCTGGTAGTTGATGCGCGGATCGCGGTTCTTGACGTAGAGCGGGTAAACCTCGACGTCGAGCCCGGCCGGCGCACACCGAAATCCGACCAGCAACCCCTCGGCCTTGGAGTTGCCGGAGCCAAAAGCGAAGTTCCCGATACTGTAGAAGATCGGCCGACCGCGATAGATCTCGCACGGCTGGATGACGTGCGGGTGGTGCGCCACCACGGCGTCCGCGCCCAGATCGATGGCCCGTCGCGCCCGCTGGCGCTCGGCTTCGGACGGGCCGCGATCATAGGGGACGCCCCAGTGTTCGGTGACGACCAGGAAGTCGACCCGGCGGCGCAGCGCCGGGATGTCCCGCTCCAGCGACGCGATATCGTCCATCGCGCCACCGGCGCGCGTCGCCGTCGCCGCGCAGCGCCGGTTCCAGTAGTAACCCAGCACGCCCAGCGTGCCGTTGGGCGTCTTCAAGACCGCCGGCTCGTGCGCGGCGGCTTCGTCGATCCCCGCCCCCACCACCATGATGTCGGCGCTCTTCAGGATATCCAGCGTCTCCCGCACGCCTTCCGGCCCGCAGTCCATGAGGTGGTTGTTGGCCAGGGTCAGCAGGCGGATGCCCGCCTCCGCCAGCGCGTCGGCCGCCAGCGGCGCGACCCGATACGAGAACTGGCGATCGCTGCTGCGCTTTGCGGCGCGGCTGGCGAGCGGCCCTTCAAGGTTGGCCAGCACGACCGCCGAGCGTCTGAGCAGCGGCGCCACCGACGCGAATGGGTAACGCGGCCCGTGCGCCTCCAGCAACGGTTTGGCGCGGCCCGACAGCATCACGTCGCCACCCACCAGAAGATCCAGCGGCGCTTCGGCGCGCGCGGCCAGCCACTCCGCCAGCTCGTCGGACGACAGGAGATCTTCGGTCGGCGGTATCTCTTCCAGCGACACGTGACGCGCAAGCTGGGTCAAAACCGTCGCGGGCAGCGCGGCAGCCGTCATGATGCCGCGATCGCCATCGACTCGACCGACGCCTCGGGGCGAATACCGCGCGCGCCCAGCACCGCAACGATGTCGTCGCGAAGCGCGCCGCCGTAGATCAGCGCATCGGCGCGCAGCAACGCGGCCCCGGCACGACGGAAGCTGCGCCGGAACGCCATCAGTGATCGCACGCGATCGGCCGCGTCGCCGCCAGCGCTCCGCTCATCACCGATCAGCAGCAGCGCCTTCACCACCAGCCGGTCGACGCTCTTGCCGCCGGTCGCTGTTTGCGTGGCAGGCATCCGGGCGGCCACGCGCGAGCGCAGCTGCCACAGCGCCGCCGCCCAGATGGTCCCGTTCGCGTGAGCGTCAGCCGCGGGTCCGCGGACGAAGCTGTCCATGGTGCGCGGCGATGTCAGGCTGCGCCGGTGCGGGTTGCTGGCGTCGTCGCGGTGATGAAGAAACCAGATGTGCGGCGTCCCGAGCATGACCGCGGTGAAGTAGTCCGCGATGCCTTCGTCCAGCGCGGTCTTGACGTTGCTCTGTTCGTCACGCGGACGTGACCGGTTGGCGCGAAAGTCGGCCGTGTGCCGGCAGAGGTGGTGCCCGTACTCGTGATAGATGATGGCCGGGTTGTGCGACGCGTTCGCGCGGTAGGCGCCGCCCACGAGGTCCGCCAGCGCGCCCCGCCGGGTCAGCTTCTGGCCGGGCCCGAGGTGGATCTCGCCGTCGGGAGACGGCGCAGACGGCTCCGCGATCCGGGTGGCGCGGCCGGGCAATCGATAGTGTCCGCCCTGGAACGGCACCCAGCGTCCGTCGGGGCAAAGGCGGCCGTCACGCGCGCCCCGTCCATCGACGACCGCCGCGTGGTGGGCATTGACGATCGCGATCACCGGTGGCAAGGACCGTCCCCCCACCTCGTGCAGCAGCTCGTCGACGTAGGCCGCGATCCGATCGGTGTGGTGGTACGTGTTCACCTCACCGAAGCGGGCGGCCTGAACGTACCTCCAGCGGACGTCGGCGTCGGCGATCGCGACCTTGTCGATCCGCCCGCCTCCGCGCCCCGGGTCGAAGATCAGGTCGCGCGGCCCATCACGATGAGCGCTGCCGATCGGCGTCGGGATGGGAACGTCGGTCGGGCCGGGCTCCGGCACCACGGCCGCGTTGCGCACGGTCACAAAGCGACCGCTGAGCCCGAGCCATTGCCGCGGCCACCCGGCCAGGTTGCGCAACCTGACCACCGCCCGAAAGGCGCGCGCAGGTCCAATCCGCGTCGGCAGCTCCCACTGATAGATGCCAGCCTGCGGTCCTTCCGCCGGCGGATCGCTCATCCGAAGCTCGCGCGCACTGTCCGGTCGACCGTGTCGCTGCCTGCGATCAGGAGGGGATTGATGGCGCCATCTTGCAGGTCGGCAGCCGTGAAGCACGGCAGCCCGGTGGCGGCCGTTGCCTCGCGCATGCCGAGCGGGCTCATGGTGATGCGGCCGGTGACGCCGACCGGGTGGATGCCCCAGGTTCGCAGGAGGTCGATGCCGCCCAGGGCGGCCAGCGGATCGGCGGCGGCGAAGACCCACCCGTCCACGGTCTTGGTGAACGCCCGCGACCGAAGCAGCAAGGCCGTCTCGGCCTGCAGCAAGCCGTCGGCGATCTCGACCACGGCCCAGCTCGCGCCCTGTTCGGCGGCGTGCCCCAGGAGGTGCGCGTGCAGATCCAGCAGCGGGTCAAGGTCCAGGCGATAGGTCGACGGGTATCCGCCGTCGACGAAGTCCAGCGCCGGGGAGGCGCCCGCGTCCAGCATCGACCAGGTGTCGCGGCCCGCGGCCGTGCCCGTCAGCTTGATGCCGGCGACGGCGCCTCCGAGCTTGCGCAACCCGCTGATGATGCTGCTGGCGCTGAAAGTTTTCCCGGCGTCCATCGAGGATCCACACACCACCACGACCTTCATGTCCCGGGCCGCCCGCTTCGGGGGCGGCAGGGAGAATGACGGCAAGGTCAACGCCTTGCCCGCGCGATCGCCGATGGCGCCGAGAAGACGTAGCTTGCTTGCCTCCGGGACGGAGGCGTGGCGGCTTTCAACCAGACCGCACAGGCCGCCCATCGACAGCAGATCGCACACCTCGCCGTTGCTGCGCGCGTATCCCTCGAACTGCATGGTGGCGTAGCGGTTGCCAAAGACCACCGCCAGGAGGTCGCCCACGTGCAAGGCGCAAGCGCGGCCGTTGGCCAGCTCGAGCTTGGTGTTTTTTCCGATCTTTTCGACCTGCGCCAGAGCGATGTCTCCGACCGCGGGATCTGCTGCAAGCGGAAGGAGGGTCTCGAATCGCGCCGCCTCAACGTGCCGCAGACCGTACGGGACACGCATGGTTCGTTTCACCTCCTCGGCCAGCACCCGTGCATGGGTGGGCGCGTCCAACCGCGTCGCCGGCCGGACTCGCTGTTCAGT
>DASRQT010000548.1:0-17016 GCA_035696485.1 Polyangia bacterium | reverse complement strand
TTCCACGGCGCCTACGGCCATCGCGGCGGCCCGGGCGGCGTCGCGGCCAGTACCGAGGGGTTCAACAAAGGCATTCGTTACACCATGGCGTGCCTCTCCGACATGCTGGTGCGCATGAAGAACACGCCCGACGGCGCCGGCAACCTGCTCGACAACAGCGCCATCTACACCACGTCGTGCTGCTCCGAAGCGCCAACCCACAGCGGAATCGATTTCCCGCTGCTGGTGTCGGGCAAGGCGGGCGGCAAGCTCAAGGGCGACACGCACATTCGCATGGTCGGCGACAACGTCAGCAAGGTCCCCTTCACGCTGCTCACCGCCTTCGGCGGCACCGCGAAGACGTATGGCGCGGGTGACTCCGTGACCACGGGCATAATCCCGGAGCTTCTGGCATAGCGAATGATGAAACGGCAGGTTTGGGCCCCGTGGCTGGTTGCGCTGGGCTTCGCCGTCGTCGGTTGTGGGAGCAGCACCCCGTCGGATAGCGGCGGCGGCAACAACGGCGGCGGTAACAGCGGCGGCACGGTAGCGCCGGGCGGCGGCACCCGCGGCGGCGGTTCGTCGGGCGCGGGCGGCTGCACGTGGGTGGGCACAGGCTGGGACTGCGGCAGCGGCGCACCGACCCCGGGCACCGCCGGAAGCGGCGGCAGCGCCGGCAAACCGGACGCCGGCGGCAGCGGCGGTAAACCGGACGGCGGTGGCAGCGGCGGCGCGCCGGGAACGGGCGGAAGTCCGGGCATCGCCGGCTCGCAGGGCGGAGACGGCCCCAGCATCTCGATCATGGAGTTCCTGATCCCGACCTCCAGCGAGCCCGGAGCCATCGTCGCCGGACCCGACGGCAATCTCTGGTTCAACAATCAGACGACCGGCCCCAGCGCGATCTCACGCATGACGACGGCAGGCGTGTTCACGCGGTTCAACACCACCGTGACCAACATCGGCCCGGTCGGCATCGCCGCGGGGCCTGACGGTAACGTCTGGTACACCAAGCAGCAGGGCGTCGGCTTCGTCACGCCGGCCGGCGCCAAAACCGAGCGCGGCGCACCCGGCGGTCGCGACACGGCGGGCATCACCAGCGGCCCCGGGGGCAACCTGTGGTTCACCGAACCGATCGGCAACCGCATCGCCAGCACCAGCCCGGCGGGGATGTTCACCGAGTACATGGTGCCCACGCCGAACGGCGGTCCCCTTGGCATCACCGTTGGGCCCGACGGCAACCTTTGGTTCACGGAGCAGCACAGCGCGGGCAACAAGATCGGGCGCATGACCCCGACCGGCACGTTCACTGAGTTTCCGATCCCGACGCCCGCCAGCAACGCCTTCGCCATCACCAGCGGCCCCGACGGCAACCTCTGGTTCACTGAGCAGGACGCTCACAAGATCGGTCGCATCACACCGGCCGGCGTGATCACCGAGTTCGTGATCCCGTCGGGCGGCTTCCCGGGGCCGATCGTCGGCGGGCCCGACGGCAACGTCTGGTTCGCCGAGTTCAGCAGCAACACCATCGGCCGGATCACGCCCACCGGCGTGATCGCCGAGTATGCGATCCCGACGCCGCGGTCGGTACCGACGGGTATCTGCGTGGGCCCGGACAAAAATATTTACTTCACCGAACTGGACGGCAACAAGGTCGGCAAGATCACCAACCTGACCGGCGGCGGCAACATCGCGCCGGGCGTGAAGCCGGTGGACAGCATGCCGGGGACCATGGGCAGCCCCTGCGTGGACGACACCGACTGCATCGACGCCGGCAAGGCCTGCGGCGGCGATGTCTGCAGCAGCAAGACTAAAACCTGCGTCTCCGCCACGCTGCAAGATCCCGGCACCTGCTCGGCGACCGCCAAGTGCTGGTGCGCCGCCCAGGGCGCGACCTGTGACGCCGCCGCGAAGCACTGTTCATTCACCACCTTCGGCGTGCGCTAGGGCGCAAACGAATTAGGGAGGCAACGCGCGCCGTGAGATAGGCTCGCGCCTCATGGATGCGTGGCCCCGCAGGGCTTGGTACGGCGCCGTCGCTGCCGCGTGTATCGGGGCGGCGCTGGTCTGCACCTGGCCGCTCGCTCTGCGCCTCGCCAGCGCGCTGCCGCTCGGAACGGAGTCGGCAGCCACCATCCCGCTCTTCGACCTGTGGACGCTGTGGTGGAGCGCGGACCGCGTCGGGCACGGCTACGCCGGCCTGTGGAACGCACCCATCTTCCATCCCACGCAAGGCACCTTCACCTTCTCGGAGCCGCTGCTGTTGCCGGGCGCGCTGGCCGCGCCCCTGTTCGCGCTGCACGCGCCGCCCGCGCTGATCCACAACCTGGTGCTGCTCGCTATCCTGGCCGGCAACGGCGCCCTCGCCTGCCGTCTGGCGCGCGCGCTGGGCGCCCCTCGCCTGCCCGCGCTCTTGGCCGGCGTGCTCATGGTGGCGCTGCCGTTCTTGGCCAAGATGCAGGGCGAGTTACCCCTGCTGGCGCTGGCCGGAACGCTGGCCGCGCTGGGCGGGCTGGTCCGGTTCGGCGACGACGGCCGCACCCGCCACGCCGTCGCCGCCGCCGCCGGCATCGTGGCCGAAGCGCTCTGCTGCCAGCAGCTCGCGCTGTTCTCGCTGCCGTTCGTCGCAGCCGCGGCGCTCGTCGCCCTGGCGCAACGCCACTTCGAACGCGGCGCGCTGGTTCACGTGGGCGCCGCCGCACTGGCCGCGGGGCTGGCGCTGTTTCTCTGCGCGCGCACTCCCCTGCGCGTGCACCGTGAAGAAGGCTTCGCTCGCGCCGAGGAGCTGGTCGAATCCCTGTCGGCGCGCCCGGCGGACTTCTTCACCCGCCCGAGTGGGGCGGTGGTGCCCTTCCCGCCGGAGGAGGACCCCAGCGTGTACACGGGCGGGCTTTTTCCGGGCGTGCTGGTGCTGGGCCTCGCGTTCTTGGGCGCGCGCTGGCCACCGCCCGACCGGTGTCGCTGGCGCTGGTATGCGGTCGGCTCATGCGCCTTCGCGGTGTTGCTGACGCTGGGCCTCAATTTCTCCCTCGCCGGCTGGCGCCCGTTCGCCGCCCTGCGCGCGTTGCCCGGCTTTTCCGAGATGCGCAGCCCGTTTCGCTGCGCGGTGTTCTTGCAGGCCCATCTGGTACTGCTGGCCGCGCTCGGGCTGGCCGCGCTCTTGCGCCGCCGCTCGCCCGCGCTGGTGGTCACCCTCGGCTTGCTGGCCGCGCTGGAGACGACCAGCCTCCCCGCCCGCCTGCTGCCGCTGCCGCGCCGCCCCCGCACCGCCTGGACCGCGTATCTCGCCGGCCAGCCCGCTGGCACCGTGGTGGCACACGTCCCTTTCCCGCGCGCCGGCAACGTGGAGGACTTCGTGCCGGAAGCCTGGCGCCTCTTCGCCCAGCTCGATCACCGCCAGCCCCTGGTCAATGGCTACGCCTCGAACCTTCCGGCGATCTACCGCGAGTTCATGTACGCCATGGCGGCGAAGTTTCCCGACCACGCCCTGGCCTGCGCCCTGCACACCTTCTTCGGCGCCGGCCTGCTGGTCGTCGATCAGGATTGGCTGGCGGAGCACCGTCCCGGCTTCGCCGCCCTCGGCCCAATGCTGGCCCAGACTTACGCCGACGCCGCGGTCGCCATCTTCCGTTTCCAGCCCGCCCCCTCCGAATGCCCGCCCGTCCGCCTCGAAGTTGCCCGCTGACGGACGGCAGTCGAGCGTTATCGGCCTGCATCCTTGCTGGGGTCGCAACCAGGCGCGGACGGAGTAGTATTGCGCCCATGGCGATGCGCGCGCCGCTGTTGTTCGTGAGCGCTCTCCTTCTAGGGCAGGGATTTGCCTGCAGCTCGAGCCCCGGTCCGCCGGGCCGCGACGCGGGATCGGGTGGTGGCTCTGGCGGGACCACCCCCGATGCGGGTTCGGGCAGCGGCGGGAGCGATGCACCAAGCGGCGCTGACCGCGGCACCGGCGGGGCGGTCGATTCTGGATCGGGCGGGATGGACACACCTGGTGCGGTCGACGTCCCGGCACAAACGATGAATGACGGCAGCGGCAGCGAGACCCCCGGGGCGATGCTGCCGCCCGGCGTTCCGGCCGGGTACAAGCTGCTGCTCGACGAGTCATTCGCGTCGGCGGGCTCGGTGACGGCGATCCTGGCGGGCAATCCCGCCGACTGGACGCACAGCGATCAGGAGGGCGGCTTCCTGCAATACGGCGGTGTCGGCTACGCGCCGCCGAACCCGCCGGTCCCGGACGACTTCACCAGCTTTGCCCTGCTGCGCGCGATGAAGTTCGGCAGCTTCGTGCTGGAAGTCGAGTTCATGCAGACAAGTCGTTTGACGGGGGTGCCCGTAGACATGAGCATCGTCTTCGGCATCAAGAGCGAGACCGAGCTCTACTTTGCCCACATCGCCCAGGGGCACACCGAGCGCTTCCACAACATTGTCATCATCAACAAAGCGCCGCGCCGTTCGATCACCAAGACCGACAACGGGGGCGTTCGCTGGGGCATCAACCAGTGGCACAAGGTCCGCCTGGTGCGCGACGTGGCAACCGGAGACATCGCCGTCTACATGGACGGCGCTCTGACGACGCCGATCCTGACCGCGACGGACACCACCTTCAGCGACGGATACATTGGATTTGGAACGCACGAAGACAGCGGGCGCATTCGCAACCTGAAGGTCTGGGGTGCTTCCGCGACAGCCGAGCCGGCCCCGGCCACTTTTTTTCGCTAGCCCTCTCGATACGGTAAAAGACTGGGATGGCGATGGCGGGAAGGTTTCTGGCTCTGTTCCTCCTCGCCCAGGTGTCCTGCATCACCGCGACGTCGACCACGGTTCGTGTCCGGGATCTCCGGAAGCTTGACCTGACGAATCGGGACAACGGCCAGGTCGTCATCGCATCTGGCGCTGACGTGGCGACCGTGCCCTTGCAAAAGGGAGCAATCTGGAACTGGTTCGAAAAGATGCCGTTCGAGGTCGACGCGATTCGCGAACCGACGGGCACGCTTCGTCTTCAATGTGACGCCTGTGGTGGGGCGCCGTGGCCCAAGATCGGTCGCGAGGCCGCATCCCTGGTTCAAGCCAACGGCGATCTGGTACCCAGCGTCGGACACGCAACGATTTCGCCCGCGGCGATCACGTTGCCGTATCAGACCTGTTTCGTCGCCAGCGGTAGCAAGCATCACCATTGCGAGATCGAGTCGAGAACCAGTGTCACCATCCCGTGGGAAAATGTCGTGGAGGCCGATCGCTCAACATCTCCGGTGCGGTTCTGGGGAGTTGCGCTTGTCACCTTTGGTGCGGCGGAAATTGCCGGCGGGGCCATCGCCCTGTCGCCTGCGTTTGGTGACGCCAACTACGCGTTGAGTTCGCGAGCGACGTTTGCCCTCCCTCTCATCACGACCGGAGCCGTGGCGCTGGGTGTCGGCCTGTGGCACCTCCTGGCCCCGACGCGCGCCGAACACATCTTCCCACTTGGGCAAACCCCAGCTTCGACGAATTGACGCGACCGACGTAACGGCAGGGGTTGTGCGCCGCGGCATCGCGGCGCCGAGGCGGCGGGCACAATGCCGTGATCAAAGCAGCGACGTGCGGCCATGTATGGGCTAGAGGGCACATGAACATAGCCACGAACGAACGCACGCTCGGTTGTATCGTCACATCCCTTTGCCTTTGCCTCTGCCTGGGCACACTCGGCGCCTGCGGCAGTGGCGGTGGTGGCGTAAAACCGGACAGCGGCGCCGGTTCGGGTGGCACCGCCGGCAGCAACACCAACGGTCCCAAGCCCGACGCCGCCGCTGACACCGTCGGCGGCTCGGGTGGCGCTGACGCCAGCGGCGACGTGAAAGCGCCCGACGATCGTGATGGTTCAGTCCCAGGCGACGATCGGCCCACGGATCGCGGGCCCATCGGCAATGCCTGCGTAGCCGCGGGCGGGACCTGCATCCCGGCCGGGCGGGGTTGCGACACCCCGGGCGATCCACGGCTGGACATTGCGTGCGGCAATCCCAGCGCGATGCACTGTTGCATGCCGTTGCCCGACAGCGGCGCCCGCGACGCGGTTCCCGCCGACGGACCCCTGATCGGCCCCGATGGGAAGTTTGCCTGCGGGAACACCTCGTGCGACCCGACCACGCACTACTGCATGGGTTTCGTCGGGGGCGTCGGCGGCGACCGATACAACTGCCAAGTCTTGCCAACGAAATGCGGGGCGCGTGCGACGTGCGCGTGCGTCCAATTCAGCGCTTGCCCGTATTGCGACGAACAGAACGGCGCCGTCTTGCTCAAATGCCCCATCGGTTGAGGAGACCGGATATGCGAATTGCGAACTTGATGACGGCTCTCGGCGCCCTGGCTGTCGTGGCATGCAGCGCTGCCTCCGGGAGCCCCGACTCGAACAAGGACGGCGGGGCGCCACCGGCCCCTCACGACGGCGCGGCGGCCGACGGCACAGCAGCCGATTCGCCTGCCGATTCCACCCTCGATGCCGGGCGTGACGCGCCCGTCGAAGCGTCCGACGCAAGGCCCGACGCGCCGGCAGATTCCTTCTTTACGTTTCCCGAGACCGCGCTCCCTCCCGAGGGATTGGCCAGCTGCATGATCTTCTCACCCGCCAGCGGCGGTGGGTGCGTGTGCAGCGTGCAAAAGAGCGGTCACCTCTACCAGGTCAATTGCGCGGGCAATTCCGACCCGTGCACGTGCGCCATCGACAACACCCCGACGAAAATGATCCCCAACGACGTCTGCGGCAACCCGATGGCGTTCATCAGGGAATGCGGCTTCCCGTGAGGCTGTTGCCGCTGGTGGCCGTGGCGGTGGCCGTGAACCTTGGCTGCGGCAGCTCCGGCGTCCGCCGCCAGGCCCCTCCCATCGATGCCGCTCCCGGCGATGCCGGCGCGCCGGTCGACGCCGGCGCCGACATCGGGCAACCGGACGCCTGGGCGGCGGACGCAGCGCTGGCCATACCGCCGCACGGAACCCAGCTGCTCCCTTCGTCCGGCAACATCTGGTTGCAGGGGGTGACGAGTGATGGTCTCGCGATCTACGCGGACACACTGACTGGCGAGGTGTCGGCGGTGCCCATCGCGGGCGGCACGCCATCGCTGATTACGAAGGTCCCCGGCCAGTTCACGCCAACGACAAAAGTGGTCGGTTCGGCGGTCGCGATCTCGGCGGGCGCGGCGGTGCAAAACACGGTGGCGCTGTGGACGGTTGCGCATGGTGGCCAGCTGCTCTCGACCTCAGGCAGCGCCGACGTGGCAGTCAGCAGCGACGGCGAATACGTCTTGTTCTTCGATGGCATCGGTCGAGACGATGTCAGCCTCTTCGCCGCGCGCACCGACGGCAGCGCTCGCGCGCGCCTCGACTACATCAGGTTCCCGAACCCGTTCGATCCCAACGGATGTCCGGGCTTCAAGATGGGATTCTCCGGCGCCTACGCCATCGCCGCCTACTGCCAGCGGCCGGCCAGCGGGGACCTGCCGCAGAAAATCCAGGTCGCCTCCTGGCAAGTTCCGACGAAAGCCGCGACGTGGACAAGAGCGCTCCAGGTCCCCGAGAGCATGGAGGTGTGGGCCGAATACGCCGCCGATCGCGACGCCACCCAGGTGCTGGTGAGGACCATGAACGGCCTGCAGGTCTACCCGATCGCCGGCGGTGTGCCGACGACGGTTGACGCCAGGGGCGCCTTCGGCGCGTTCACCAGCGACGGCAAGAACGTGATCTACACGACCGAAGACAAACAGCTCAGGCGCTCGCCTGTCTCCTCGCCGTTGCCGTTCACCCTGCTGGATCGAGGCGCCGAGATCCTGCAGGCGGTATCGCCCGACGAGAAGGCGGCGCTGGTCTCCAGCGGATCCGAGAATGCCGCCACCTTGCTGCTCGCGTCGACCACCAAGGCCGGCGCGCCGCTGTTCGAAGCCAGCGGGCCCGCGCACTCGTCGGACGCGTTTTTCACCGCCGACTCGAAGTACGCCGTCTACTCGGTATCCGAAAAGAACCTGCTCGGGCAGGTCGTCAGCCCTCACCTCGAGGCGATACCCGCCACCGGCGCCGGCGCGCCGATGGCGGTGACCGCGGGGATCGAACCCCAGTGGGTTCGTCCAGCTGGTGGCGCGAGGCTGGACCTTGAAGCCTGGCGCGACGGCTCATTTTCGGTCTGGACGGCCGACCTTTCGAAGGACGCGACCGCCGCGCCCCTGGTCAGCGATGTCGGCGAGGCCTTTCCGACCGCGGCCAATGACCAGATCGTCTACCGCTGGCACCTTCGCCCGGGCCCGCTGGCCGGCCTGTGGGTGACGCCGGTCCCGTGAGCCTCAGTAGTAGAGGTACGGGAACCAGCTCAGCATGGGCTGGCTGGCGTTGTCCTTGAGGCCGCTGTTGAAGCCCGGCATGTTCTGCCGCCACCAGACCTGAAATCCCCCTTCGCAGTCAGGGGCCAGGCTGTTGTATTGCGAGAACGTCGACAGCGAGAAGCCGCGCAGCTGATCGGCGCCGCCCGCGCCCTCGTGGCGCCGCCAGCCCTGGCAAGACGACAGCACGGTGAACGTGTTGAAGTCGTCGTAGTGCCGGCGCGCGTTGGGCGCAAAGTGAACGCTGCCGCAGACCGGCTTGTACGGATTGAGCGGCGTGCGCGGGACCTGGGTGGTGCAGACCGCCGGCTTCGGGACGTTCGTCCACTCGATCGACGTCTGCCCGGTCCAGCGGATGTAGTCGCACGGCGAGTTCGGCTCCGGCGGGTCGGGGTTGTCGGCCGGCAGCGCATACCACGAGTCGAAAGGTAGGCCGTATTTCGTGTCGAGATCGAAGTCGGCGAACTCCTTAAAGTATGGCGCCACCGACGGCAGGTCAAAGCCGCCGCTCATCTTGTGCTCCATGCCGTGGCCGTGGCCGTGAATGAAACAGCCGGGCCCCCGATTGAGGTTGATGAAGCTGATACGCAGGCTGGCGTTGTTGCAGTGGGGGACGTCGTTGTCGAAACATCCGTTGCCCGCGCACTGATCCCAGCCGCCAGTCTTGACGCGATTGGCGTCGTACACGGGCGCCCACTCGAGGATCTCGGCGGCGCTGGCCTCACCCGGATCGCTGTCGGGGTCGAACGCCATCCAGACGTCGTGAATCACACCCTGGTCGGCCAGCTGGCACAGCGACAGGAACTGCCCCGGGTGCGCCGGATCGGGAAAGCCGTACCGGGCGGCAAAGGTGGCGTTGTAGAACTTCGGGTAGTCGATTCCCCAGTTGAACGCGCCGGGGTTGGCACGGCGAGGCAGCAAGGTGCTGGTCTTCTTGGTCCATCCCGCCGGCGCCGGGTGGTCGCGCAGGTCGACGACCTTGGCGACCTGGAACTCCAGCATCGGCGGCGCCGCGGCGTCGAGGTACCCGCGCGGGCGCGAGCCCTCCTTGAAACCGGCGATGATGTTGTTGACGGCCGTCGTGACCGCTGCGTTGTCGCGCGTGTTGTCGAAGTTCAGCACCAGCACCTTGGGCTGCAGTTTCTGGATGCTGGCGTGATTGGCGACCAGCCACGCGTCCGAGCTGGCGCTGCTGATGCTGTTGGGCCAGGTGGTCGGCGCCGCCGTGGACACAAAGCGCAGGTTGTCGAAGGACACGCCGCCGTTGTTCGCGGGCAGTGAGATCAGAAACTTCCAGGTCAAATCCGAATAGCTCGCCGTCCGCAGCTTCTGGAAGATCCAGTCGGGGATCGTGAATGAAATGGTCTGGAAGCTGCCGCGCACGAACGGAGGCGCAAGCTGCTTGAGACCGACGAACGCGTCGTACACGCCCTGTGACGGGAGATTGACGTGCAGCTCGAGCTGACCGTAGTAGGTGGCGTTCGGCTGTGACGTCGGCAGCAGGATGTCGAATCCCACCGTCGACGACGCGCCGGCCATCGTGGTCAGCTTCTGGCTGGTCATCGACGCCGACGTGACGCCCGAGGTCTTGATGGAAAATGACCCTTGCGACCGCGTCGTGCTGGTCGCGATGGAACCTGACGTGATGGTCCAACCACTGGTGCTCTCGAATCCAAGCACGCTGGCGTTGCTCAGCAACGCGCTGGATACGCTCTCGACACCCTCCCCGACCTGTTCTTCGCCGCTACAACCGGCCAATCCGCCGAACAATACCGCCAAAACCATCGCTTTTCGGTTCATGGGCCTCTCCTTGTCTAGCCCAAGAACGAATACCACCCCGGCGGCGGACGAATCAGGCGCGATCTTTTTTGCAGCCGGGCATCGATCGGGTCGCTACGTGAAGATGCCCGAGACGGCGCCCAGGCCCAGGCGCGGTGCGCTCTCCACAGCTCGCCGAGTTCCACGCGACGATCGCAGGAAGCGACCAGATCACCAGACCAGACAGCATGTCTTCCAGTGTGCGCGGTGCATGTAGGTGCAGGGAATTTCTGTTTTTCGTCAACACGCCGACGCAAAGGTTGAGGTCGTAAGAAGGGTCCAAATTGGTATCCTGACCTGGTGCCTGAAGCGTTCACGAACAGGCACCCGTCCGGGGTGTGGCTAAAGGCTGCTGTCGCCGCGGCCCTTCTTCTGGGCACGTGCAGCGGCGAAACCTTGAGACCGCCGACCGGCTTCGAGAACGGCGGCGCATGTAAGGCCGCATCGGACTGCAAGGGCCACTTCTGCGTCGACGGCGTCTGTTGCGAATCATCGTGTGACGGAACATGCCAGTCCTGCGCGCTGTCTGGATCCGAAGGGACGTGTCTGTCAGCTGACGTCGGCACCGACCCGCGCGATCAGTGTACGGATGAAGGCGCCTCCGGCTGTGGACAAGATGGAACCTGCGACGGGGCTGGCCAGTGCCGCCGTTATCCGGTCGGCACCATCTGCGGAGACGGAACCTGCGTTGGCAGCGCGCTGACGGCGGCCTCTCGCTGCAGCGATGCCAGCAGTTGCATGCCCGCGGGGCCGCAAACCTGCGCGCCCTATAGCTGTGGTCCGGCAGCGATGTGTCTGACCACGTGCACGACTGACATGGACTGCACCGCGGGCGTCTGTCTGGCCGGCAGCTGCGGCAAGAAGCCGATCGGCGCTGCGTGTCTGGCGCCCGGGGACTGCAATTCGGGGTTTTGCGAACAGGGCGTGTGTTGCAACGTCGCGTGCGGAACGGCCTGTGTATCGTGCGCGCTGGCGGGCAGCGTGGGGACGTGCACGCCGATTCCGACCGGTCAGGATCCGCTAAACCAGTGCACGGCTGCGGCGCCGATGTCGTGCGGCCTGGACGGGAGCTGCAATGGCGCGGGCGCCTGCCGCTTCTTCGTCAACACCACGGTTTGTAGCGCCGCCACGTGCACCGGTTCGACCAGGACCCCGCCCGGGACGTGCGACGGCGCCGGCGCCTGTCGCATGCCCACGGTTTCGTGCGGCAACTACGGCTGCGGCACCGCCGGCGCGTGCCGGACCACCTGCGGGACCACCGCTGACTGCGCGATGCCGAGCGTGTGCAACGGAGGAAGCTGCGGCGGCCTCAAGGGGGAGTACTTCGACAACGCGGACTTCACGTCGCTGCTCGTGACCCGCACCGATGCGACCGTCGATTTTGCCTGGGGCCAGGGCGCTCCGCCCGGCGCCGCCGCCGTGGGCGCCGACGTGTTCTCGGTCAGGTGGACGGGCAAGCTGACGCCGCGTTACTCCGAGACCTATACGTTTTACGTCTCGTCCGATGACGGCGACCGGCTGATCGTGAACAACGTGATGATCATCAACCATTTCTCGATCCACGCCGCGACGCCGGAAGACACGGGCACGATCCCGCTGATGGCCAACCAGGCCTACGACATCAAGCTCGAATACTACGAGAACACAATGGACGCGCAGATCCACCTGTCGTGGTCCAGCCCGTCGCAGGCGCGGGAGATCATCCCGACCAGCCGTCTATCTCCGGCGCCCTAGGCTATCTCCAGCGCCCTGGGCGAGCGCCAGCACCCTGGGCGGCTCCAGGCGACAGCGCCCGCCGCGCTTTACCCGGCGGTGCCGCCGTCCGTCACGGCTTCGCAGTAGGTGACGTTCCAGTTCTGAGACAGACCCGTGCAGGCTTGTCCCGCGGCGCAGGAGGGTGCGCCATTCGGTTTGCACACCCGGGTGCAGTTCGCGCCGGCGGCCCCGGGACCGCGAATACAGATCAGGCCCTTCTTGCAGTTGAGCTGGCCCTGGCACGCCTGACCCTCGTCCGCCGCGCCCGCGACGACGCAGCCGGTGTAGCGCTGGCCGGTCTCTCGATCAGAGACCAGCCCACAGTTGTCGGCGGCGCTGGCGCAGTTTTGCGTGTAGATGTCGCACGCCAGCTCCCTGGGAAAACAGAGCGCGATGCACGCGTCACTGGTAATGCCGGCGCACGACTTGTCGGGGCCGCACATGCCACGCGATCCCTTCGGGCAGACCCGCCGGCAAGTCGCGGCTATCCCGTCGGTGATGCAGAACAGTCCCGCCGCGCATGTCCCCATCGCGCCGCCGCATGTCTCGCCTTCGTTCCTGGTCGCGCCCACCACGTTGAGGCAGGAGTTGCCGGCGGCGGTGCCCGAAGGACCGCACACCTGCCCGGACGGACAGGCGCTGGCCGAGAAGGGATTGCAGCTGCCCATTGGCGTGCACATCATGGCGTCGCCTGGTCCGCCGCCAGCGTCAGCGACGCCGTCTGTGCTGCCGGGAACGTCGGCCGGAGCGGGGCTGTCACTGGCGGGCCGGACATCGTCACCGCTCGAAAAGTCGGTCGCGGCATCAGCCGCCGCATCCGGCGCTGTCGCTTCAGCGGAACGATCTCCGGAATTTCCGTCGACCGGAATTCCCGGACCCGCGGGCGACGCGCTGCCTGCGCAGGAAGCGGCGAGGAACGCCACCGCCACAATCGCAATCCATCGGGCGTGACGCATTTTTGGCGATTGTACACGCAGTCCGCGTATCCACCGCAGGCACCGAGGTGGTTTGGCCTTGACAGTCTGCCGAGCATGTACCAGCGTAATCCTGCGAGTAAATCGATACACTAAATCGCTCGTCACGAGCCCGGTTGCGCAGGTGCTTCATGGTTGTTTTCTGGTGCTATGCGTCGTGGTCGTCAGAATCGACTCCCTGTCTCGCCTGATCCCCAATGGCGTTGACGACCTCAGAGCCGATGAATAGCGTGGCCGGTGCGGGGACGCCCGCGGCTGAGAACTCCACCGCGGGCGCAAAGGCGAGCAGACGTTCGCAAAGGCAAGTTCCGTACACCCGGGTTCAACTGGTTGCTGATGGGTTGTCGGCCGCGTTCGACCGTGAGGACGGCCCCGAGACGCAGCGATTGGTCGACCTCTACGTCGCGATGGTGGCCGGATACGCGAACAACCACGTCGAAACCGCGCGAGGCTTTTTTCTTCCCATGCTCTGTTCGTTCCTCCTCCGGATCGATCGCAAGCGTCCGATGCCCGTCGACGCGGGCGAGCAACTGGCCGACGACTTGATCACCGACCTGGAAGCCGCTGCCACCATTGCAAGGCTGGTCGACGCCTTCAGGTCGGGGTTCTGGCGGCTGCAGGAGATAAGCCGACCGGTGCGGGGACCAAAGATCCTGCGCGTGGACGCGGCGGTTAGCCGTCTCCGGCGCGACTTTACCAGTCGAATGAGCCTGTCCGAGGTCGCCCGCAAGGCCGGATTTTCCCTGCCGGCGTTCGTAAAGATCTTCAGGGAGAGAACCGGCACGTCCTTCCTTCCCTTTGTTCGTTCGCTGCGGGTCGAATACGCCAGGCGCCTGCTGATCGACACCGACATGACGTCAGACGAGGTTGCCTCCGCCAGCGGATTTCACTCCGTGCTCCGCATGAATCGTGCGTTTCGAATCGTGACCGGGGCGACTCCCGAGCGAAGACCCAGCCCGCCCCCCATAACATCAGACGACATCAGATGACCCGACGCGGCGCGACGCGTATGGTGCGCCGCGTCGCCAGGAACAGTGTATGTTTTGCCTGTCCGCGCCGCGCGCCCGGGTCTTTAACAGGGAGGGGGTCGCCCCGCACGTGATTGCGACGCCGGAGGTTGCCCATGAAGAAGCTCGTTCTTGGCTTGGTGTTGTCGGCAGCGCTGTCGATGGTTGCCTGTTCTTCGTCCGGTTCCGGCGCCCACGATGCGTCCGGTCCGGGTGCTAGCGGCGGCGCGCAGAGCGGCGGCGCATCGGGCTCCGCGACCGGAGGGGGCGCCGGCGGCACGTCGGGCGCCTCCGGTGGCGCCGCCGGCACCGGCGGCGCTGCGGGCAACCCGACCGGCAGCGGTGGGACAGTTGGGACGGGTGGCGCGCCGGCGACGGGCGGCTCGGGCGGCGGCGTCCCGGACGCGGGCCCCTCGGACGGAGGACCCGCCAGCGCCTGGCCGGCGGTCACCGACTTCGCGGTGAAGGGCTCCTTCCCGACTCAGCGCGAAAACAACGTTGGTCCCGGCGCGGCCTACGACGTCTTTCGGCCGGCGCAGCTGGGCGGTCAGGGACGCAAACACCCCATCGTCAGCTGGAACAACGGCACGCTTTACGCGATTGATCGCTACCAGGCGCTGCTGGAGCACTGGGCTTCACACGGCTTCGTGGTGATGGGCGGACACACCAACACCACCGCCGGCGGCGCGATTCACAAGGGGGCGATCGACTGGCTGGTGGCCGAAAACGCCCGCTCCGGCAGCACGTACTTCGGCATGCTGGACGTCAAGAAGATCGGAGTTTCCGGCCATTCCCAGGGCGGTGGCGCCAGCATCAGCGCCGGTAGTATGGCGGCCAACGGGATCATCACCGCGATGCCGCTGATGCCGATCATGAGCTACCAGAGGCCTGAGCTTGCCCGGCAGGCCGGGTCAATGCTTATTGTCAGCGCCACGCAGGACACCCGTTCCACCGGGGTCGCCGACCAGGCCTTCGCCGACGTGACCAAGGAATTCGTCGACGCGGAGTTCATAGGCGTTCACGAGGACGCGATGAGCGCCGGCATCCACGGCGCCACTGTGGCCTGGTTGCGCTACCAGCTGATGGGTGACCTGACCGCCAAGGCGCAGTTCTACCCGCCCGCGACGTGCGCGCTATGCAAGGACACCGCCTGGATGCGGCTGCGCCAGAAGAACTCGCCATGACCGGCGACATGCCGGGCGCTCTAAAATAACGCGACCAGCTTCTCCATCCAGTCGCCCAGCGCCTCCCAGCCCTTCAAACCTTCCAGTAGCCCCAGGCGCACCACCACCAGATCTTTGGACGGCACGACCACGATCAGCTGACCTTCGTGTCCCTGCGCCCTGAAGTGATCCGTCGCTGCCGCTGATTTGCCGGCGAAACCGCCGGGTGCGGGTTTGGAAGCGTCCTGCTCCGGTGTCACCCACCAACCGGCGCCGTACGTCGTGCCGTTTTTCGCGGCGGTCGTGCGCGCGAAGTCGACCCAGCCCCTGGGCAGCAACTGACGGCCCTCCCAGACGCCGTCGCGCAGGTAAAGCAACCCAAAGCGAGCGTAGTCGCGCGCCGTCGCGTAGACCAGCGCGCTGCCGATGAACGTCCCGGTGGCGTCGAACTCGGCCGTGACGGACGCCATGCCCAGCGGCCTGAACAGCTCACCGAACATCATGTCGGCCATGCGCGTGCGGCGATCGGCGGGCGCGGCGCCGGGCGCGTACAGCCGACCCAGAGCATCGGAGATGAGGTTTATCCCCGCCGAGTTGTAATTCCAGTGTGTCCCCGGGGTGTGAATCAAAGGCAGCGACGCCGAGAACGCGCACACGTCCAGTCGCCCCTCGCCGTACAGCATCCTGGCGGCGTCGTTCTTGGTGGGATTGTCCTCGCCGATCTCGCGGTACTCCTGCCCGTCGACCATGTTCATCCACTGCCGCCACGTCACGGCGGCGCGCGGATCACCGGCCGCCCAGCGTGGATTGCCCATCGGTTTGTCGATCTCGAGGCGGCCGTCGCGCACCGCCACGCCGACCAGCGCCTGCGTGATTGACTTGGCCATCGACCACGAGATGAGCGGCATGTCCGGCCCGAAGCCCGGCATGTAGCGCTCCAGGACCAACCGCCCCCCTTGCACGATCACGACCGCGCGGGTCTGACCGAGCAATGGTCGACGCGCCTGCACGACGCGCAGCATCTCCTCCAGCGCCGGCACCGACACGCTGCTGGGCAGCGGCCCTGTCGGCCACTCCTTGGTCGGCCAGGGGACGCCCGCCGGTTGTGGCGGCAGCGGCGAAGGGGGAGCGGCGACGACCGGGGACGTGCCGGCCACGACGGCCAGCATCACAGCAAAACGGCTTCTGCAGGATTCCATCCCGTCCCAATATATAGTGAGACCTCCGTCTCATGCGCAAACCTCTCTGGGCCGCGGTCGCGGTCGCTGCTCTGGTGGTGTCGGGCGCGGCCGCGTGGCGGCTGTTTGCCGTCTCCGATCTGGCGCGAATCGGCGCCGGCTATGCCGCCCAGCAAACCTGCGCCTGCCTGTTCATCAGCCACCGGGCTCCGGAGAGCTGCCACAAGGACCTCGAGCCGATGGCGCAATGGTTCATCCGGGTGAAGGTCGGCGACGCCCAGGTGAGCACGAACTCGTTCGGCGTGGCCCACGCAACCTCGCGCTACCAACCGGGGTTCGGCTGCTCGCTGGTCGAGTAATCGCGCCACGTCGCTGAGCGTCGTTTTCCCGGGAAGATCGGCGCCCCCGTCCCCCCCTAAGACCAGACCAAAAGGAGACTGGGGATGGATCTGAGAAGACGCGCGTCCGCGTTCGCTATCTTGCTGGCCGTAGGCACTGTCGGCTGTGCGCCACTGAACCCTCCGCCTCCGGGCAGCGGAAAGGGGGGCGGCGGCGGAACCCCGGGTGGCTCTGGCGGCGCCGGTGTGGACTCGGGCGTCGGCCCCGTGGGTAGTGGCGGCGCCAGCGGCGGCAGTGGCGGCGCCGGCGGTACTGGCGGCGGCAGTGGCGCCGGTGGTGGAAACGCCGGCAGTGGTGGCAGCGGCACCGGCGGCAGTGGCGGCGCGGGTGGCGCATCCGCCGATGCCGGCGCCGACCGCGGCGGCAGCTCTGGTAGCGGGATGGACAGCGGCCCGGGAGGTTCGGGCGGC
>DASRQT010000547.1:0-6166 GCA_035696485.1 Polyangia bacterium | reverse complement strand
CTGTTCGGTGAGGGTCGGAAAAGGGCTCTCGGGCATGGTGGCCTCCGTGGTGCGCAGCAAAGGGGCACGGCATTTCGTGTGTCCCTTCAGGGCATCTCCGCGCCCAGCACCCGAAACCTTCAAAAAAACCTGATTGCCAGGATCCTGGTGATTCTGGCCGCGCCGCGCACTTTTCCGTGAAGGTTCCTCGCGGCCGGGGCGAATACCACTGAGCGCTGCGCCGCTCCAAAGGGCCATGCTCGTCCCATTCAAAAAGGCTGCGCCAGACGCAACAGCCGATCCGTCGGCTGACGTCGCGCCCGCCCGCCGTGGCAAGCGCGTCGCGCGGCTGGTGGCGATCCTTGCCCTGCTGCTCTGTGCGGGCGGCGGCGGCGCCATCTGGTGGGCGAGCGACGGCGACCCCGGTCTTCAATACCAGCTGGTACCCGCTGCCGAGGGACCGCTGGTCGCGCGGGTCACCGCCAACGGCGCCCTGGCCGCGCGGGTCACCGTGCAGGTCGGTAGCCAGGTGTCGGGGAGGATTCAGGAGATCCTGGTCGACTTCAACTCGACGGTAACCAAGGGGCAGGTGCTGGCGCGCCTCGATCCGGCGCTGTTTCGCGCCACGGTGGCGCAGGCACGCGCCAACCTGACCGCGGCGCTGGGCAATCTGGCCAAGGTTCGCGCGCGCGCCCGCAACGCCGCCAAGATCTTGAAACGCGCGCAGGTGCTGGTCGAGCGGGACCTCATCGCGGGCGCGGAGGTCGACACCGCCGAGGCCGAGGCCGCGGCCGGGCGCGGCGACATCGCGGCCGCACAGGGCGACGTCGCTCAGACGCGAGCGGCGCTGCAGCAGGCGCAGGTCAACCTCGCCTATACCACCATCGTTTCGCCGGTCAACGGAACCGTCATCTCGCGCAACGTCGACGTCGGTCAGACGGTGGCGGCGTCGTTGCAGGCGCCGACGCTGTTCACTATCGCCGAGGATCTGCGGGCCATGCAGGTGCACACCAGCGTCCCGGAGGCCGACATCGGCCGGCTGAAGACGGGAATCAAGGCGACGTTCACGGTCGACGCCTACCCCGACGAGAAATGGCAGGGCGTGATCAGGGAGGTGCGCAACGCCGCCCAGATCAACCAGAACGTCGTCACCTACGACGCGGTGGTCGACGTCGACAACGAGGGCGCGCGCCTGCGTCCGGGGATGACAGCCACGGTCTCGTTCGTGTACGCCGAGAAGGCCCACGCCGTCGCGATCCCGAACGCCGCCCTTCGTTATCGGCCCAAACACGACAGTTCGGCGGCGGCCGCTGGCGAACCGGCCGGGCGCGGTGGATGGCGGCCGGTCTACGTGCTGGTCAATGGCTCGCCGGTTCGCCGGCTGGTGCGGCTGGGCATCTCGAACGGCAAGCTCACAGAGGTGGTGCAAGGGGAGATCGCGGCCGGCGATCAGGTCATCACCGACGACAAGAAAGGCGAGGGCAAACACGAGGGGGGGCGGCGGTTGCCGTCGAAGCTCTGACGTCGATGGCACGACCGGTGGTCTTGCTGGAGAACATCACCAAGACCTACCGGATGGGCGAGATGAAGGTCCCGGCGCTGAAGGGGATCTCGCTCTCCATCGCGCACGGCGAGTTCGTCGCGGTGATGGGGACGTCGGGCTCCGGCAAGTCCACCCTGATGAATATTCTCGGCTGCCTGGACACGCCGACCGGCGGACGCTACGCGCTGGACGGTCAGGACGTGACCGCGCTGGACGCACGAGCGCTGGCGCGCAAGCGCAACACCGCCATCGGCTTCGTCTTCCAGCAGTTCAACCTGCTGGCGCGAACCAGCGCGGTGGAAAACGTGGAGCTGCCGCTGCTGTACGCGGGCGTGGCGGCGCCCGAGCGCAGGGCACGCGCGGTTGCGGCGCTGGAGCGGGTCGGCCTCGCCGATCGACTTGACCACCAGCCGCACCAGCTGTCGGGCGGCCAGCAACAGCGGGTGGCCATCGCGCGCGCGCTGGTGGGGCGGCCGCGGCTGCTGTTCGCCGACGAACCGACCGGCAACCTCGACTCCACGAACAGCGCCGCGGTGGTGGCCATGCTGCAGGAGCTGGAGCAGGAGGGGCTGACCATCATCCTGGTCACGCACGACGCCGAGATCGCCGCCTTCGCGGCCCGGGTCATCACGTTGCGCGACGGCATCGTCGCCTCGGATCGCAGGCGCCGCGGCCGCACCGGCGTAGAGGTCCAGGGCGAGGGGAGGCCGTCCTGAGCCCGCTTGCGATCGTGCGCACCGCCCTGCGGGCGCTGCTGGTCAACAAGGTGCGGTCGCTGCTGACCGCGCTGGGCATCGTGATCGGCGTGGGCGCGGTGGTCGCGATGGTCGCCATCGGCGAGGGGGCGCGCGCCGAGGTCGACCGATCGTTCGGGCGGATGGGCAGCAACATCCTGGTGGTCACGTCGGGCTCCGATCGCAGCAAGGGTGTCCGCGCCGGCGCCGGTTCGCTGCCGACCTTGACCTGGGACGATCTGCAGGCGATCCGGAGCGAGACCCAGTCGGTTCGCGCCGCGGCCGCGCGGCTCAAGACCAACGCGCACGTGGTCACCACGCAGCTCAACTGGGGGACGCAGATCGAGGGGGTGACGCCCGAATACTTCGATATCCGCGGCTGGAACGTGACCGAGGGCGATCTGTTCTCCGAGGCTGATTCCGGGGCCGCGACCAAGGTCGCCGTGCTGGGACGGACGGTGGCCGCCAAGCTGTTCGGCGAGGGAACGGCCGTGGTCGACGCCACCGTCCGCATCGGCAACCTGCCCTTTCGCGTGGTCGGCCTGGCCGAGGCCAAGGGGCAATCGGCCTCCGGGTTCGACTACGATGACGTGGTCTTTGTTCCCGCGACCACGTTCGCGGCCGCCATCCAGGGCGGCTTGCAGAAGTTCCTGGCCGGCAACATCTACGTCGCCGCGCAATCCTTCGAGGACATCGCCGAGGCCAAGGACGAGATCCGGCGGCTGGTCCGCGACCGGCACCACCTCAAGGCCGACGCCGAGGACGATTTCACCATCCGCGATCTCACCCAGGTGGCGGAGGCGCGCGCCGACAACGCCGACACGCTGAGCGCGCTGCTGGCCGGGATCGCCGCGGTGTCGTTGCTGGTGGGCGGCATCGGGATCATGAACATCATGCTGGTCAGCGTGATCGAACGGACGCGCGAGATCGGCGTCCGCATGGCGGTGGGCGCCACGCGCGAGGCGATCCTGGCCCAGTTCCTGGTGGAGGCGCTGGTCCTCGCGGCGGTCGGCGGCCTGCTTGGTGTCGGGGTCGGCTGGGCCATGGCGCTGTCGCTGGGGAAGGCGTTCGGCTGGTCGGTCAGCTTCAGCCTGGGCATCGCCACCCTGGCGGTTCTTTTCAGCGGAGGGGTGGGATTGGTGTTCGGACTGTTCCCGGCGCGGAAGGCTGCCCGCCTTAACCCCATCGAAGCGCTCCGGTACGAATGATCCGATGATTGCGGTTCTTGTCCTCGCCGCCCTTGAGATGCAGGTCCTGACCCTGCGCGAGGCTGAACGCCGCGCCGAGACGCACCATCCGTCGCTGTCCATCGGGAACCAGCTGGCCGTCGCCGCCGCCGCGCGCGAGACGCAGAGCCTGGCGGCGCTGTTGCCGCAGGTGGAGGCCACCGCGAGCTATCGCCACAGCACGGCCAACCGGACGATCCGGATCGGCACGCCGGCCGTCTTCGCCGCGCTGCGGCCGCCACCGTCGCCCAGCACCTTCGATTATCTGAACACCGGTGTGACCGCGACGCAGCTGCTGTTCGACTTCGGGCAGTCGCGCGAGGCGTGGCGGGCGGCGCGCCTCTTGGCCGAGAGCGCCACCTTCGACGCGCGCGCCTTGCATCTTGCCATCGTGCTCGAGGTCCGACTGGCCTTCTTCGCGGCCCGCGCCCGCCGCGAGCTGGTCGACGTCGCGCGCGAGGATCTCACCAATCAGCGCCGCCACGTCGAACAGGTGCAGGGGTTGGTCGACGTCAAGCTGCGCCCGCCCATCGATCTGCTGCAGGCGCGCGCGAACGTCGGCTCGTCCGAGCTGCGCCTCATCGCCGCCGAGAATGAATATGCCCTGGCCCGCGCCGACCTGGATCGCGCGATGGGGGCCACCGCCGCCCTGGACTACGAGGTCGCCTCCGACGAGCTGCCCGCAGTCACCGGTGAAGAGGGCCCCGCCGACGCATTGTTTGTCCAGGCCAGCCACGCCCGCCCCGAGGTGTCGAGCAACCAGCGCCAGATCGAGGCCGGCGAGCGCGGGCTGGCGTCGGTGCGCGGGCGCTATGGCCCGACCTTCCATCTCTCGCTGTCGGCGACCGACTCGGGGCCCATGTTCGATCGCGGCCCGTTCGAGTGGCGCAACCTGCGCTGGAATTACGGCGCCGCCCTGGTCTTCACCTGGCGGTTCTTCGAAGGCGGACGCACCGTCGGTCAGATTCGCGAGGCGGAGGCGGTTCTTGCGCAGGCGCGATCCCGCCGCCTGCTGCTGGACATCGACCTGCGCGTGGAGGTCGAACGGGCCCGCCGCAACGTGGGCGCAGCCAAGGCCGCCGCCACCGTGGCCGCGACGACGGTCGAGATTGCGCGCGAGCGCCTCCGGCTGGCGGACGGACGGTACAAGGCGGGCGTCGGAACCGCGCTCGAGGTCAGCGACGCGCAGCTGGGACACGTGAACGCGTCCGCACAACACGTTCAGGCGCGCTACAACCTGGCCGCCGCACGGGCCCAGTTGCTGGCCGCGCTGGGACAGGATGCCGGCGACCTGAGGTCGGAGGCGACGCAGCGCACTGGTCCGTGAGGCGTGACATGATCATGTAGCCAGCGGCCCGGCGAGGGGCCCGCGCGCAGCCAATTTTCCTGCCTGATTGGAACTCCGGCTTCGTCTATGATGCGAACGAGCGCTTGCCATGACCGACGACGCCATCCTGGAAGCGCGCGGACTCACCAAGGAGTTCAAAGGCTTCGTCGCGGTCAACGACGTGACCCTGCGGGTTCGGCGGGGCACGATTCACGCGCTGATTGGACCCAACGGCGCTGGCAAGACCACCTGCTTCAATCTGCTGACGCATTTTCTGAGCCCCACCCGCGGGCAGATCTTCTTCAACGGCCACGAGATCACCGGCCTGTCCCCGGCCGCGATCGCCCGGCTCGGCCTGGTGCGATCGTTCCAGATCTCGGCGGTGTTCCCCCACTTCACCGCGCTCGAGAACGTGCGGCTGGCGCTGCAGCGGCGACGCGGCCGGTCATTCGACTTCTGGCGGTCCGAGCGAGTCCTGGACAGCCTCAACGAACGCGCCCACGCCCTGCTCGACGAGGTCGGCCTGGCTGACGTCGCCGACACCACCGCCGCCGAGCTGCCCTACGGGAAAAAACGCGCCCTTGAGCTGGCCACCACCCTCGCGCTGGATCCGCAAGTATTGCTGCTGGACGAGCCGACGGCGGGGATGAGCCACGAGGACGTCGACCGCGTGGTGGCGCTGATCCAGCGCGCCGCCGCCAACCGCACCGTGCTGCTGGTCGAGCACAATCTGGCCGTGGTCTCGACGCTGTCCGACCACATCACGGTGCTGGCCCGCGGGCAGGTGCTGGCGGAGGGGGACTACGCCGCCGTCTCGACCAACCCCGCGGTGATCGAGGCCTATCTGGGAACGGCTGATGCTTGAGGGCCAGCGGACAACGCCGGCGGCGGCATTGCAGTCGTCAGTCGCGCCGGCCTTGTTGCAGGTCCGCGATCTGCACGCCTGGTACGGCGAGTCGCATGTCCTGCACGGCCTGACCTTCGACGTCGCCGCCGGCGAGGTGGTCACCCTGCTGGGACGAAACGGCGCCGGAAAGACCACCGCGCTCAAATCCATCATGGGGGTCGTGCCGCGGCGGGCGGGCTCGATCAGCCTGGCCGGCCGGCAGACCATCGCCCTGCCATCAAACCGGATTGCCCGCCTCGGCATCGCGTGGTGTCCGGAAGAGCGCGGCATCTTCGCCAGCCTCAACGTCGAAGAGAACCTGATGCTGCCGCCGCGGGTGCAGGACGGAGGTCTGTCGGTCGCGGAGATTTACACCCTCTTTCCCAACCTCAAGGAGCGGCGCCGCAGCCAGGGGACCAAGCTGTCGGGAGGCGAGCAACAGATGCTGGCCATCGGACGGATCCTACGCAC
>DASRQT010000546.1:0-9187 GCA_035696485.1 Polyangia bacterium | reverse complement strand
TCGCCGCCGGTGATGTCGTAGAACTTCACCTGGATCTCGTTGTCGTTCAGCGGCTGCGCGAAGAACGCGATGTACTCCAGGTTCCAGACCCCGTGGTCGGGACCGTTCTCCTCGGTCGGCCAGATCTTGTCGGTCTTCTGTTTCTGCAGCGCCGCGACGAACGCCGCCGGCGACGAAAATTTCAGCGGCAGGCGACCCTTGGTGATGATGATCTTGCCCTTGAAGAGATCCTCGGGCTTGTTGGCGCCGGCGACCGACGCGGTCAAGACCAGCACCAGCCCCAGCAGGACCGCCGCCAGGCGGGTGAACACGACCGACCTTGGGCTCTCGAGGTTCTTCGGCTTCCGCATCGGGGGCGATTTTAAGCGAAGCCGAACGGTTTCAGCGCTTTTTCTTCGTTCCGGACTTGTCGCCACCGCCGGCGCCACCCCCACCGGTGGTGCCTCCCTCGGGGTCACGGCCGCCAGCGAACAGCGCTTCCAGCTTCGCGATCGCCGCCGGTTCCAGCTTGGATTTCATCCGCGCCAGGCGCAGGACGTCGCGGCCAATCAACCGGTACAGGTCCAGCATCTCGGGCGCGCGCTTCCCCAGGGTCGCCAGGTGCTGTTCGACCGACGTGACGTCGCCCCGTTCCACCGGTCCGGTCAGCGCGCCAGGAAGGCCCAGCGTCGCCAGGTTCTGGACCACGCTATTGAGCAGCGGAATCAGCGCCGGCAGCGCCTGGTCCTGGGGGACCCCCGCCTTGACCAGCAGCGACTGCGCCATGTCCGCCAGGGCGACGACATAGTTCGCCGCGATGACGGCGCCGACATGATAAAGCGGCATCGCCTCGGCCTCCAGGAACACCGCCTTGGCCCCCAGCGCGCGAACCAACCGGACCGCCACCGCCTTGGCCGACGCGTCCCCTTCGATGCCGAAGGCGATGTGTTTGAGCTGCTCGACCGCGACGTGGGGGTCGGCGAACGAGACCAGCGGGTGCAGTGTGCCGACGCCACGCACATGCGGCCGGGCCACCGCCAGGATCTGCGCCGAGGCATTGGCGCCCGACGTGTGCAGCACCACCTGTTCAGGCCGCAGCCGCTTCTCGCTGACCAGCCGCTGCGCCACCTCCGGGATTCGTTCGTCGCGCACCGAGATGATGACCACGTCCGACTCCGACATGATCGGCGGAATCTCACCGGTGCTGGCCAGGACACCGGACACCGCGCTGGCGGCATCGGACAGTTCAACCTGGCGGCCGTGCAATCCGGCCACCGGGACCCCCGCACGCACCAGGCGCGCCGCCAGGGCCGTCCCGACCACGCCGGCGCCCATGATGAACACCACCGGTGTCGGCTCCGCCGGCCCTTCGCTCAGCGCGCGGGCATTCACCTCGATCTCGGACATGAAACTGGTCATTCTGGCTCCCGGGCGTGGAATAGCCCTCGCCGGTATATGTAGTCGAGAACGGTCCGCGGCACGAGCCCCTGGATGGCCTTTCCGTCACGAAGCCGCTGCCGGATGTCCGTCGAGCTGACCGCCGGCATCGCGACCGGCGCGGTCTCTGCCTCGGCCTGGCTCTCGCCCGCCCCCATCCGCCCCACCACCAGCAACGGCAGCGTCCGCCGCAGCTCGTCTCCCCCCTGCCAGCTGTCCACCTCTTCCACCAGGTCGGAGCCGATGACCCACGAAAACTGATGCTGGCGATAGTCTTCCTGCAGCCGCCGCACGGTCTTCAAGGTGCGGCTCTCGGCCCCGATCACCTGTTCGATGTCGCTGACCTGGGCCCGCGCCCCCAGCGCCGCCGCCGTCAAGCGGCACATCTCGAAGCGGTCCTCGAAGGAGGCCAGCGATTTGTTAAAGGGATGCTTGAAGCATGGGACAAACCACAGCTGGTCCACAGGCGCGGTCTCCAGCACGTACAGCGCCGCCATCTGATGCGCGACGTGGGGAGGGTTGAAGCTCCCGCCGAACAGCGCCACCCGCATCGCCTAGTCGTACAGCAGAAAGGGACGACGCCGCTCGGAAAACTCGCGTTCGGCCGGAGCGATCTCGGCGAAGATCTCGGCCGTCGATCGTCCGGCATCGACGGCGACGCGAACCGTCTGGCTGCCGGTCAGCAGATCGATGGCCACCGGGTGGGTGACGAACTCGTAGGCCTCCGTGCGCCAGCGGAAATCGTGCGGCGATTGCGCACGCGCCGCCGCCAGGATTGCGATACCGACCCGGTAGGGACGAAACGTCGCCCGATCGGTCACGTGCAGTTGAATGCCGCCGCAGGAGATCCCCGCGAACTTGTGGAACATGGGACGAAACGACATCGGCCGAAAGCGCACCCCGGGCAGGTCCTCGCCGCCGAGCTGTTCGGCCAGGCGGTAGCCGTCCACGAACGGGGCGCCGATGATCTCGAACGGCCGCGTGGTCCCGCGCCCCTCCGACAGGTTGGTGCCCTCGACAAGGCACAGCCCGGGATAGACGAAGGCCGTGTCGACAGTCGGCATGTTCGGTGACGGCATCACCCAGGGCAGCGCCGTCTGTTCAAAGGTGGTCGTGCGCCGCCAGCCTCGCATCGCCACCACCTCCACGTCGATGTCCAGGCGCTTCGCGAAGCGCTCGCCGCCCCACGGCATCCCGGCCTGGACCATCCGGGCGATCTCCCCCACCGTCATACCGTGTCTGACCGCCACCGCGCCCAGGCCGACAAATGACTCGTGACCGGGACTGACGCCGCCGCCTTCGATCTCCACGCCCCCGAGCGGATTCGGCCGATCCAGAACGATCACGTCAATTCCGGCACGCGCCGCCGCCACCATGGCCAGCGCCATCGTCCAGATGTACGTGTAATAGCGGCTGCCGATGTCCTGCAGGTCAATCAGCAGCACGTCAATCTCCGACAGGTCAGCGGCGGTCGGGGTCAGCGAATCAAAGTTGGCACCGTAGAGGCTGGCGATCGGGATACCGGAGCGGTCGTGGCCGTGAGACACATCGATCATGTCCTGAGCCTCGCCGCGCACGCCGTGCTCGGGACCGAACAGCCGCGCCGGTCGAATCCCGACCGCGCAGAGCCGGTCCACAATGTGGGTCAGGTCCGCCGCCACGCTGGCCGGATGACACAAAACCCCGACGCGCCGCCCCCTACAGAGGTCGAGCCTCTCGGTGCACAGCACGTCCAGCCCGGTCTGAACCATCCCTTCTGTTTAAGCTGATCCCGCCCCGAAAAGCGAGCGGGTAAGCCAGCAGACGTCGGGCGCGCCTCTAGAAAATCGGAATTGGCTTGAGGGTGACTTGATCGCCCTGCGTCACGACGCGGAAGCGGACCATGCGGGCCTTCCACTTCTGTTTCAACCCGCCCTCGATGAGGCGAAGCTTGGCCGTGAAGGCCTGGACCGTGATCCCGGCCGTGGGCTTGCCCTGGCTCTTCAGCGCGGCCACGTATTCGTTGAAAATACGGGTGTAATAGTTCGCCTCATTTTCCTGCGCCAGGGCCTGCACCGCCGGATCCGTGCTGGGTTGCCCCGCGGTCGCGGCCGCCGGCAGCTCCTCGACCAGCACCTGATCCGATCGCCAGCGCTGCGATTCGTCAGCCTCTTCCTCGACCTCATCCTCGTTCGGCTCTTCACGTCCCAAAAGCCGCGCCAGCATGACGTTCAAGCCGTTCGAAAGCCCCTCGAAATCGGGGCCGACCGGCTTGAAGGTGTAGTCGATGTTGCCGTTGATGATCTCGGCGACGCCGAGCTCGATCTTGTCCAGCGGCTTGATGAAACGCACCGCCGTCATCACGGTCGCGCCCAGCGCCACCAGGATGGCCAGGATGCCAAACGCGATCACCTTGATTCCGACGCCGGCGACGTGGTCCAGCTGATCCGATATCGAGCTTAAAACCACGACGCCGCTGGTCTTGTCGAAGGCGTTGCCGTGCAGCGGCGCCGCGATGGCCGTGTAGTCGTGACCGTCCATCGTGAGGTGGAACAGATCGCTGGGGGCCGCCTTCTGAACCGCCTGCTGTCCCCACTTCTCCGCCGACTGGAACAGCACCGCGTTCAGCGCCTGGGTCTTGTTGCCGTCCTCCTTCGCGCCATCGCCGGGGGCGCCCGAGACGAAGCTGGAGGTGTGTACCTTGCCATTGTGAAAATAGGCGACCTCGGCCCCCAGAAGCTCGCTCTTGACCTGCGCGTCACGCGCGGTGAGGACGTAGCCGACCAGCAGCGCGCCGCGAATCGTGCCGTCGGGGCGCGAGATCGGGGCCACCGCGATCCGCGTCATCCGCCCGGCAAACGTCCAGACGTCCTTCGTCGCCTCGCCGCGCAGCGCGGTATTCACCGCCGGAAACTGCGTGCGCAGGTCCTCGCCATACATGGCGTTCACGTTCAGGTCGCGGGCGACTACCTTGCCCGCCGAATCCAAAATGGCCACGATATCGGCGCGTCTTGTCCCCTTGCTGAGAAAGTCGTTTAACCCCTCGCACTGCTCGAAGGCGGCCTGGCGGCGGCCCATTTCGTCGGACTTGTCGAACACCGCGACGACCGCCGGGCGACGGCTCAGACTTGCGACCAGATTGGCAAAATCCAGGGCCTCCAGGCGGGCAATCGACTGGTGCATCTTCTGCGCCCGGGTGATGTCCGCGTTGACGGTCTTGACCGCCTCCTCCTTGAGGTCGTTGGTGATGGCGGTGAAAATTCCCAGCGTAAAAATCAGTAAAACAACGGCGGCGACAAGCCCGATCTTCATGCGGTGCATGTCCTGGCTCCTCTGAGTGGCTGGGTGGGGGGTGGAGGTGGGTGGAGGGTGGTTCGGGACTGGCCTTGGGCCGGTGCGGCGTGGATGTCAGGGTCTCTCAAGAGGCCGAATTATCAGCACCTCCCCCACCATAGTCAACGCTTCCACTGCTTTGCCCCACCAAAATTTGACGTGGTTACTTACCTGAGACTACATGTAGGTGACACCGCTCAGTCATTCTCAGGAGGACCCCATGTCAACCACCACGCCAGCCCAAGACCGAGACCAAGACCGCCGACACGATCCACGCGCCAAAGTGGATCTGCTCATCAACCGATTTCTGGATGGGCACCCGTACATGTGCCGCATGACGGACATCAGCCGCACCGGCGCACGACTGGTTCCCATCCTGGAGCCGCAGCGCGCGCCACGCTTCATGGGCCTGCAGTTTCAGCTTCCCGGCGCCGACGCCATCGTCACCGCTTCGGGAGAAGCCGTCACCGAGGGCGCGACCACAGTCGGCATTCGCTTCACCAATCTGCCGCCCGACTCCGCGTGGGCGATTGAATCATTTTTGAAAGCCAGCTAGAGCACCAACGAAACAACAGATTGCGCTTCGCTGCGATCGACCTTCTCCGAAAAGGTTGTGTGTTTTGGCGGGGTTTCGGCGGGGTTTCCTTGACAGCCCCAGGTGGCATCAGTATGGTCGCTTTCCTGCCTTTTTCCCCCTCGCTTACCCACCGCCGACCAGCAAGGGCGTGCGACGCCAACCACGCCGGAGGAGTCTCGTGGACCAGAACAGGAAGCCTGGGGCGTCGCCCCCGAACAACAAAGACATCAGTGACCTGAAAGCGCGGCTGGGTTTGAAGAGGCCAGAGGGTGCGGCCGCCCCCGGAGCCGCCCCAGCCCGCCCGGCTCCTGCGCCGTCGCCCGGCTTTCCACCCTCGTCTCGAGCGCCCGTTCCCGGCGCCCCTGCCCAAGCGGCCGCGCCCCGCGGCGCACCGCAGCCGGCCGCGCCAGCTCCGCAACCGCCCGGGCATGATCCGTACGCAAAGATGAAACCGCGCGCGGGCCAGTTTGATCTGCGCACCATCGACGACGGGCAGCCAGCGGAAAACGTGCGCGCCGGCCGCGGCAAAGCGGTCCTGATGACGGCGGCGTTCGTGGGCGTCGCGGCGTTCGCGCTGGGCGCGGGCCTGGGCATGTCCACTGTCGGTCGCGCCAACATGAACACCGCCAATCACGCCGCCAAGACAGTGAAGGCCGAGCTCGACAACATGCAGAAGACGCTGACCCAGATCGGCACGGCGATGGCGATGAGCCAGCAACGAATGGCGGCGGCGAAGAAAGACACGCTCAGCTACGACCCGGGCCTGATCGCCGAGCTCGAGAAGATCAAGCTGGACCCGCGCCCCGACACCAGTAAGATTTTCCGCGTCGACTACTTCCGCCTGGAGGACGTCGTCGTGGATCGATTGTTCACCTACTACTACGACAGCATCGCGCTTTATAGCGAGGCCGAGCGGCACATCAAGCGCACCAAGGCCGACGACGTGGCGCTGAAGGCGTTCGCCGACAAGACCGCCGTCTCCGACACGAAGAACTACGGCGTCGTGTTCGACACCGGCAGCAAGATCGTCGTCGGCAATCTGGTCGAGGTGGGCGATCAGGTCTGCAAAGGCGGCGGCACCGACTGCCCCGCAACCGAGCTCGAGGGGTTCAAGGTCCGCGTCAACACCGGCGCGCCCTGGGTCACGCGTAAGGCGGGATCCAAGCTGGACGCCGAGAAGCTGGTCCCCCTCAAGCCGACGCCGCTGATGGAGGCGGTCATGGCCGGCTCCCCTGACCAGGTCCGCAACGAGGCCTACCGCCAGCGCACGCAGAACATGCGCGCGATCGTGGCCCGGTTGACGGCCTCGCAGAAAGAGCTGTTCGAGGGCATCAACAAAGCGGCCGCCCGCCCCGACGTTTTCACGCCGTTCTAGGCCTACGCCTAGAACGCGGGCCCGACCGCCCTGCCCTGCCCTGCCCTACCGCCTCGCGTCCGAAAAGGGCGGACCGCAGCGGCAGACCGTCCTCGGCCTGACGCGAGGACCGCACGGCGCGGCCTAAACGCCGTACCTCTCCACGGACGATCGACCCGCGACGACCGCGGACCGCGCGCAATGGACGCGCGTGCGTGCGTGCCGTGCGCGCCGAGCGGATCGCGAGTTGGCTCACGCCCTCGCCATTGCTGCCGCTCGGTCCGGTCCTCGCGTCAGGCCGAGGACGGCCTGACGCTGCGGTCCGTTCTATTGGGAAGGGAGCCGGTAGGGGCTCGCAGTAGGCGCTAGAGATCCAACCCGTCGAGGACGCCGCCCTTTTTGCCTTTGCCCTTCTTGTTGCCTGAGGAGGACGTCGACGGGGCGGCCGCGGGTACCTTCTCGGTGGGCGGTGGGGCGTAGGTCTTGGGGGGCTCCGTCGCCGCGGGAGCAGGCGAGGAGGCTGATGGCGAAGGCGAAGCCGAAGATGCGGGCGACGACGCCGAAGGCGACGGCACGACGATGTCGCCGTGGCGTTCTTCACCTGGCTTCTTGATCTCCTTGCCGGTCAGGCGGTCGACGATGTTGTCGTTGGAGTCGCGATCGCTTTTATCCTTGGCGGTCACGGCCTCGACCAAGGCGTCGTGTCGGCTCTGTTCGGGGTTGACGATCTTTCGCTTGGCCATCACCCGATCGCTGACCTTTCCGTCGAACAGAATCAGGCAGAACACACCGTAGAACTCCGAGCGATCGACCAATTTCAATTTGTCGGGGCCGGCGTTCCACTCGAAATGGTCCAGCAGGCGCCGCACGCCGGTCTTGGTCTTCTCGTCGCGGTAGACCTCACGCGCCTTCCCGTACTTCCCCTCCATCTCCTTGCCGAAGTCGCGGAAGCTCTTGCCCTCGATGGCGTCTCTGTTGAACGCCAGGAACATCTTGTAGAGGGCGCCTTCATAGAAGAAGAAATAGCGCGTCCACACTTCTTCTTTGGCGACGATCACCGCCTCGCCGGTCTTCTGCTGGAACTCGGGGCCAATGATGGAGACGTCCCATCCGCTCTTCTGGCCTTCGAACTTGGTGTAGCTGCTGGTGATGGCGTTCAGCTCTTTTTCCATCTCGCCGCGAATCCGTTGTTGCTTCCCGGGATCCTGGGCGGCCGCCTCGATGGTCGGCTGATACTTCTTCTCGACGGCGGCCGTGACCTGCGCCAGCACCTCGTCGGAC
Source organism: Polyangia bacterium (assembly GCA_035696485.1). Classification (GTDB taxonomy): domain Bacteria; phylum Myxococcota_A; class Polyangia; order Fen-1088; family Fen-1088; genus DASRQT01. The sequence continues at coordinate 1,247 of DASRQT010000546.1, read as the reverse complement.
GTGTTGCCCCACTTGAAGGTCCCCGCCTTGGGATCGCCCAGACGAACCGCTTTCAGCTTGTTCACCTCCTCCGCGGTAGCGGTCGGGGCAGCGCCGCCGGACTTCGCCTTGGCCTTGGCAGCGGCGGCAGGGGTCGTCAACGTCAGGCTGGTCGCACCGAGACCCAGCGCGAGCACAAGAACCTCCAATGTCCTCATCAATTCCTCCTGTCCTCGTGTTGGGTTATCCCCCGCGGGGAGGCCACACCCTAGCATGAAAATGGCCTTGCCCCGTTACTGCTCCGGGGCTTCGACGGGCGTGGGCTCACGCTTGTTCAGATCTGGCTCGACCAGGGGTGGCAGCGCGACACCGTCGCGATCGGGCGGTGCGTCGTTGACCCAGGAGTCGTCGATCGTCGTCGGGCGGTACTGATCGGCGCGCCCCGACCGCAAGTCGTCGTTGGGGTTTTGCGAGTACAGGGCGCGTTCGCCCGGGCCCGAATAGTCGATCCAGAAGGCGGAGTGATCCTTGCGGACGTCCAGGTGAACGAACGACGAGTTCGGATAGTACCCGACCCCGACCTTGTCGAAGGCGCGGCGCAGGTAGTCACGCAGTTCGGTGTTGCTGACACCGACCACGCGAAAATCAGCGGCCAGCCCCAGCATGTGCGGGCTGTGCGGATTCTTGGCGACGTTCGGGTGGCGGTAGCCCGATACCACCTCGACGCGCCGGCCCGGCCAGTGGCGGCCGGCCTGATAGATGAGCTTCATCAGGCGCGGGCTCATGGGCCGCTGAACGTTCGTGTAATGGCAGCGCAGGAACCGGTCGAACCGTTTCTGCAAGCCACGCACCGATCGTCCCCGCTCGTCGCGCAGCCGCAGCACCATGGTCTCCTTGCGGTTGACGTGGAAGAGCTCGACGGTCGTGACCTTGGGTGGGCGGACGGCGCGCGGCGACTTCAGGCCTGCAAACACCGACCGGTGCGGTGGCCCTGGTTTCACCGCCAGGGGCGCGGGCGCAGCTACGGCCTGCGCGCGAGTGAGGAACAACCCGGCAACCAGCAGCGGAAGACAGCGGAGCCAAACCGGCGAGCAACACACGTACGGCAAGCCTCGCTAGCATGGTCGTGGCTCCTATGGGGGCGTCAACTTCTTTCTGAGCGAGGCGAGCAAGTCTAGCGCGGCGCGTGGAGACAGGTCGTCGGGATCGACGCTGCGCAGTGCGGCCACCACCTCGGCGATCGAATCAGCGGCGGTGCCGGCGTCGAC
>DASRQT010000545.1:0-23781 GCA_035696485.1 Polyangia bacterium | reverse complement strand
TCGATCTTCGGCCCCACAGTCACCAGCCCGCCCGACCGATCGGCCACGTTCTGTATGGCTTCGTCGACATAAGCGGGGACCACGACGTTGGGGTCATTGTCGTTGGGGCAGCTCTGATTTTGCGGGCTGCGGAGCGTGCTGATGAACTCAATGCGTCGCACGCCAGCGAACCTTGTCTTGATCGCGTCGACGACCTTGGTGAGATTTCCTCGCCATTCGTCGAGGGTCTTCAGGGAAAGGCTGAACGGAAGAAAGATCACACGATCCGGGTGGTCGGCGCCCGCGGGACAGGGGGAGATGACCTTGGTCGTCCAGAATGCGCTGCTGGGATCGGCCCAGGTTTCCAGGTAACCGTGATGGACGAAGATGTATTGCCAGGCGGCGTTGTTGACCCCCTTCTCGAAGGATCCCCACCACTGGCTCATGACCCACAGGCCGATCATCTCGCTGCAGGCAAATGGGCCGGTGCTCGATCCTGCGTCGGTGCTGGCACGTGGGCCCGCGTCGCTGCCGGGAACTGAGCCGGTATCGGCAGCGCCGCCCTCTGGCTGTGTCGCGCCGGCATCGTCGATCGACGCCCCGGGGCTGGTGTCAGTTCCCTGGCCACCGGCTCCGCCTGTGTTTGCTCCTCCACTGCCGGTGGCGACCGGGCGTTCTTGACCGGCGTCGACAGCGACGGCAGGGCTGCTGGTCGCGCTGACGCACCCGTTGATCAGCAGGAGCAGCAAGCCAGCACCGGCTGATACGCGGAACGAAATCGATGGCACGGTTCCGTGCATCGTTGTCACCTTTCAGTTGGCGAACTTGCAGCCGCGAAACGCCCAGCGCAGCGCCGTGGGAAAATCCCGCTGCGACGCCGGGCCGCCGTGCCCGCCTGGCCCGATGACCATCCGGTAGGCGTTCCCCTTGCCGTCCAGCGCCCTGGCCACCGCCTGGTTGATCAATGTCCAGTCCCCGCGCTGATCGACCAGGTCGCGGCCGACGGCAGCCGCGACCAGGCTGACCCGCAGGTCGCGCATCGGTGCCGCCGCGATGGTCTTGGGCCAGTCGACGCCGTAGGTGGGGGCTGCCCCAAAGCTCGAGTTGTGTCCCAGGAATTTGTGAAAGCGATCGGTCAACCACAGCACGGTCCAATCTTGTTCGGCGCTGGCGCTGTGCCCACCGGTGGCCCACGCGGCCGGATCCTTCGAGATCGTGAACGTGGGATCGACAACAGCGGGGATGATCTCTTGCAGCAAGAACCGGGAGTACTTGTCCGTGGGCGGGTCGTACGTCCTCACCCGATCTCCGTCGGAGGGCGGATCGATGAAGAGCACCACCGCCGGCGGCACGTCGCCGCTTGCCGTGAGGTTGTCGAGGACCGTCGGGGTGTGAAAGCCGCCGATATATTCGCTGCCGTCGGCGAACGTCATGAACACGGCCGGCCGCCCTTTCTGCACATTGGCCGAGGCGTACACGCGGTAGGGAAAGTGTTGCCCGTAGATCGTGCTCGCGAAGCTGGCGGAGGCGGTCAAGGTGCCGGCCTTGACTCCAGGGGCCAGTCTCCACTCCGGGGGATCCGCTTGCAGCCCGGCGGTAAGGTCGTGCATTCCGTTTCCTTCCGCGCCGGAATCGCAGGTCAGGCGATCAGAACCTGGGGTGGACGGGGAACCGTCGGAGCTCCCGTCCCCGCCTCCGGCAGGTGGGCCGTCGGGCGCAGGAGCTGCCTCGGCGGCGCGGTCACCCGCTGGTGCGTCCAGCGGCACGATCGCCAGATCTTCGTCGCGGGCATCGCTGCCGCCACCGGTTTCCGGCTGGGGAACAGGCGCATCCGGCGCGGCCTGGCGGGCATCCGGGCTGTTGCCGGGGCTCGAACCCGATGACACGCAGCCGAGCAGGGAGAGCGAGAAACACGCAATTCCGCAGCACAACTTCATTTCATCTTCCTTTTCCGTCCGAAGAACCTGGGGACCCGACCTTTGCCTTGACATCCTGCAGACGAGGGACCATTATACGCTCAGTAAATCGATTTACCAAGTTGATTCATTCATGGGCCATGTGTAATTGTCCGGCTTGAAGCGCACTTCCGCGCAACAGATCTTGCCAGTTTAGTTGGAACGATTTACGAAGTACCAGTCGCCTCTTGATCGGTAGCAAAACACGGGGTGTGCGGCTTGGGGTGGGTCTCGCGGACGGTGATCGGGGCGCGTCGTCGCATGGACCGGCCAACGAGGAGCAGCAATGAGAACATCGTTCGACCTCAGAAGCGGCTACCTGCTCTGCGCTACGCTCGCTTGCACCGCACTGGCTTGCGCCGGTGATATTGGCGGGGCAGGTCCGGCGACAGGACCCGGCCCGGCTGGTGGCGGCGCCGGCGTCGATCCCGGCACCAAGGGCATCCACCGCCTCAACTCGGTTGAATACAACAACACGGTCGCCGACCTCCTCGGATCGACCCTGCAGCCGGCCAACTCGTCCTGGCTGGGCGGCGAAATCGGTGGCTTCGACAACATCGCCTCCGTGCTCGACGTGGACGAGGCGCAGTACAAGCGCTACTTCGACGCCGCCGGCACCATCGCCGACGATGTCTTCGCGGCGCCCGCCCTCAAGGCCAGGGTCATGGTTTGCGCGACCGAAGACGCCGCGTGCGTCCAGAACATCATCAGCACCAATGGTCGCCGTCTCTTCCGCAGACCCTTGTCGTCCGAGGAGGTGACCATCTTCAACAAGGTGTACACCGCCGCCAAGGGGCTGGGTGAGACCCACGAGGGCTCGGCCAAGCAGGTCCTGCGCGCCTTTCTTTCCAGCGCGGACTTCCTGTACCGGATCGAGACCGACCCCACGCCGAACTCACTGACCAAGCACCCCCTCAACGCCTACGAGCTGGCGTCTCGTCTGTCGTACTTCCTGTGGAGCAGCGCACCGGACGACGTCCTGCTGGCCGCCGCCGCCGACAATTCGCTGCTCCAGGACGCCAAGCTCGGCACATCGGTCGATCGCATGCTGAACGACCCCGCGAAGAGCACGCGCTTCGTGGAAAACTTCGTGGGACAGTGGCTGGGCGCGCGCAAGCTGCCCGACCATGCGGCCGACCCGAAGATCTTCCCGGACTGGTCTGCCGCGCTGGCCAGCTCGCTGACCAGGGAGATGTACCTCTACTTCGGCGATTTCCTCAAGAGCGACCGCTCCTGGCTCGAGTTCATGAAGGCGGATTTCAACTTCGTCGATGGTCCGGTGGCCAAGCTCTACGGCATGCCCGCCACGACCGCCGCCCAGCGGGTCGAGGTCACGACCGACAGGCGCCTGGGCTTTGCCGGGCTGGGCGGCTTCCTCTCGATGTCGTCGCTGGGAACGCGCACCTCGCCCACAACGCGTGGCCGCTGGATCCTCAGCAACCTGCTGTGCCAGGAGCCGCCGCCACCGCCCAAGGACGTCCCCGATCTGGGCGGCGTGGGCGGGCTGGATCCGACCAAGAACGTTCGCGTCGCGCTGGAAGCGCACCGCGTGAACCCGACCTGCGCCGCGTGCCACAAGAATTTCGACGGCTATGGTTTGTCGCTGGAGAACTTCGACGGCATCGGCAAGTTCCGCTCGACCTACCCCGACGGCACCGCGATCGATGTTTCGGCGGAGCTTGACGGCGTCTCCTTCTCCGGCATCGAGGGCCTGGCCGACACGGTCAGCAAGGATCCCCGGTTCAGCGCGTGCATCGCCGAGTTTCTGTTCAAATATGGTCTTGGTCGTCTCACCACCAACGCCGACGAACCGTACCTGGCCGCCATCCAGGATGAATGGCTAAAGGGGACGCCCTCTATTCGCCGCCTGGTGCAATCGTTGGTACTCGCGGAGACCTTCCGTTCTCGCCACGCCACGGCTGCAAACTAAGGAGCAATCGAGATGAACCGATCTGTTTCTAGAAGGACGTTCCTGCGCGGTGCAGGTGTGGCTGTGACATTGCCCTGGCTCGAATCGCTGGCGCCAAGAGGGGCGATGGCCCAGGCTGCTGGTCGCCTGCGCTACCTCCCCATCTTCCTGCCGAACGGCTCGGCCGAGGTGTGGCGTCCGCCGACCGCTGGCGTCGGTCCGGCGTGGGGGCTTTCGGGTGTCCTCGAGCCGCTGGCGCCCTTCAAGTCCAAGATGATCGTGCTCACCGGCATGGAGAACGGGAACGCGTTCAATGCCAACGGGTCGTCCAGCGTCGAACCCAGCCACGGTCGCCAGCCCGGGGCCTGGTTGACCTGCATCGATCCCGGGATCGTCCGGGCGCAACTCGGCGTCACGGAGGCCAACCGGATCTCCCTGGATCAAACCATGGGCAAGACGCCCGGCGTCGTCGGGGATACGCCGATCAAGACCATGCAGCTTGGTCTGTCCACCTGGTACAGCAACTGCGACTCAAATCCCTGCTCGAACAGCCGCACGGTCTCGTGGAGCGACCAGGGCAAGCCGATGTACAAGTCGGTTGACCCGCTGGAGGTTTTCACCAAGCTGACGGGCCTGGTCTCGTCAACGCCCGCGACCCCGGCGGCCGGGCCCGACCCCGCCCTGCAGAAGCGCGTCGCGCTGAACAAGAGCGTGCTCGACGCCGTCCTGGAGAGTTCGCTGCGCACACAGACGCGCCTGGGTACGGCCGACAAGGCCAAGCTGGACCAGTTTCTGACCCACGTCCGCACCGTCGAGAAGCAGGCGACGTCGTTGTCCGGCGGGATGGGTGGACTGGCTTGCTCGCCAATCACCAAGCCGATGCAGGCGGGTCCGATCCTTCCCGACAAGGCCAAGCAGAACAGCGCGACGTACAACAAGGGCACTCACGCCGACGTCATGAACGACCTCATCGTGATGGCCTTCCAGTGTGACGCCACCCGCGTCATCACGTACATGCTGGAGGACGAGCGCTCCGAGTTCGCCTACGGCCACGTCCCGAGGCGCGCCTTCACGGCGTCGGGCTCCTCTCCGTCCACCGGCGTCTGTGGCGAGTACCACAACAATGGTCAGCACGGTGACCAGGACACATTCGCCAGCATCAGCTGGTGGAACGCGGGCAAGGTCGCAGCGCTGTGCGCGAAGCTTGACGCCATCAAGGAGGGCGACAAGAGCATTCTCGACAACAGCGTGATCTGGTTCAGCGGCCCCATGCACGGGAGCAACCACTCGTGCAGCATGATCCCGATGACCCTGATTGGTGGCGGCGGCGGCAAGCTCAAGGGCGATCAGCACATCGTCTTCGCCAAGCGCTGGCTGCGGGACATGCACGTCACGATCATGAAGGACGTGTTTGGCATGTCGGGGCCGGGAGTCGACGACTTCGGCATTGCGCGGGCGGGCCTGCCGTACATGCAGATGAAGGAAATCCTGGTCGCCTGATCGCAGGGAAGCCGAGGTCAGTTCGCGACGAAGCAGTAGATCGAGCCGCGACCGCCGCCCGAGCCGACGTTCGATCCCGCCGTTCCCAGGGCCGCACAACCGGACTGGTGCGCCGTGGTCCAGGATGGGGGGCGACCTCCGCCATCTCGGTTCATGTGCCCCACCGTGACCATGCCGGTGACCGCGGTCCAGTTGCTGCAGTGAAAGTCACCGTCGACCATGCCTCCCATGTTCGTGCCGGTGAGGATGTCGTGCTGCTGCGGGTTTGCGGTGGGAACCGGCATGCCCTTCTCGTCGAGGATCTTGGTTACCGCCATGGCGCCGATTGGCCAGGTCGTGTTGAGCATTCCGGTCATGCCCTGATCGTGCAACTGCGTGAGGTTTTCGGCGATGACCTCGCCCTTCTGGTTTCGCCATGGCCCCGTGCCGATGCGGTCGCGCGCGTTCACGGTCGCCGTGCTGAGGTAGGCCTTCCAATTTTTCGCGCCCAGCTCCGCCGAGACCGCGGTCGCGAGCATCTTGCACTTGGCGTCCGCGCCGTCGAGGCCACCCAGGTTGCCGCCGACGCCCGCTCCCACGCTGGTCACGAAGAAGCTCATCGTGGTGCTGCCGGCGACGTCTCCGGCCGCCGTGTCGCCCGCGGGGGTGTCAGGGCGGGAATCGCCGCCGCCGTCGCTGCCAGAGGTGCCACTGGTACCGCCGCTGCCGCCGCCCGATCCGCTGGTGCCGCCAGAGCCGCTGGCGCCACCCGAGCCGCTGGTGCCGCCGGAGCCGCTGATGCCGCCGCTGCCCGCGCTACCGCCGGTGCCGGCGCTTGCGCCGCCGCTGCCGCTCGCGCCGCCGCTGCCGGCTGCCGGCTTGGGGTCACTCGAACAGGCGCCTGCGCCGAAAAGGGCGAGCGTCACCACTGTCATGGTCATAGTTCGCATGCTGGCCTCCTAGGTAGTTCGGGGAGCCGTCGGCTTTTCGAAAGTGTCTGGATATGTGGACGATCATCACACTTCCAGAGAACTTCTGCAGCCTTCTAACTCACTGGGAGCAGCAGAAATGGGGGTTATTTCCGCTGCTAAAAAAGACACGCTGGCAATCAGCCGCCAGCGCGCACGAGGGATCGTCCAGGCCACTTGTCAGACAGGTCCACAGGACACGGTTCGATCCACCGTCAGGCGGACAGAATCGCGCGGACTCATCCAGGTTGTTCTTCGCGCAGGTGATCGGCGAAACCTCACAGGCCCGTCCCTCGCTGGTACCGGCCCCATCAGTTGACGCATCCGACGTCGGCTCCGAAGAGCTGATGTCGAAAGGTTTGTCGGCCGAAGCATCGGCCGCATCTGGTCCCGCGTCGGGATTCACACTAGAGGAGCTGTCGCACCCGAGGATACAAAATACGGTTACCACTACGATCGTGAGCGCGCGACTCATGACGCCTCCTTGTCGCTGGGCATTATCTCGCGGCGCCGCGGTTTGGGGTACAGTTGTGACGGGCTGCCATCAGTTCTGCGACGCGCGCCTCGCGAAGCTCGTCCTGAAAAGGACAAGCATCGCCAGTGTCAGCATCAGGAGCGAAGGCGCGCTCTGCCGGGCGCCCACCAAGCTGCAGCCAGTTGGGTCGTCGCTGATCCTCAGCATCGTGGGACCGCCGACGTTGCCGCCGAGGTCGATGGCCCGGACGGACAACGTGAAGTCGAAGGACTCCTGGTCATCGGTGGCGCCGTCGCCCCAGTGAAGGTACATCGTGATCTGACCGCTTTGATCGGGTGGCGCGAGGGGACGTGAGTCTCCCGGAAGGGTGAAGCCCTCGGGCAGGCGACCGGACACCAGCTCCATGCGATAGCCGATCGATTCGCGGGGCGTGTCCTCGTCGATGGCGGTTATCAGGAGGGTCAGCGTTCCAAGGTCATCGCAAGACGACGCGCTCGACGTGCAGCCCGGTCCGCCCTGAGGTCCTTGGCCACGTTTGATCTTCTGCAGCGTAACGACGGGCGGTGGCGGCGCCGTGGTGTCGGTCGCCTGTTTAGAGCTGTCGACGACATGAGGCACGGGGCCCGCGACCGAGCAGGCTTCGGCGCGCTGGGCGGCAAGCAACAGGCCCGCCATCGCCAGCGCCAGACAGACCCGCCTGTCGATGCTGGTCATTTGCTGGGACACTCGGGGGGGGCGAGGTAGTGCTGGGCACGGAAGCCACCGTTCGCATCGGCCAGGTAAGTGAAGAGGTGCAGAGATCCGGCCTGAGGCTCGCGCCAAAGCGCCAACGGCGCTCCCTCAACGCTCGGTAGTGGAGCGGTCGCGACCGTGTCCCCCGAAAACACAGTGAGCCGCAAGCAGTCTGCAGAGCGGGCGACAGTCTTGTCCGGCCATTCACAGCCAAAGGCCACGGCAATGGACGGTCCGGATGACCAGATGGCCGCATAGTCAACGGTGGCAGGAGTCGGTAGAGGCGTCCATGTCTGCAGGTCGTTTGTGACGTGGAAAAGACGTGACGTGCCGTCCTGGTTGCGGTTCCACGCCAGAACGTATAGGTCGTCAAGGCTCGGCCCAGTGACCGCCACGATCTCGGTCAAGGCTGGGAGGGGAACTGAGACCCATTTTCCTCCGTGGAGACGGAACAAACTGGCGAATATCGTGTCTGTCGTCGCGCCGCCTCCGAATGCTAGAGCCTCACCACAGCCCGCACCCCAGAAACCGTACGCGCCAAGGAAAGGTGGCTTCGCGCCATCCGCCGGCGCCGACAGGACGGGGCTCTTTTGCCAGCTACTATTTTGCCATGCCCACAAGCTATCGGCGGCGGTCGCGGGGAAGGGAACGTTCAGGAACAGCCCACTGCTCGTCCCGCCGATAGTTCCGAGCTCGCGAGAGTGGGGTTTGGGCTCCGGGATCCAAACACCATTGCGACGGTGGATGATTGCCGATGCGCCTCCAACGCCGGACCTGCTGACACCGCGTTCCGTGATCACAGCCCACGGGTCTCCCGAAGCGTCGGTTGTAATCGCCGCCACCGAGAACGGGTCCTCCGGCAGTGTCTCCGTGGTCCAAACAGAGCCGTCCCAGCGCGCGATCTTTCCCTGCAACCCGTTCGAGAATGCGACGTTAACGTCACTGGCGCCGGTGCCGGTGACGCCCGCGACCCCAGCGCCGCTACCGGCCGCCACGTAGCTGTCGAACAAGGAATCACGCGTGAACGCGGTGCAAACTGGGGACATCGACGGAACCGCTACCGCAGCGTCGGTGCACGATGGCGAGAACAGGCTTGGGGAGCCGCTACAGGCGGTTACCATGGCCAGCGCGAAAGCGAAATACGTCGATTCGGACATGGTCCAAGGTTCCCGGGTCAGGAGGCGGGCCGCCGGACGAGCGTCGCCGTTCCCAGGATCGCGCCGCCGGCACGCTGGCGAATGGTCACGTTGGAGACCGAACCGTCACTGCTCAGGTTCTGAGTCACGAGGCTGTGTTCTCCAAGATCAACCGTCAGCCATGCGCGTTCGTCAAAGATCAGGGACGGGATCTCCATTTCGCCGCTGATCGCCACCGTGCGATAGGCCTCGTCGCCCGACACAAACATCCCGGTCAACGGCATCTTGCTCACCGATATGCAGGCCGCGGCGCTCCGGACAAACACCCGGCTACCGCAGGCGGCGGCCGGGCGGACGAACAACTGATCGCCGACGGCGCCGGGGTTCACCGAATAGGGGGTAGCCGCGCCCGTTGCTTGGCGGAAGGAAAAGTTGAGGGTCCTCTGGCTGCCGTCAGTGAACGTCAACGTGGCGTCCCAGGTCCCCTCGACCGCTGCGCGCATCTCAGCATCGCCATATTGAAATTCGGGCTCCGACACACACGCAAATGTCGGGTTGAGCAGGAAGACAACAACAGCGGCGATCAAAGCGCGCAATGTGCCATGAGCCATGTTCGTACTCCGTGCGCCTATTTCCAGTTATCAGGCAAGGGTGGCCACGTCGCCACGTCGCCGCCGTATTTGAGCGGCGGCATATCGTCGTCAGCATAGAGCCCGGTCGAATGTATCTCCTGCCCCATTGCCATTGGCATCCCCGGTGCGCCCCTGTTCCACTTTGTCACCTCGAAGAGACCCATCGTGAAGTCGTCGGGGCCGGTCGCGACCTGCGCATATCCGGTAATCCATGGGTCGCCAGGATGAAAGGTCATCGTCTCGAGCTTCGTCTGCCGAAACCAGTGAACGGTCGCTTCAATGGAGGAGCTCGGCACCTCGAACGAGGCGGTCTTGACACGGTCGGTCTCCGCGGCGGCGGCAGCGACGAAGTCGGCCGATACCCGCAAACGCATGAAGGGCGTCGGGTGGTCGTCCGGAATCAACTGTCCCTTGGCGAGAAGATCTCCCACCCCTTGCCCGCCGTAGAACGCGTAGCGTCCGTCGGCCTCTATCACGACGCCCCGGTTGTGTTCGATATCAGGACCATTCGCAATAGAAGTAGTGCAACCAACAATTAGGAGACTCAGCACGGTCACAAGTGCGCTACCTGCCCCTACATCGTCACGGTATTTCATGCGACACCGATGTCCCTAGACTACCAGATGGCAACACGAAGCACGGTTCCCTCTGTTACCGTTATGGGGTGGTGGCCTCGCTGATCCCGCTCTGCTGGCTACTAGCGGTCACTCCACTCAAGGTCGGCGACGCCGCGCCGGCGTCAGTGAACGTCGTCACGTTGGCTGGTCAGGGGCACCGCACCAACCTGGACCTCGCGGGTGCCGTCACCATCGTGGACTTCTTCGCCACCTGGTGCCCCGGCTGTCGAGAATCGGTTGGCAGCTATGAAAAGCTGGCGGCTGAATATGGCGAGCGCCTTCGAATCGTTGTGGTCGATGTCGGCGAACAGCCGGCGACCGTGCGGCGCTTTTTCGCTCTTCTGCGACTGCCGGAAAACGTCACGGTCGCCTTGGATTCGACCGGCACCGCCATGCGCAGCTTTGGCGCGAACGGGTTTCCCACCTTCTTCGTGCTGGACCAGGACGGTATCGTTCGCGCGGTGTTTGACGGTTGGGGTCAAGGCAGCGCGCAGGAACTAAGTGACCAGGTCGGCCGACTCCTGCGGAAGCCGTCCGCGCCGGTAACCGGGCGGGGCAAGAAGCGTCACCCGCCAGCGTCGTCAGCCTCCCCGGCACCGCGGGCGGCAAAGACAGCGGCCGACGAGCGCGCCCTGCGCATCGGCGTCGAAGTCCTGCGCTAACACCGTCGGCGCCCCCCCCGGCCTAGGGCGAGTAGTCGAGACGGTACGTCTGACTCTGGACGCCGGTGTACATCTCCTGGACCATCCTGGCGCCGTCGAGGGATGAGCCGTGGTCGATGTCGAGAGACTTGTTGTTCTCTTTGACCATGATGCTGAACCAGCCGTCGCCGACGGAGGAAATCGCCCAGCGCTGACCGGCGGTCCCGTCATAGGCCCACTGGAAGATGCTGCTGCCGTCGCTGCCGACGGGGGGGCTGGTGTCCAGGCACTTGCCGCTGCCCTTGTTGCAGAAGCTGTAAAAGCCGTCGCCCAGGCTGGTGATTTTGAATTTTTGATTGTCGCCGCTGTTGAAACCCCACTGCACGGCCTTGGCGCCATCAGCCTTGGACGAGTTTTGAATGCTGACGCAGCGGCCGCTGTACTGGGAGCAGATCCGGTAGGTCTTGGTGATGTCGAAAACCGGGGCGGGCTCACGCCAGACCGTCACCGGCGTGTTGTAACCTTTGCACGACCTGTAGCCGTCGTTCTGATTGGGCGATGCGGCCGCGATGCAGTTGTTCGCGCAAGCGGCGTTGGCGCCGAACGGGTTGGTGTACGGCGCGTTGTCCTGAAGCGCGCCGAGGCGCCCCGGAACCGTGGACACTGCGAAGCCGGGACCGTTGCAGAAGAAGGCATCAACCGTCCCGGTCGCCGGGTTGGGCGCGAAGATGTTGCCGAAGAACGTCCCCTCCTGATTGGGGTAGGTGCTGCTACGGCCCCAGCCGATAGACGGCGCGGGTGACACCATCCACAGCGGGATGTGCACGCCGGCCGTGTTGACCCGCGCCATCATGCAGGCCGAGATGCCTTCCTGACAGGTCTTGTCGCAGGCGCCGTTCTCCCATCCTGGCCCGAATCCCAGCTCGCCCGGGAATTTGGACCAGACCCCGAACTGGTCCTGCTTCGTGATGAAGTGTCCGGCCGGCAGCGCGCACTTGATCATGTAGCTGAGCGTCGCTCGTCCCTCCGTCGTGGTCATGAGACCGTTGGAGGTGGACAACCCGTTGGAGGTGGACAACCCGTTGGAGGTGGACAGCCCGTTGGAGGTGGACAGCCCATTGGAAGTCGACAACCCGTTGTGGGCCGACAACCCGTTGTGGGCCGACAGCCCGTTGATAGCCATCAGCCCGTTGGTGGACTTGAGCTCGGCCCCTTCCTCTAGGTTGGTAGCCGCCTGCTCGCTGCATCCGGCAGCCGCCCAGGTGATCGCCAGTACCGCAGAGACCCGTCGCGCGATCGTGAATACCATCTATCTGTACCAAAGCAGTAATTAAGCCAACATATTATGTAGCGGTAGACTTCTATCATATTGAAATTATTGATGTACAATCCGCCGCCGCCGCGGCCCTGTTGCTTCGCAAACAACGGGCAGCGTTGTTTCTCGGACGCAGGCCCGCGGGTCCGTTGGAACCAACCGCCACGCGCGGACCGATTGGCTGCGCGCGTGCATCCGCTCTCGCTCTACTGAGCAGAGACCTCGGACGAAATGCGGACGGGGTCGTCCTACGTAATCGGCAGGACGCCCGTGAACCGGGGATCGCCCCAGCTGTCCATCGGGACGCCGACCGAATTGGCGACCGCCGCCAGCAGCTTGTTGTGCGCCTCGTTCTTGAAGTCGACCATCCGCCCGGTCTTGATCCCCATGTTCGCGCCGGCGGCCACGATGATGGGCATCTTGATGACGGAGTGGCCGAAGCCGCTGTTCTGCGAGTTGATGTAGACGAACACCGTGTTGTCCAGCATCGTCCCGGCGCCCTCGGGCACGCTGGCCAGCTTGTCCAGCAGGTAGGCGATCTTGGTCTGGAACCACTTCTCGGTGTTGATCTTGTCGACGTTGGCCGTGCCCGGCCGGTGGGCGATGTCGTGCTTGTGCCGGGTTGGGAACTCGATCCCTTTTTGCTGGATGCCCAGCCACGGGAAGTAGAAGTTGTAGTCCTCGCCGTCGCCGATGGTGTAGGTGCAAACGCGGGTCAAACCGCACGCCATTGCCGCCACCATCAGATCCATCTCGGCGTCGACCAGCGCCGGGCAATTCGCCATCGGCTTGAAGTCGACCATCGCGCCCGGCGCCGTCGGCGAGCACGCGCTGCCCAGCGGCGTGGTCACCAGCTGTTTTTCGATGCTGCGGATCGAGTCCAGGTGAAGCTGGATCTTCTGGCGATCCTCGGTGCCCAGCCGCTTGACCTGCCGCCCCAGCGCGCCGCCGACGTAGTCGAGCACGGTCTGGCGGGTCTTCTGCAGCCTGACCACCGCCGGATCGGGTCCCATGCCGCCCGAGATCGTCCGGCCCTGGAACAGCGTATTGAACAGCTTGTGCGGGTCGCTCTCGGCGCTGACCGGGGCCTTGCTTCCCATCCACGAAAGGACCGCGAACCCGGTGCCATCCCGGCCCCAGGCGCGCGTGCTGAGCACGGGGAACGGCAGCGGCTGCTGCCCCTTGGCCATGAGGTCCTTGTTGAGGGCCGCCCCGATGAACTGGTCGATCGAGATCGAGTTCGCGAGGGCCAGACCGGGGCCGCCCTTATCGTGCGGCGGATCGCCCGTCGCCAGCTTGGTCGCGGTCAGGATCGCGCCGAAGTTGTGGTGAGAGTCGCCATTGCCGCCGAAGGGGTTTCCCTCCGACCACACCCTCATGTCGACGCCCCTCGGGAACAGCAGCTTCGACTTGTGCGCCTCCAGCGGCGATGGGATCTCGGAAAGCTTGAGTGTGCCGTCGGTATTGACGGTCGGCCAGAAGCTGTTTTCGATGGTCCCGTTGCCGAGGACCATGAAGATGGCCCGCTTGGGAAACGCCGCTGTCTGGGCCCCGGCGGGCACCGCGTTCAGCAGCGGAAGTAGCAGCCCGGAGGCCCCGGTCGCCTGCAGCAACGCACGTCGAGAAAAACGGTTCGTCATGGTGCCAGCCCCTCACCTTCAGCGGCCGCGCGATGCGAAAACGGCAGCGTGCGCGTGATTTCCACGATCAGGTCCCGGGTGTTGAAGTTCGACTGTTCGTAGAATGTCTTGAGGTGCGTCGCGGCGGCCGCGTCGGCGTCCTGTTCGAAGCGGCCGATGGCATAGCGCAGCCACTGCTTGGTGAAGCATTCACGCGCTTCGGCCGACGCCGCTATCGCCGCTGCCAGCCCGGCCGCGTCGTCGAAGGCGACCGTCGCGCCGTCGAGGACGATGGTGCCGCTGGAATCAATCGCCTGGCCATGGTCGGTGTCGCGGAACTTGCCCGCGCCATCGAAGTGCTCGAACGCGTAGCCGATGGGGTCCATCGTGTCGTGGCAGGCGGCGCACGAGGGATTGCTGCGATGCTCGGCCATCTGCTGGCGCAGCGTCTTGTTGGGATCGATCGACGGTATATCGGGCACGGCATCCGGTGGTGGCGGCGGGATGTTCGTGCACAGCATGCGATTGAGGACGAACTTGCCGCGGCGAACCGGGGATGTCCGGTAGGAGTTGCCCTTGACCGCCATGACCGAGCCCTGGGTCAGCAGGCCCAGGCGCCCGTTGCGCGACAGGTCGGCCCGGCCGGCGGCATCCGCCTGGACACCGTAGTAGGTGGCCAGCGCCGGATCGACGAAGGTGTACCTGGCGGTCAGCAGATTGGCGAACGTGGGCGACGATCCGCGCAGGACGTCGCGCGAGAACGCCACCGTCTCGGCGCGCATGGAATCGAGCAGCGGCATCTTGAAGGTGGGGTAGGCGGTCGCGTCCTTGATGGAACCCGCCAGCGGCCCCAGCTCGAGCCACTGCGTGATGAAGTCCGCCAGCGTCTGATCCGCGCGCGGACTCTCCAGCAGCCGTTTCGCCTGGGCGGCCACGTCGTCGGGGGTGGCCAGGCGGTTCGCGTCCGCGGCGGTCATCAGCGTCGCGTCGGGCATCGAGTTCCAGATCATGTACGAAAGACGTGACGCCATTTCGTAGCTGTCGAACTTGACCAGCTTGCCGTCGACCTGGGGCGCGGCCAGCCCGCGCTCCCAGTGGTACAGAAACCCGGGCGACTGCAAGATGGCCTGCACGATGACCGTGAGCGCGTCCGGGCGGGCGTACTGCAAATCGGGATCGGTGCGCAGCTTGGAGTAGAGCGCCATCAGGTCGTCGACCTCGGCTGGGTCCATCGGGCGCCTGAACGCGCGCTTGCCAAAGCTGGTGACGAAACCGCGCGCGCAGGCCGTGTCGTCCATTGTTCCGCACTGCAGTTGCCTGGCCGGTTGGTTGGCACCGAGGGCTGTGATCACACCCTCCGCCATGTCCATGAAGCGCTTCACTTCGAGATCCGACACCGTCCCGGGCAGTGAAAAGGCCATGGGGATGATGTTGTCGTCGGGCACGTCCAGGGTGGCGCCGAATCCTGCCGGCAGGCCCGGAAACAGATCAGCCAGGGTGTTGACCAGCTCCGGCTTGCTCAATCGGCGGATGGCGGTCGGCCCGACGTTGGCGTTGAGGGGCGCCTTGCCGCTGGGGGTGGCGGTCGACGGCGTCGACCCCGGTTGGCTCCCGGGTCCGCCGCCGCCGGACGAACTGGGGTTGCCGATGTAGCCTTCGGTGCACCCGGTGGCCAGACATGCGCCAAGCGCCAATGCCCTGATGCTAGCGTGCACGGCAAACCTCCGAATCGGGGGTGACCACAACCGCCTCGAACAACCAAAATGGGTGCATCGAGCCGCCCGGACTAAGGAATAACTTTCGGGTGCGGCGTGTCAACGGCCTGCGGGATAAGCACAAAGTGGCCGCGGGTACGACAGCGCCAGGCACTACATGGAATGAAGACGCTGTAGAGCTTCGGACAAGGCAGACAGAATGAAGCTCCCGCATGCGAATCTGGGGCTTCGACAGGCTATAAGGCA
Organism: Polyangia bacterium; assembly: GCA_035696485.1. GTDB lineage: Bacteria > Myxococcota_A > Polyangia > Fen-1088 > Fen-1088 > DASRQT01. Next base: position 8,363 of record DASRQT010000545.1, on the reverse strand, counting down.
AACTTTACCAGTCAGGGCCCAAACGATATTTCTTGACGGCCATTAGGCCGGCGCGTCATCGCGCAACGGCCCCGGGCAGCAAGGGGAACCATGTCGAAGAGCTATTCGGTCGCCGATGCGCGGGCAAATCTGCCGGACATTCTCGACGACGTCGAGGCCGGCCGGGAGGTCCAGTTGACGCGTCGGGGACAACCCGTCGCCGTCGTGATTTCGCCATCACGGTACGAGGCCCTACGCAGTCAGCACGCCAACTTTGGCGATGCTTATCGAGCGTTTGTCGGGCGTTTCAGGCCAGAGGATATCGGGCTTGAGCCTGACTTCTTCGATTCAATTCGCGATCAAACGCCCGGGACGTCGGGTCCGTCTTTGACACTCAAGTTCCCGCTGGACACGACCATTGTCGCGGCACCAGTGAAGAAGTTGGAACAGCAGAGTCCCCACTGCGCGATAGCCGCACCGGTCTGGCACGAATTGGTGTACGGCTGCAGCCGCCTTCCCGTCGGCAAACGACGAACCGCGCTGGAAGCGTACCTGCATGCAGTGGTTCGGCGGTCGTTCCCAGTACTTCCCTACGACGACGCCGCTGCCGAATGGCACGGACGGGAGCGCGCGCGGCTGCAGGAGGCCGGGAGACCCGCGCCGTTCGTCGACGGACAGATCGCCGCCATCGCTCACACACAAGGCCTCACTCTCGTCACCGCCGAGGGGAAAGACTTCGAGCCGTTCGCCGATCTCGCAACTGCGGATTGGACGCGCTGAACGAAGGCTTGCCCAAAGCGCTCGCGGCCATTGGGCTCTAGTCGCCGTTGGCGATATTCTGCTCGGTCCGGGAAAGGGAAATTAACAGGTCGACGGCATAAATGAAGTGACCATTTGAAAATGTCCGTAGCAATGAGGCCATTTAGAACTGTCCGGCTGCGGATCTAATCAAGGGTTAAGCAAGCGTCTAATTAAATGTGTAACTGACATTGTAACCGTTCGTTAATACATTCTGATTGACCGGCTCTATTCCGGCGCGCTATCGGTGGTTCGGAAGGCACCGAATATGCGCATTGTCAGGATCGCTTCCCCGCCGCCAGCGCCCGGCAGCGTCTTGATCAGGCGGTCAGGAGGTACCAAAGATTTGACGACCTGCGGGTTCGGGCCAAGACCTTGGCCATGACGGCGTTGGTCCGAGCGGCCGTGGCTGGAGCCGCTTCTGAGGCCCCCACACGGACAGGGCGAGAGAAGGGTCGTCTCCTCCGTCGGGACCAAGCGGCCACCGAGTCTGCCTTCGTCATCGTCGACGCCGACCAAAGTCGCGGGCAGCACCTGGCGCGCAGCCTCCGCGCGAGCGTCTCCTGCTCCATTTCCATCTTCTCCAGTGAGGGCGAGGGGCTGGCGGCGGTTCCTCGCAGGGTCGACGTGGGCGTGATCGAACTGGGATCGCGCGCAGGCGGGTTGGGCTGGGCGAGCGCCTTGGCACGGCAGGACGCCGAGATCGTGTTCTTCGCCGCGGACCGCGACGTCGCCGAGGTACGCGCCGCGCTCAGCCTCGGGATCACGCGCATCGTTCCGGCGGATCGGCTCGCCGAGTGGCTGAGGACGGCCGCCGCCAAGCTGGCTCAATTGGCGCTCGCCCGTCGCCTTCTTCGCGAGGCGCATCTCGGGATACCAGGCATCCCACCTTTCGACGACGGCGAGGCGCCCGGCTGCCCCGCTTCGCTCGCGGTCGCCGAGTACGACTTTCGCAGGAGCTACCTCCAGCAACTTCTGGCCGCGTTCCCGAACAAGAAGGCCGCCGCCACGCAAGCGCGCGTTCCGTATCGCACGCTCTGCGCGATGATTCAGAAGCTCGGCCTGGACTAGCCACTCGCGAAGAGGATCCACGTCGCCTGGACCTTGCCTTCGGACTCCTCGATCGGACCGCTCCGAAATATCGCGCCCTTCCAGGTCGAGATCCTCGGATTCTTCAGGATCTCATCCATGATGAAGAGGAATTCGCCGCCGTCTACACGGCCGATGGCGATCGCGCACCCGGCCGCGCGGAATAACGGGGCTCCCAATACCAGCCGGTGCTCCCGCACGGCCGGTTCCTTCCTCCAGCTCTTGAACGTGACCCGGCAGCGGGCAATCAGGTCCCTCGACGCCGCGCCGCTCTGACGCAGGGTCTTCATGTGGCTGTCCAACTCCTCGGCCGCCGTCAACTGCGGCTCGCTCGGGTCGGCCGGCAGCTCTGCGGGATGTTCCGCGGTTGGACCGACCGCCGCCGAGCTCTTGGGCTGCGGGTCGCGGTGCCCCGCCGGAGAGCACGATGCCAAGAGCACAGCCGCCAGCGCCAAGGGTATCTGCCTCATCCCGGACCCGCGACCGGGCCCGAATACAGAATCCACGTCGCCACGACGGCACCGGTCGCTGCGACGATTGGTCCGCTTCGAAAGCGGGCGCCCGGCCAGGTAGACACGAGCGAAGAGCTCCCGAGCTTCTCGTTCACGACGTCGAATATGGCCCGCGATCGGTACTCGACGACCGTCGCACACCCGGCTGCGTAGCACTCGGTGGCGCCGATCGTCGAGTCGCCGCCAAACCTTAGCATGAGCGATTTCCATTCATCGGCGACGGCGATGGCCTTATCCGACAACGTGCGCGGCGCCGGTCCGGAGCTCTGGAGCGCGCTCATGAACACGCTCAGTTCGACCTCCGGGGTCAAGCGCTTGGCCGGGATCACTCCCGCCGGCGGCGCGGATTGTGCGGCGCCTTGGTTGTGGTCACGACGACACGCGAGTGCCATCCCAAGGGATAGCGCCGTCCAGAGCAACGTCGTCCTTCCGAAACCTGACAGCGACCGCCCCTTAGAACATGGGGAAGGGTGTGACAGGGCTGACCGCAGCGCCCTGCGAATTGTCGGGAGCCGTCTGCACCGTGACGACACCCAGGATTCCTTGGCTTGGCCCCAGCGTGCAGTACAGATTCTCGCTGTAAGAGCCGTAGATGGGGATGAACGAGTTGCTGTCCATCTTCATGCGCGTCCCGGAAAAACTACTCGTGTCGACGGAAAATGTGTTGCTGTCGTATTGGGGCGACATGTCCGAGCCGTTGCTCGACACCAACGAGCATCCAATATAAGAGGCGCCCTTGGGATAGATCCAGATCCCGGTGAAGGTCGGCTTAAAGCCGAGAGAAGTGTCGGAGTCCGCGGCTGCGCGCGTGAGCGGGCAGAACACGTCGATATATTCCTCGCTGCTGACGTTGGTGATGCCGTTCTCTGAATACGTCAGCGAGGCGGTAGGACCCCACACCGGGACGCACTCGATCCCATTCACCTGAACGGTGGCCGACGTCAGCGCCATAGCCCGGCTAGCAGATGAAAGAACAACGATGGTGACCGCAATCTTTACGTAGCGCATACCGTTTCTCCCGTGATGAGCCGAGTTAGAAGCACTGAGAGTTGTTGGCGCAGATGTTGGTGCGGTAGCCGCGAATCCCGGAGGCTCCAAGCGTGGGATCAGGCTTGGGGAGGAAGCATAGATAACCAAAGCTCCGGATTGCGACGTTCATCGTCGCGCTTCCCAACGTTCCACCCCACCCGGTCCTGCTCGACAACGTGAGCGTTCCATAACCGGTTCCCCCGGCGCCGGTCACGGTCTGTGACATGTACAGCGACAGGGTGGCGCTCCTCGCCTCGGCCTTGCACCAGACGGAGTCGGTCGGGCTGGCGTCGTAGTAGTACACGTTCGAATTCAACGACGGCACGGTCGCGTGAACCTGGATCGCGGGGCTGCCCGTCTGGCTGTTGAACTGCCCGCCCAGGTTTACAGGGCAGATGACATACATTCCGGCCGGCTGGTACCCGTTATAGAAGCCCTCCCAGTACCAACGTGTGAAACCGAGGGTCCCTCCGTCTCGGAACTGGCAGTACTGGCCGTTGTCGGCCAGGGTCCACGAGTTGTGCGTCGCCAGAGCGTTCGTCGGCGTGGCGAGCACGATCGCGGCCCCGATCGAGAAGCTGAGGCACAAAGCGTTGCGCTTGGTCATGGCGTTTCTCCTCTTTTGTAAGCGGCTACCAGGTCGGGAATTGCGCCACGGAACCAATAATGAACTGCCGGGAGGGCACGGTGCATTTGAAGCCGATGTTGACCATTCCTTCCGTATTTATTATTCGGCCGAACGGGTTCGTGAAATGCAAGCTTGGCGACCCGGTGAACGGCGTGCCCGCGGAGGTGCAGCCGCCGTTCAAGTTTGTCGAGCAGGTGAATCGCGGGGCTGAGACTATCTGGCTTCCCGTCTCCTGGATGGTGCCAAAAGCCCTACAGGAGAACGACACGGGATTCTGCTGCTGGATGTAGACATCTAGGACGCTGAGATTCACGACCGTGTCGCCCCCCAACGCCCCCGTAAACTGCCCTTGCGGCGAGGCGTTGCGGCGAATAATTGGACAGAACAATGTCTGGTCCGAGCCCCACGGCTGGACCCCGGCGGAACTTCGTATGATCGTGTTGCCGCTGTCGGCCGCGTCGGTCGCGCGGCAAGTTACTCCACTGGTACGAGCAACAATCGGCCCCGTGTAGGTGTAGCCATGCGCAGGAACGGACAGAAGGAGCGCCGTTGCCGTCGCTGCTGCCATGGCTGCCAAACCAGTTTTCATGGAGGACCTTGCGGTTACATTCGGCTTCATCGTACTTACTAGACCACCGTCGAACGAGGGTCGTCGATGAAAATGATTGCTCACGATCGCGGCAATTCATTGCCCGCCGCAACAGCGACCAAGCAACCGGGAAAACGCCATCGACACGCGGGTCGCCGTCAGCGTCAGGTTGATTTCCGTCGCCACCAGCCCACGGCTTTACTCGACAATCGGCGGCTTCGAGATGATCTTCAGATTCAGGCCGCCGGGATAGTAGTAGCTGGTGGCGTGGCCGTAGCCCATGACCTGCAGGCCCACGGGTTGGTCGGATTCCAGTTTGTGTTCGCCGCTGTTGCCGGCGCCGAGATGGACGCGGACCACCGACCAGCCGGTGGAGGCCGCCTCAATGGTTCCGGCCAGGGGGGCGCCGTCCAGCTTGACGGTGGCGCCGGTGGGGACCAGCACGTCGGCCCAGCTCACGGGGTAGTCGTCGGGGGCCAGGAAGACGTACTCCTTGCGGAACTGTTCGACCGCGACGGCAATCGACATGCTGGGATCGCCGACGTAGCAGGTCGGATCGGGTGAGCCGCCGGCGCAGCCGTTCTGCGTCCTTCCCTGCTTCATGATTGACGACAGCGCGAACGCTTGCGAACCGGTGACCTCGAAACCCGCGGTGGCATCGACGGTGACGATGTCGCCGGGGTTCAATGAGGTCGGCGCGTTCATCGGCATGGTTCCGCGGTAGGTCAGCGTCGTGCCGGGCAGGTTGCCGTAGAAGGTCACGTAGTGGCCGACATTGGTGCCCTTGTTGGTCGACGGCGGCGAGACGATGTAGTGCGCGCCCAGCGCCTCGGCCGGCAACACCAGCTCTTCCAGGTGGTCGGCGCAGCAGTCGCCCGACTTGGGTGGACTGGGGACATTGGTGATCGGAACGTACGCGATGACCTGCACCGGCTTGTCGGCGTTGACGACCGACCCGGAGAGATCGGCGTGCGGCGGCGGGCCGGCGAACGCCGCTGGTTTACCCAGCAACTGGATGACGTCGCCGGCGTTGAGGGCGAACTCGACGACGGTGCCCTTCATGCCACCGGCGACGCCCGCGCCGGTCGCCAGGTCGCCGGTCAGCTGAACGCGCGCCTTGGTGCCGTTCTGTGTTCCCGTGATCGTGAATCCGCCGGGGGCGTCCGGATAGCTCGAACCATCCGACATCGTGGTCATCCCGATCACGCGGTAGTTCCCGGTCATGGCCGCGCTCGGGATCAGCAACGCGGCGTCGGCGGCGACCGACTCGCAGTTCATGCCGTCGCTGTTTGAAATCGTCGGTGGATATGTACAGACCGCCGCCGGTTTTCGATATTGCAGCGGGTTGAACTGCCATGCGGTCACCGGCACGGTGCTGGTCAGACGATACGCGCCGCCATCCACGCGCACGGACGCGATCGGGCGCCCCATGGCGGTGGCGGCGTTGAACGACGCGCCCTTGAGCTCCTTCACCCACGGCAGCACGATCTTCTGCAGCCCGTGCGGTGCGACGGTCGCGGTGGCGATCATCTGTCCGCCGCGAGCGACGGTGATCTCTGCGGGCTTGTCACCAGGGTTGGCGACCACGGCGGCGAAATCGAACACCTCGTAGACGGGGTTGTACGTCACGGTCGGCCAGAATTCGCAGCCGACGTAGCTCTTGTACGCCGCGGCCTCGACGCAGGTCGCGGGGTTCTCGGTCACCTCGGGAGGTGGCGCAAGACGTCCTCCGACGCCGCCGCTGCCCGTGCCGCCGCTGCCGCCGGTGCCACCGGCTCCGCCGCCAGCGCCAGCGCCGCCGTTCGCGCGAGGAGGCGCCGAGGTGCGGGCGCAAGAAACGCCCATTGTGAGCAGCGCAAGAAAGACGGGCAACCCCACGCGACCGGTGAGGCCATTAATGAGCATCCAGGAATTCTGCGAGTCTTCGCCGGCAGCTGAGTACCTATTCCTCCTCCCGATCGTGGTCACATCTGCTAGGCGGCGCGGTTCGAAGTTTCAGACAGGGGCGCGAAGGTGCGGACGAAACGGACGACATCCATGACATGGTCCGTGGCCGCGGGATCGGTGGTGGCAGGGGTGGCGAGTCTATAGCCGACGACGCCGATCTTTCGAACCCAGGTCACGACGTGGATCACGCCACGGGCGTCCACCCAGCGCTCGCCGGGGATGATTCCGGCTAACGTCAACTTGGCCGGCCCTCGCGCTCTAGCCACATATCGAACTGACTCAACACACGAGCGGGCGGTTGTATTCCTGTTCCAGCGACTGGTCATCGTCTCCTCCGGTGGGTCGTCATGGGGGGCAGGGACTGGGCGTGTGCCAGATGCGCGGTTTCATCACCCGGGGCGGACGGCAGGCAGTGCGCGCGGCAGCGAATGCACAGGCGGCAGTCGCCGGCGCCGAGCACGGCGTTGCAGCTGACGTCTGCGCATCTCCAGATGTGGTCCTGGCGAACGGGCAGGGGGCGATCGCGCAGGCAGTCCTCACAGGTGACCAGGCTCCACCAGGATGTCAGCCCGTCGTCCCGCCTGGCGCGCCCACACTGCGTCGCTACGGCTTTGTGTTTTGGTCGCACGCGCTGGCCCCCCCGTCACCATGCTGAAGGACCTATACTGAACTAACGATCAGCCCTGCGTCAAGGGGCTCCCAGCGGCGCCGTGTCGATCGTGATGGTCGCGGTGGTCATCAGCTTGTGAATCGGGCAACGGACAAGGGCGTCGTGGATCTGCTGTTTTTCTTCGTCGGACAGAGGTCCGAAGTACGCCAGCCGCACGTGCAGCACGTAGATCCCCTCGCGCTCGCGCGTGGAATCTCGTTCGATGTGGGCCTCGATCCGTTCAAGCGCGATCTTGTGCTTCCGGGCGTAGATGTGCGCGGTCAGCGTCTTGCACGCCGCCAGCGACAGGTCGAAATATTCGTGCGCCCCGGGCGCCGAGTCTTGACCACCCAGCGCGTGGGCGACGTCCGCGTACAGCGTGTGCGCGCCGACGCTTACCACTTGACGAAAAATTCCCGGCTGCTCGGTCACGGAGTCCACGGTCATGACTTCTCCTTCGCCTACGCACACTACCGCAAGGTCCGTTGCCTGTGGACCCGGTCGTGGCTATGGTCCCGTCCATCATGAAAAAACACAGTCCGACATTGATGGTGGCAATGGCTCTGGGCATCGGGATGGCGGTCGCGCTGGTGGTTCCGGCGGCGCACGCCATCGATCTCGGAGATCTGACGAAGAAGGCGGCCGGCGGGGCGGCGACCGGGGCGCGCGACAAGGTGGTCAAGGAGGTCAACGCCAAGCTGCTGGCGGAGGGCCGCAAGAACCAGTGCAGCTTCAAGACCGACAGCGACCAGCTGATGCCGGGTTGTGACACCAAGCTGAAGAATCTGACCAACGCCCTGGTCGAGACCAAGAAGCGTCTCAACCTGGCCGGCGTGACCAGCTACAAGTTCGAGGTCTCCGGCCACACCGACTCCAGCGGCAAGCCCGAGCACAACAAGGAGCTGTCAGGTAAGCGGGCCGCCGTCATCGTCAAGGAGCTGGTGGCGCGCGGGATCCCGCAGAGCGAGATCGTCTCGGTCGGAATGGCGGCCGAGCGACCGCTGGTGACGCCGGATGACACGCCGGCCAAGAAGGCGAAAAACCGCCGCTACGAGATCCAGCTGCGCTTTTAGGAGGTACATTTCCTCCATGTCGCGATTTTTTCTGCACTGGGGCATCACGGCGCTGGCTCTGGCGGCCAGC
>DASRQT010000544.1:0-4695 GCA_035696485.1 Polyangia bacterium | reverse complement strand
GCTGGTGCGCAACGAAGAGCCGACGCTGCGTTCGCCGCAAGATCTGTTCGAGGCGGCCGAGCGCCTGGGACGCCTTCAGGAGCTGGGCCGCACCATCCGCGATCAGGTGGCATCGGCCATGACCGACGTGCCGCCTTCCGTGCGCGTGTTCGTCAACGTCCACGCGCTGGAGCTGGACGACGAATCGCTGTTCGCCCCGGGGTCACCGCTGTCACAACACGCTGACCGCGTGGTCCTGGAGATCACCGAACGCGCACCGCTGGAGCGCATCAAGGACGTCAGCGCGCGCGTCGGTAAGCTGCGCGCCATGGGGTACGGCATCGCTGTCGACGATCTGGGCGCCGGGTACGCCGGGCTGACCAGCTTCGCGCAGCTCGAGCCCGAGGTGGTGAAGGTCGACATGTCGCTGATCCGCGGTCTGGATCTGTCCCCGACGAAACAGAAGCTGGTCCAGTCGATCATCGCGCTGTGCCGGGATCTGGGAATCTTGCTGATCGCCGAGGGCATCGAGACCGAACAGGAGCGCGCCGCGCTGATCAAGATCGGCGGCGATCTTTGTCAGGGCTATCTGTTCGCGCGTCCCAGCCGCGGTCTGCCCGCCGCGGACCTCGGTCCGTACCGCTAGACGCAGCGCTTTCATCGCGGCGACGGTACGCCGGAGCACAGCGCGCGCCAGCGCCGCAAGTTGACGCGGGCAAAGCTCTAGACGTCACGCCCATCCATACCTAGATTCCGGGCTCGCACGCGCGGAGCGAAAGGACATCCCATGGAGAAGCGGCGATTGGCCACGGCACCGGTTGGATTTCTTAGCGCGCTGGTCGTTTTGATGGTGGCGGCCGCGGCCTGCACGGACGTTACGGGAGACGGAGGCACCGCGACGCAGGCGGGGGGACTGACGGTCCCTGCCGGATTCATCGACGAGGTCTACGCCACCGGGCTGACCGGCATGACGGCGATGGAGTTTGCGCCCGACGGCCGTCTGTTCGTGGCCGAGCAGACCGGCCGCCTGCGCGTCGTCAAGAACGGCGCGCTGCTGGCGACGCCGTTTCTGACCGTGACGGTTGATTCGAACGGCGAACGCGGCCTCCTGGGGATCGCGTTCGATCCCAGCTTCGCGTCGAACAAGTTCGTCTACGTCTACTACACGACACCGAGCGGCGGCGTGCACAATCGCCTCAGTCGCTTCACGGCCAACGGTGACGTGGCCGTCTCGGGAAGCGAGATCGTGCTGATGGACCTGGAGCCGCTGTCCAGCGCCACCAATCACAACGGCGGCGCCATCCACTTCGGCAGCGATGGCAAGCTCTACATCGCCGTCGGCGAGAACGCGAATCGCAGCAATGCCCAGACCCTGGGCAATCGTCTGGGCAAGATGCTGCGTATCAACAGCGACGGTAGCATTCCCGACGACAACCCCTTCTTCAACCAGGCCAGCGGCGCCAACCGAGCCATCTGGGCGATGGGGCTGCGCAACCCCTTCACCTTCTCCGTCCAGCCCGGCACTGGCAAGATCCACATCAACGACGTCGGCGAAAACACCTGGGAGGAGATCAACGTCGGCATGCGCGCCGCCAACTACGGCTGGCCGCACGCCGAAGGGCCGAACGGCAACGTGGCCGGCGACACCGCACCCATCTTCAGCTACCAGCACAGCCAGGGGTGTGCCATCACCGGCGGTGCCTTTTACAACCCGCCCACGGTGCAGTTCGCGGGCTGGGTCGGCCATTACTTCTTCGCCGACTTTTGCAGCAACTGGATCCGCCGGATGAACACGTCCAACGCCGTGAGCGATTTCGCGACCGGAGGGTCGAGCATCACCGACCTCAAGGTCGGCGCCGACGGCGCGCTGTACTACCTCAATCGCGGCAACGGCCGGGTGGGGCGCGTCCGGTCGTCGTCCAGCAACAACCTTCCAACCATCAACGTGCAGCCCGCGAACCTGCGCGCCGGCATCGGCCAGACAGCGGGGTTCTCGGTCTCGGCGTCGGGCCCGGGGACGCTGACGTACCAGTGGCAGCGCAACGGCGTCAACATCGCGGACGCCACCAGCCACGACCTGACGCTGGCCAACGTCCAGACCAGCGACAGTGGCGCGCAGTTCAAGGTCACGGTCGGGAACGGCAGCGGCACCGTCACCAGCAGCACCGCGACGCTGACCGTGCCCGGGCGCGCCCCCGTCGCCACGATCACGGCGCCGGTGAACGACAGCCTCTACAGCGCCAGCCAGACCATCAACTACGCGGCGACAGCGACCGATCAAGAGGACGGCACGCTACCCGCCAGCGCCTACAGCTGGACGATCCGTTTTTATCACGCGGACACGCCGCAGACCCAGCACTTCCATCCCTTCATGGGGCCAATCAACGGCGCCAACGGCGGCGCGTTCACCGTCCCCAACATGGGCGAAACCTCGGTGAACGTCTGGTTTCGCATCATCCTCACGGTCACCGATTCGTCGGGCGTGACCAACAGCGACGCCGATCCCGCGCACGACACCTTCGTCGACATCAAGCCGCGCACAGCCAACATCACGTTGCAGACCAGCCCGGCCGGCCTGCAGGCGACGCTGGACGGAACTCCGGTCACGACGCCCGCCTCCATACCCAGCGTCGTTGGCATGATCCGGACGCTGGGGGCGGCGGCGCAGAGCTCCGGCGGGACGTCATACACGTTCTCGGCATGGTCCGACGCGGGCGCCGCGACTCACAACATCGTCACGCCCACGGCCAGCACCACCTTCACCGCGACGTACGCCGCTGCGATGGTGACGTTCCCGATCAAGATCAACTTCCAGCTGGCAGGCGCCCCGATACCGGCGGGCTATGTCCCCGACACCGGCGACATCTTTGCTGCGCGTAACGGCCTCAACTATGGCTGGAACCTCAGCCACACCGACGTCACCCGCGACCGCAACGTCCACGCCGATCAGCGCCTGGATACCCTCTGCCACTTCCACGCGGGGGGCGTCTGGGAGATCGCGGTCCCGAACGGCACTTACAACGTGCTGGCCAGCGTCGGCGACCCGTCGTTCGCCTCCACGCACACGCTCAACGTCGAAGGGATCAACTACTGGAACGGCGTCGCGCTGGGGGTCAACCAGTTTCTCTCGGCAACGAAAGTAGTGACAGTGTCAGACGGTCGCTTGACCATCAACCAGGATGGCGCTGCCGACAAATCCACGCGCATCAACTACGTCGAGATCGCGCCATAGCGGCGGCGTGCGCTACTTGCCGTGCCGCCGCCGCGGCATGGTCGCATCCTGGTTGACGCCCGCGGTAAGACCCGCGACGGTGCCGTGGGTGGGAAGGCGCAGTGGCCATCCCAGCATCCACGGCGCGGGATCCCAGTAGACCTCGGAGAAATCGCTGGAAGGGCGGACGGACAGGGCGAAGTGCAGGTGCCGGCGCCCGGTCTCGACGCCGGAGTCGCCGAGCAGGCCGATGAGGTCTCCGGCCTTGACGTGAACGCCCCGGGTCAGGCCGCGCGGAATCGCGGCCAGGTGAAAGTACTGCGTGAAGACCATGCCGCCAAAATGCGACAGACGCACGAACAGGCCTCCGCGCTCGTCGTTGCCGGCGCTCTGGACGCGATCGATGACGCCGTCGTGGGCGGCGTAGACGTGCTCGCCCCACAGCTCGCCGCCGAGATCGACGCCGCAGCGACCTTCCTTGCGGCATTGCGGCGGATGACTCTTGGGCGGCTCGATGCCGAAGATGCGACGGTCGGTGATCGGCACGCGGCGCGCAGGTCCCGGCAGCGGATAGACCCATGTCGATGTGGCGAACGCCTGGATCCAGTCTTCATCCGTGGGAGGCCAGGCCGGCCCCAGCGCCGGCGGTCCCGGTGGTGGGGCGTCGGGCGGCAGGGGATCGGGCGCCCAGGAACCGATGGCCTGGCGTGGCGGCGCGCGAAAGCGATGCCACAAGGTGGTGGTGCCGGCCAGCAGCACGACCACGGTCAACGTGCCCAGCAGCCAGCGCCGTCGTGCGGCGGCGCGCGCGATTCTTCGCTTGCGCAGGTTCTCCTGCAGACAGGATTCGGAGCAGTGCGCCTCCTGGATCTTGCCGCGCACCAGCACCAGCCGGTTCTTCTCGGCCACGGCGCCGCCGCAAAAGAAACAGCCGTCAGCCACGCATCACCGCGCTATTCATCGGGCACGTCCTCGGAGGTTTCGGACTCCGAGGCCGATTCGCCATCATCCGGGATTGCCTTCGTCTTGCCCGATGCGCTCCCGGCCTTGCCGTCACCCTTGCCGGACTCCTCGGCGCCGCGTTTCAGCTTGGCGAGCCGACGCTTGTCGCCAGCACGGGATGGCGCCGACCCCAGCGGAACCCCCGCCTGCGCCACGGTTGTCACCAGACCGATCTCGCTTCCCTCGAGGGGAACGCGCAGCGGCCACAGCGCGATGAGCGGTTCCGGGTCGACATATTTTTCGTATCCGTCCTTTGACGGGCGCACCGAGATCGTGAAGTGAAGGTGGGGCGCCGACTCCTTAACGCCGCTGTCGCCCAGCAGGCCGACGACGTCCCCGCTCTTGACGCGCACGCCGCGCTCGAGTCCGCGCGGGATCGCGGCCAGATGGAAGTACTGCGTGAACACCGTCCCATTGCGGTGCGAAAGGCGCACGAATCGGCCACCATGGTCGGGGTTGGGGCCGCGCTGCACATAGTCCACCACACCATCGTGGACGGCGCG
>DASRQT010000543.1:0-2739 GCA_035696485.1 Polyangia bacterium | reverse complement strand
CAGCGTGTCGTGGCGGCCGCAGGTGTCGGCGACGATGGTCAGCAACGTGCGTCCCTCGCCGGACAGCAGGCGTGTTCCCGTGGTCAAGTAGATGTTCCCCTGCTCGCGGATGGTGTCACTGGCGCTGTACCTCTCTTGCGGATCGCGCGCGTTATAAAACAGCGTGTCGACCGCCTGGTTGCCCTCGAGATCGACGATGCGGAAGATCTGCCCGCGCCGCAGCTCGCGCGAGAAGCCGCGTCCCGCCGGCACGATCTCGTCGAAGCTCGCGCGCTCCGGCGACAGCGCGCTCTCGGTGGAGGCGAAGGCGCTCACGGCATCATCTCGCGCAGGTACGCCTCGGTCAGGGTGAATCCGCGGCCGTTCTCGGGACGCGACACGCGGCAGGGATCATCCGGTCCCGGCGCGCGCGCTTCCCCCAGGCTCAACTCGACCGACGGAGGCTTGTACGATGGCGCCGGGTCCAGCGGGTGCGGCGTGTTGGACAGCACCACCAGCGTGTTCATCTCGAACCGGAGATCGACGTGCGCGCCGGCCGCCGCCGGGGCGGATGTCCGCGCCCAGACCAGCCGCCCGCTGTCGTCGACGCGGACCCGCACGAAGAAGTTCACGTTGGGGACGATGTCCTTCTTGCCGAGGCCATGCTTCCCGAGCTCGACCAGGAAGTTGTCGCGCGTGTTGCGATAGAAGTCGTTGCGCAGCTCCTGATAGCGCCCCTCGCCGTAGCGCGCGCGTGTGGTCGCCGCGTTGCCGCAGCCCGAGAGCGTGTCGTGCCAGCCACAGGTATCCTCGACAATGGACGCCAGGATGCGGCCCATGTCCGAATACAGCACGCGCCCGGCGGTCAGGAAGGCGGTGTACTGCGCCTTCAGCGTGTCCGCCATGTTGTACCGTTCCAGCGGCGCGTCGGCGTTGTAGAACAGCGCCGCCACCGCGCCCTTGCCGGTAATGTCCGTGATCCGCAACGATTGTCCGCGGCGCATCCGCCGCGACCAGCTGCCGCCACCGCGCAGTGTCTCTGTCATTCGACGTCGTCTCCTACCATGGTCATGCGCGCGGCCGGAATCACGTCGACACGCTCTTCGCCGGGGGGGTGAATCAGGTGGTGCAGGTGCTGGCGCGCCGCCATGAACGTGGGCGACAGGAACTGCTCCCGCGTTCGCGGCCGGGGCACCGCCACCTCCATCAGTTCGCGCACGCGTCCCGGATGCGCGTCCAGCACCAAAATGCGGTCGGCCAGATAGACCGCCTCGTCCAGATCGTGGGTGATGAAGATGATGGTGACGTCGACCTGCTTCCAGATCTGCAGCAGGTACGACTGCATCTGCGCGCGCGTCTGCGCGTCCAGCGCGCCGAACGGTTCGTCCATCAGCAAGATCCGCGGCCGGGTCGCCAGCGCGCGGGCGATGGCCACCCGCTGCTTCATCCCGCCCGACAGCTGGTGCGGGTAGGCGTCGGCAAAGCGCCCGAGCCCGACCAGGTTGATCCAGTCGCGCGCCTCTTGCTCCATCGAAGCCGCCGACAGCTGGTTCGCCAGCTCCAGGCCGAACATCACGTTCTTCTTCACGGTCAACCACGGGAACAACGTGTAGCCCTGGAACACCATGCCGCGGTCGGAGCCGGTGCCGCTGATCTGTTTGCCGTCCAGCAGCACCGCCCCGGCGGTCGCGTCCTCGAGCCCCGCCAGCAGGCGCGCCAGCGTCGACTTGCCACAACCCGAAGGTCCGATCACGCACATGATCTCGCGGCGGTGCGCGCGGAAGCTGACCCGGTCGAGGGCGCGTGTGACGGCGCCGTTCTGGGTGTGGAAGTCCTTCACCAGATCGCGCACCTCCAGGATGACCGGGCGTTCCTTGAGGCGGCGAAACCGTTCGGCGACCTCGGGCGACTGTGCCGTGTAGGACGGAAGCTGGAGCGGGGCGGCCGGTTCGGTGTGCGCGCCCTGGGCGGTGACTATCATGTGATGGCCTGACCCGCTGCCAGCGGTTGCTCTTTTTCGGTCTCGGCGACAGGCTGGACGTCGGCTCGGCGCCGCCGCCGTAGTCGCTGCAGCCCCTGCGACAGCCATCCGGATTTGGCGGTGCGCTGCCAGGCGAAGATCTGGCGGCCGATCCCGGCCAGCACCACGTCGGTGGAAAATCCGATCAGACCGATCAAGATGATCGACGCGAACACCTTGTCGTAGGCGCGGTACTTGGCCTGCTGGTTGATGAAGAAGGTGATGCCGGAGCTGACGCCGATCAGCTCGGCGACGATGAGGTACGTCCAGGCCCAGCCCAGCAGAACGCGCATATCGGCGTAAAGGTCGGTGACGATCCCCGGCACCACCACCCGCCGCAACAGCTGCCACCGGGTCGCCCCCAGCGTCTGCGCCGCCTCCAGCAGCGCGGGGTCAAGCCGCCGCGTGGTGTTGGCGACGACCAGGACTTGCTGGAAGAACGTCCCGATGAAGATGATGGCGATCTTCGGCGCGTCGTTGATCCCCAGCACCGCCACAGCCAGCGCCCCGAACGCCGGCGCCGGCAGGTAACGAAAGAATTCGATGAACGGTTCATGCAGCCGCGCCAGCGCCGGCAGCGCGCCACACAGGATCCCAAGTGGCAGCCCCAAGAGCGACGAGATCAGAAAGCCCCAGAAGATGACGCTGATGCTGTGAAGCAAGCTCTCGTGCAGCCACGGTTCGTCGGGGCGGGCCGGGGCCGTGGTGAATCCCGTCAACAGAGCCCGCGCCACCTGGTG
>DASRQT010000542.1:0-25886 GCA_035696485.1 Polyangia bacterium | reverse complement strand
CTACTTCATCCTGAATCCCAGCAAGACCGAGATCCCGTCGAGTCACCTCGGAAACTACATATTTTAGGGTGAACCCATGCTGCGCCCCATTCGCCTCGCCTGGATTGTGTCGCTGGTCCTCGCGGGCCAGATCGCCGGTTGTTCCAACTCCAAGACCATCGTGTTCGTCAGGGTCACCGGAACAACCACCGGCATCTTTCAGCTGGCCGTAAAGGTGCGGGCCGGGGCGCTCAGCACCGAGATTTTTGTTCCGGGGACGCCGGAGCTGCCCATCACGCTGCCGACTGACTTCACCATCGAGATGGATCGGTCGCGCAAGGGGATGCTGAATCTGGTCGTCAACGCGCGCGACCTGTCGAACGCGGTGATCGCCACTGGATCGGGCAGCCTGGCTTCCATCATCGTCGGCGAGCGAAACGATCTGACGGTGAGCCTGCGTAGCGAGATGCCGCCCCCCCCCGACGGCGGCGACGTGGATGCGGGCGCCGACGCCGGGGAGGACGCCGGCGAGCCCGTTGATGCCGGTGCCGATGGTGGCGTCGACGGTGGCGTCGATGGTGAAGCGGATGGCGGCCTGGATGCCGGCGGCGGCGTCGACGAGGCCGTCGACGCGCCCCTCGAGGTCAGTGGCGGCGGTGACGCGGAGGGAGACGCGGACGGGGAGGGCGCCGAGGCCGGCGACGACGCCTGAGCGTACCCGCGCATGATTGGCGCTGGCGCCGGTGGTAGAAAGGGGCGCATGACGATCGCGCTTCCCGTCATTTGTGAGCCTGTCTCGGCGCCGCCACCGCCGTCGCCCTCCCCCCTTGTAGAGGCAGCGGGCGATGATTTCGCCGACTGGCGCTGGCAGCTACGACACCGCATCACCACCAAGGACGAGATCGCGGCGCGGCTGTCGCTGACACCCGAGGAGGAAGCCGGTCTGGACGCGGCGCCCGGTCACTTTCGCGTGGCGGTGACGCCCTACTACTTTTCGTTGATCGATCGCCAGCACACGGAGTGTCCGGTGCGGATGCAGGTCATTCCGCGCGGGCGCGAGCTGGTCAATGAACCCGGCGACCTGGTCGACCCGCTGGGCGAGGACGCGCATTCACCGGCGACCGGAATTTTCCACCGTTACCCGGACCGCTGCCTGCTGCTGGCCCTGGATCGCTGCGCGATCTACTGCCGACACTGCAATCGGCGGCGGCTGGTGGGACAGGAGGAGTCGCCCATCTCGCGCGCGGATCTGGCGGTGGCCATCGACTACATCCGAAAGACGCCGGCCATCCGCGACGTCCTGATCTCGGGGGGTGATCCGCTGACGCTTTCCACCAACCGCCTGGAGGAGATCATCGCGGCGGTGCGGTCGATTCCCCACGTCGAGATCGTGCGAATCGGCACGCGGGTGCCGGTCGTGTTGCCCATGCGGGTCGACGACGAGCTGTGCACGATGTTGCGCCGTTACCATCCGCTGTTCATCAACACGCACTTCAATCACCCCAAGGAACTGACGCCGCTGGCGCGCGCGGCCTGCGAGCGGCTGGCAGACGCCGGAATTCCTCTTGGCAACCAGACCGTCTTGCTGCGCGGGGTGAACTCGTCGGCGCGCGTGATCCGCAAGCTGTTCACCGAGCTGCTGCGCTGTCGGGTGCGCCCCTACTACCTGTTTCAGGGCGATGTCGCCGCCGGCACGTCACACCTGCGCACGTCGGTCGAGACCGGGGTCGAGATCATGCAGCAGCTGCGCGGCCACATCTCGGGACTGGCGGTCCCCCACCTGGTCATCGACACGCCGGGCGGCATGGGAAAGGTGAACATCGGTCCCGACTACGTCGTCGCCCGCGGCGCCGACAAATGGACGCTGCGAAACTACCAAGGCCACCTGGTCGACTACCCGCAGCCGATGGAAAAGGACGCGACCTGCGCCTACGACGAGGTTTACTTCCGCGACGCCTAGCCTTCGAGACCGGCGCTGGGGCAGAAGGGCGCGAGCGAACAGCCCGCGCAGTTGGGCTTGCGGGCGAAGCAGACGCGGCGGCCGTGCCAGATGATCTGGTGGGAGAAGCGGATCCAGCGATCCTGCGGGACCACCTTCATCAGATCCTGCTCGATGTTCTTGACGTCGCTGGAGCGGGTGAGGCCGAGCCGCATGCTGAGGCGCTGGACGTGGGTGTCGACGACGACCCCCTCGGCGATGCCGTAGGCTGTCCCCAGAACGACGCTGGCCGTCTTTCGCGCGACACCCGGCAGGCTGGTCAGGGTGGCGATGGTCTTCGGAACCTCGCCACCGAAGAGCTCCAGCAAACCTTGCGCGGTGCCCTTCAGGCTCTTGGCCTTCTGGCGGAAGAAGCCGGTGGAGCGGACGATGTTCTCCAGCACCGGCAGCCTGGCCTTGGCCATGGCGGCAGCGTCGGGGAAGCGGCGGAACAACTCCGGTGTCACCTTGTTCACGCGTTCGTCGGTGGTCTGGGCCGACAGGATGGTCGCGCACAGCAGCTGGAACGGCGTCTCGCGGTCCAGTTCGCAGTCGACGTCGGGGTAGAGCTCCTCCAGCCCGTCCAGGATCGACCGCACGCGGGTCGGGTCGGGTGGCCACCGCCCCCGGCGCGGCTTGCGCGTGGCCTTGGTGATGACCCTGGCTAACCCTCTTGGCATGTGCGGCGTTATAACATCGCGGCCGCGAGAGGAAGGCCGCGCCGATGGATGAGACGCCCGAAGAGCTGGAACAGATTCGCCGCGAGGCGGCCGCGATCGACGTTCACCAGTATCACAGGCGCTTTCGCGTGATGAAGGCGGTCGCGCTGGGGGCGGCGATGGCGGGCCTGGTCTGGCTGGTGCTGGTGATGCTGGACAGCCGCCGCAACCCGTGCGAACGCGTCCGCGACCACTTCTGCGGCCGCGACCCCGGCGGCATGCCCTGCGCCAGCTACAAGGGGATCTGGCAAGAGTCGGTGGAGGACGAAAGCCCGTCGATGCGCGCCAACATCAAGTCGCAGTGCCAGTCGAAGATCGATCGCCTCAAGGCGGAGGACGGGATCACGGTGAAGTGATCGGCGCAGGCGCTTTCGGTTTTCGGAGCCTCTGCCAGAGCCCTTCGGTCGAGAAGGATGACCACGCCCAGCGCGACCAGCGGATCAGCGCGACCGCCAACCACAACGCCCACGCCAGCATCGCCAGGCGATAGACCAGCAACGGCACCGACAGCACCCATGCCGTCGGCGGAATAGCTCCCGTGCGGTCGCTGTACCAGCGCAGCAGCGTGCGGCCCGAGCCGTTGCCGGCGATGTGCATGTCGGGCGTGGCCAGCAGCCCCTCACGTACCGTGATGAAGAGAATCGTGGCGGCAACCATGGTCCAGATCACCAGTCCCAGCTGGCGCAGATCGAAGAGCCATTTACTGGTCAGGTCGGCGCGTCGCCGTCGCAGGTCCATGGCCACGAAGTAGCCGGCCACGATGGCGGCCGCCGGGACCGGAATTTGTGACAGCCCCAGGCCCAGCAGAACCCAGTGGTGGGTACGCAGCGGCAGGTGCGGCGAACGACCCAGCACCACCGCCACCAACAGCAACACGATGAGCTGGCTCCAGAACAGCACCGACGGGCCGAGAGGCGGGCCGCCGACCAGCAAGATCCAGCGGTCGTTCGGCAGGCGAACCTCGGTATCGACGTTGGCGGCCGGTGCGCCGAAATTGGGCGCGCGCGTGCTGAACACGACGCCGAGACCGACCGGATCGCGATAGGTCAGCGTGGCGCCCTGATGGCCCGGCTTGAGCGGGATGGTCACGCGGGCGCCATCCTGGCGCAGCGGCTGCTGGCTGCCGGCGACCGACAGCGCCTCCAGCGTCGCGCCCGGCGGCAGGGTGATCACGTGCTGGCCGCCGCGACTGGACCGAAGCTCCAGCGTGGCGACGGTCTTGGTGCTGCGCGCGCCCGGTTCCAGCGCGATGCCGGCATTCTCGATGGTCAGCGACTGTCCCTCCGTGCCGCTGGGGCGCGTGATGGCCAGGGTCACCGTCTCTCCCGGCCAGGGACGCCACTCGGGTGTGCGATCGCCGCTGTCCTCCCGGTGGATGGGCGGGATGCCGGTCACCTCGGCGTGCCACAGAGGGCCCAGATCCAGGCGCCACACCTCGCTGAACGACGGCGAGCGCGCCGCCCGCAGCACCAGCGTCGGGCGCTGCTCCAGCGTCGACGTCCACTCGACAAGGGTGGCGTCCGGTTCCATGGCCACCTGGACGTTGCCCTGGGCGATGCGCAGACCCTCGCCGAGGGGTGACTCGCCGGGCAGAAGCGGGACGTTCAGCAGCGCCGCCGATCCGGTTGGCGTCGCGCGCACGACCCGCGTGTGCGTTTGCCACTTGAGCCCAAGGTGGAGCGTGCGTTCAACGGTGACGAACGGGGGCAAGCTCTTCGCCGCCAGGGCCGCGGTGCCGTCGCGTTTTTCTTCGCCGCCCGCGCTGCGCTGGGCTTCGCGCGACAGCTGCAGGGTGTCGGCGATGGTGCCGTCCTCGCCCACGCCGGCCAGCTTCCAGCCGTGCAGCGTCGAGGCCACCACGTGCGGCTTTTGCGGCAGCGGCAGCTGCACCACCTCGCGCGGCGGCAGGGGGCCCTCCAGCACGACCTGGTGGCTGCCGGCGGTCACGCTCAACCACAATGTGCCGTTGTTGCTACCACGCAGCTGCGGCGCGGTTTTTCCGTCGACCAGCACGTCGGTCGGGACCCAGTGCTCGCGATGCCCAGGCAGCGCCACCGAAACAGTCGCCGCGGCACTGACCTCCAGGCGAATCCGCAGGCGGTCCGGTGCGGCCTCAAGTGACAGCCGCCCCACGGTCGCGCAGTTGCCCCCGCACGCTGGTTTCTCCAGCAGCCCTTCGCGCAGCTGCTCGATCAGCTCGTCCGACGGAAATCCTTGCGCCATTGCCGGGGAGGCCATCGGCATCGACAGCAACAACAGAACCACGACGGCGGTGGTGGTCCGGGCGTTGAAGAAGCTACGGAAGATGCCGCGCGTCTGCCGCAGTAGCAGCAAGGCCAGCGCCGCCAGCAAACCGACGCGCAGGATCGCCAGGATCGCCCCCATCGCCGGCGAGACCAACCACAGTGACAGCCGTTGCGTGCGGTCGACCGGACCGTTCCAGGTGAGCGATATCATCCGCCACGACCAGCGCGGCACGCCCGGTCCGGTCTGGACAATCACCGACGGATCGTAGCTCTCGAGGTTCTGCGCCGATTTGGCGGGCGGTGGCGCCGTGGCTGCCTTGGTCTTGACCTGCGCGCCGTATTTCGCGCCGCCGATTCCTGCTGCCCCACGCATGGCCCCCACCCCGCTGCCGCTGCCACCACCGGCGATTCCGCGTAGCTCGGAGCCGCTGCCGCTGGCGACTCCGATTCCGCCGACGCCTTCAAATGCATCCGCGATGTTCCCCGAATCACCCTTGCCCAGTAGGTTCAGCATGCCGGACGCTCTGACGGTTTCCTCCAGCTTCGCCCGGCGTTCGGCATCGGATCTCGTTGCCGCTTCTTCCTGGCGCTCCCCCCTATGCTTTTCGGTGAGCGCCGCTGCGCGAGGCCGCTGCGCTTCCGGGACTTCCTCCACGTACCGGTCCCGATCCCGTTCGTTGTTCGGGTCCGCCTGCGCGGGAAAGAGGCCAATGCGCAATTCCTGGACAGCGAACGGCAGCGCCACCAGAACCAACGCCAGCCAGGCCCCCAGCTGCGCCAGCTCCGCCAGCTTGCCCAGCTTCCCGCGTCCCAGCGCCCGGACCAGCGCCTCGCCGATCAGCACCGCCAGCCACAACCACTGCGGCGCATCGGGCTGGGTCACGGTGAGGCCCAGCGCCAGCAACGTCAACACGCCCGCGCGCGGCCCGAACAGCTTGGCTGCCGCCAGCGCGCACACCAGAACCAGGAACAGCTCCAGCAGCGTCCATTCCCGCAGCCAGGTCTGGCTGACGCCGTCGACGCCCGTAGCGTGCAAGAGTTGCCAGCCCGGCGGCAACGCCAGCGATGCGTTCACCGACTGGAAGTCGTGGTTCCAGCCAGCGATCGGGAAGTCCCGGTCGGCGCCCTGGATGCGGCTGGCGGCGACGACGTTGGCGTTCCCTTGCCGGATCTCGACGCCGTCGCCACCCGCGCCATTGGGCAGCCGCGTGATGAACTGGTCGACGCCGCTGATGGTCACGCGCCCCAGCTTCTCCGACGGTCCCATGCCGAGGCGCCAGCTGCGCCGGAAGGTGCCGTTGATCCGGTCTTCCGCGGTATAGCCGCCGCCGTCGAAATCCAGCCACAGCTTCCGCGTCAGCGTCAGCTGATCGGGCGCCGGGTCGGCGTCACCGCGGCGCCGTTCGGCCAGCGTCAGGGTCGCGCCCGGCGCCATCACGTAGGCCGGCAATCTCTTCCACGCGTCGGGCAAGGTTGTCTGCTGTGGGTCAATCGAGGGCACCCCCTCGACGGTGACCACGCGCAAATCCGCCGCCGCCTCGAACACCCAGACCTCCTCGCCCGCCTTCCAGGGGCCATCCGGCACCGGCCGCACCACCTTGGCGGGCGGCGCCGGTCCGTCGGTCGCGCTGCGCGCTGTTACCGTCAGCACCCAGCTCCCGGGCCTGACCTGAACGCGCAGCCGCCCGTCCGCCTCGATACGCGCCGGCAGCGGACTCTCCAGGGCGTGAGGAACGAAACCGGCCGGCAGGCTCTTGCCCAGCGTCACCTCCCGCGCCTTGCCGGCTATCTCCAGCGAGATCCGTGTCGTCAGCAGCACCGGCACCGCGTCCGTCAGCTTGCGGTGCACGGCGATCTGCAAGCTGTCGGTTTCGGCCGGCGCGGCCGCTTTCTGCAAGAACAGTTCACCGTCGTCGGTGCGCCCGGGAAAGGCGATCCGGCGACCGTTCACCGTCACCGCGACGATTCCGGTCTCGGTGGGGACGGGAATTGATTCCGGCAGCGAGGTCCACTGGAACGCGCCCGTCAGCGCGTGCCGTCCCGCGGGCAGCTCGATCGACGGCTCACCGTCGTTTTCAACCACCGCGACCGGCTTGCCGTTGGCCTTGACATCGAGGGGCCAGTGCTCGCTGTCGCCGGGCAGGGGGACAAACGTGCGCGCCAGCACCTGCCAGTCCTGGCTAAAGCGCCCGCCCTTTCCCTCCAGCAGCAGCGTCAGGCGGCCGGCCCAGGCGCACGCCGGCGTGCTGTCGGAGCCCGAGGTCGGGCACGCCTGCGCCTCGTGGCCGCGCAGCGCCCACGGTATCCACGGCCGCAGGGGCGTCGGGACGTCAGCCGGCCGCAGCGGCGTCGCCTGGGCGACGTGGAAAGACGTGAGCCAGACTGCGGCGACGACCCAAAGGCGAAACCATCCCGAGATCCGCATGCGTCCCCCTGTGAAATGACCGCCAGTAGTGAACCACCAAACGGCCCACAACGGACAGTCAGATGCGCAAATCGCGTCGGAACGCCCAGTCGGGCGCGCGGAGCCGATCCACCCCGCCGCACCCGACGGGCCACCGCCGTGTCGCGTGATCTGCGTCGCGCAGCCGCCCCGTAACGGCGGTTGTTACCGTGACTGGTTGATCCGCCGAATAGGATCAAAACGACGGCGCCTGCCGCCACGGCGGGTTCTGTCTTGGCCACCGCCGCTGGTGTCGCCGGCGCGGAGCCCGGCGGTGGCACCGGTCGTGGGCTGCTCCACGTCTTCCACGTCCTATCGTTGCGAGCGGACACCAGGGCAGGATCCAACGTGACCAGGCGAGCGCATCCGCTTCCCGACAAGACGGCAGCACAACCGCCACGGTCGTGCTGCGAAGCAGGGAAGCCGCCCTGGTCATGGCGGCTGCTGGCTACCCGAAGGAAAACGATCGGCCAGGTTGGCGATGCCCCCGACAACTGTCGTTGTCAGTCCGCGATCGTTCTGCAAGCAACTGAACACCACCAGCTACATTGTTAAATCGTCCGTCGACGTCTTCGATGATGCAGACCACCGCCAGGGTTCCGATTAAATTGATACAGCAGGCGGAGGCGGGCGCTGTACGTCCTGTTGATGTCGTCGTCGTTGGTGACGAACACGCGTCGTCGCCTCAGGCTCAAGGAGGAGGAGTAGGCTCGTTGGGATCGATTTGCAGGACGTGTGGGTGCTGGGCGACGATCTGGATCTGCTCCCAATTCAGCGTCGCCTCGAACACGTTGGTGATCGCGAAGACTTCGACGTTGCTGGTCCCCCCGACGCTGTCGACGAGCGCGCGAACGCAGCGCTGCGCCTCCAAGTTCTCGGCCGCCCACCTGCGCTGTACCGCCTCTCGGGCAGGACAGGGGACTTGCGAGCACTCCGGCAGAGGACAGTGCTGCGCGCCCCCCGCCACCAGGATCATGACGTCGAAGGCGGTTGCCCCCGCGGTCGAGAACTTCAGCTGGGCAGACTCGCTGAGCTTCCCCGCGATCGAGGTTCGTTCCGCCGGACACACCGTGATGGGAATGGGACTGGTTAGATCGGGCGGACATCCCGCCACGGGCTGCCGGAACTCGATCGCGGACGAGGTCCACAGCCGCTCCACGTAGGGGTGCTCGGCCAGTTGCCGCGCTTCGTCGATGGTTAGTCCCGCGCCGAAGGCCTTGAGGGTAGTGGCTGGCACGCCCAAGGGGGGAAGCGGCGGCACGCTCGAATTCGCGTAGAAGCTGCCGTAAGGGACGGCGGGTGACGAGCCGACGACCACTTGATCCATGCGGCGCTTCAAACAGGTGATCTCCCGGGTATTGAGGATGGTCCTCTCCCACTCGGAGTTGACGGCTGCCGCGCATGGCCCACTGTCGTTGCATGCCACCATCGCAGGCAAAAGGCCCTTGTCGACGGTCTCGATGACGACCGGCTGTCGGCCCTTACCCTCGATGGAGGCGATGTCAGTCAGTTTGGCGTCCGTCGCGGGCGTCCGTCCGCCGGAACTGGGGCACTCGGCAGGGACCGGAGGGATGAAGCCAGCCACCGCCGCCTCCCCCGGTGAAGGGTCGATCCTCGACACCAGCGGATTGGTCGCCGCGCGTTCGATTTGCGACCAGTCGAGCCCGACCCTGAAGGCAAGCAGGACCGGAACCGGTTGTCCCGACGTCAAATGAAACGGCACTTCGTACCAGACGGGTATGACCGTGAGACGCGAGCCCAGCCCATCGAGAGCACAGGTAATCTGGCGGGCATTCTCCTGCTGCCGCGCCTGCAGCGTCGTGTCCCGCGCCACACAGCGCGCGTCGGCAGCGTCCATTCCCGCACAAGCAGCGACGGGAGCCTGCATTTCTCCTCGCAGCCAGATGGTGACGTTGCTGACCCGTGTCGGATCCGCCTGCCAGTACGTCGCCGCTCCAAGCTGGACGTCGATGTTGCCGGAGCCGCGGTCGCTCTTCAGACAGCTGGCCGTGCCTCCGGTCGACGCCGAGTCAACCCCGTCCGAAGCGTCCCTGCCGCCAGTCGCCGCGGGACCGCTGGCGGTGCTGCCGCACGCCGGCGCGGCCAGCGCGATGGCGAGCATCACCGCAACAGCCGCCGTTCGCATCTCCGATCGCATCGTCTTTACCATACTCCCGAGACGCTCACCGGGCAAGGGACGGGGCGCTTCCGAGTCGTGGGTCGGCTCCATCGTTTCTAATCAATTACATCCATCCATTGAGCTCGAGCCACGAGGACTCAGCACGCCGGGGAGCCAGTCAGGTTGTCTGCCTCGAAGCCGCAGCTGCAACATTTTCACGCTGACCCCAATGTCGACGACGACTGTTAATTAACAATGTTAATTACACTGATAATTATCATGTTAATTAACATTGTTAATTACTGGTTCCTGAAATTTTCTTGTGCCTACAAAATCGTCGTGCCATGGTCGCCCGCAACTAAGACCGTCGCGAGCTGCGACAGTCGCACAACACAACTGGATAACCGGAGGTGAGGATGACAAATAAGAGGGTTCGTGTGTGGGAGTGCGTCGCAGGTTTGTTGATGGCCGGTTGCGGATCGCTAGACCCGCAAGTCGACGAGCTCGAGCAACCGCAACTGGCCGTTGGCGGCCTGGAGGCAAAGGACAACGGCGGCCTGGAGATAGCGACGGACGCGCAAGGGCACGTCCGGTCGCGCCGAGTGCGAACGATCGTGCCGGTAACGGGTGCGGGGCTGGGTGAGATGCCCAAGCCCCCGGGACGGCCGATCGCAAACCTTGGCCTGCCGAAGGACAAAGTGCGGCCGAAACTGCGCGCGCGGATCGACAGGATGGGCAAAGGAGAGATTGTGGAGTTGTCAGTGGCGGTCGAAGAAGCAAACCGGTTCTCGCCGCTTCCGAGTCTGGACGAGTCGCTACCTCGCGATGCGCCGGCGAATGTGGCCAAGCTCGCCGAAAGACAGGCCGCATTCGAGGCCATGGCGGCGCCACGCAGGGAAGCACTTCGCCGCGTGTCCGACCGAATCCGGAAGTCTGGCGGCGAGGTGTTGGGCGAGCACGTGCTGGGCTCCACGGTGACGGCCAGGTTGCCGGCTGCGCTCGTCGACACACTGTCTGCCGCGAGCGACATCAAGGAAATTGCCTCCAGTGAGGCAGAGCCGCCCCCCGCCGACGGGAGCTCGGCGAACGACACTATCCAGGCGCGCGCCAAGGTCGGCGCGGACCCCTTCGTCAGCGCAGGCTACAACGGAAACTCGGGATGGATCGGTCTGCTCGACACGGGGGTCCGCAGCAGCCACGTGATGCTGACGGTACCTTCCCCCATCTCCCTCGAGAGTGACTGCTACCGCGGCGGGTCCACGTGTCGCGACGGCTCACAGCCCGGGTACAGCACCACGGACACGTACGGTCATGGCACCAGTAGCGCGGCGATCATCTCAGGGACCGTCAACCTGGGGGGAAACTGGCGCGGTGTTACGGCGCAGCAGAACATCGACAGCTGGAAGATATCCCAAGACAGCGGCGGGACCGACAGCCCCTCCGTCCAGCGAGCTTATAATCAGGTCGTACTCTGGAGCGAATGGGCGATAGTAGCAACGATCCAGGTGGATGAGACACCGAGCGGGGGCATTTCGACCGGCGCCAACTCTCTCTTCGATATGGGGGTCGCTGTGTTCGCTTCGAACGGCAACTTCAGCAGCAGCACCACACGTGCGCCCGCCAACGCCACCAAGGTTCTGGGCATCGGGGGTTACGACCTGGTATCCGGGACGAACTACGCCGGCAGCGGCGGCACGCCCGACGGCCGGCACAAGCCGGACTTGCGGACGCCGACCGGCGTGGAGACTGCCTCGGCGAAGACCGTGAGCGGTGCCGCGTGCGACAGTTGCCAGTTCGTCTACGGCGGCACCAGCTGCGCAGCACCCATGGCAGCCGGTACCGCTTCGTTGCTCAGGAGTTATTTCCTCAATAATGGGCTTGCCCACGGTCCGGGGCACATCTACGCGGGTATGATCGCGTTCGGCAATGAGTCGCCCAATGACACCAACGGATCCGGGCGGACCAAGCTGGCGGGTCCCTCCTGTAGCCGCTACTCCATCGGGCAGGTGACGCTGACGAACGGGCAGATCGCATACGTCCCCGTCACGGTCGGAGCGGGCGAAAGCAACCTCAAGGCCGCCATCTGGTGGCCGACTTCGAATGGCTCTCACACGGATATCGACCTACGCGCAGAGAACCCTTCGGGGGGTATCATGGCATTTTCCCAGGGGATCCCGTCGGTGTTCGAACGCGTGCAGGTCGACGGCGCGCTGCAGACCGGTACCTGGCAAATCCGGATCAAGGGATTCAACATCCCCTTCGGATCGCAGACGGTATATTACGTCGTTTACAACAAGTCCTGCTGAACGCAGACCGGTAATGTTTGATGGGACGGCGATCGGGACTTCAACCCCGCGTCGCCGTCGCATCGACCATCACACCGAGTCGTCGTTCTACCCTCGGCATAGATCTCCCCTGAGGGATGATCACTCGACGAAGATCTTGCCCGGATTCAACAAATTCTCGGGATCCCACATGCGTTTGAGGCGCTGTTGCCACTTGATGACCTCGGCCGACTGCTCCCAGGCCATGTATTGCGCCTTGGCGATGCCGATGCCGTGCTCGCCCGACAGCGTCCCCTTGAGGTCCAGCGTGGCGCGGAAGATCTCGCCCAGGGCGGTCTCGATGCGCGCGGCGACGCCGGTGTCGAGGTGGTTCTCGTCGGTAAGCACGTTGACGTGCAGGTTGCCGTCGCCAGCGTGGCCGAACGTGGCCATCAGCAGGTCGTTGCGCACGCCGATCCCCTCGACGCGCCGGATCAGCTCGGCGATCGCGCTGGGGGGAACCACGATGTCCTCGGAGATCTTGAACGCGTGCGCTTCGCGCAGCGCCACCGAGCACAACCGGCGCGTCTTCCACAACCGCTCGCGGTCGGCGTCGTCGCGCGCGATGATCACCTCGCGCGCACCCTCTTGTTCACACACCTCGCCGCAACGTAGGATCGCGGCCTCCATCGCCTCCGGCTCGCCGTCGACCTCGAGGAGGACGATCGACCCGGCGTCGGCCGGGAACGTGTAGGGCGCGCGCGAGCGGACGTGGTCCAGGGCCACGCGGTCCAGGATCTCCATCGCGCGCGGCCGCTGCCCGCTTCTGATCACGGCGCTGACCGCCTTGCCGCTGGAAACATTGTCGGGCATCACCGCGATCATCGTTCCGACGCCGGTCGGTTTGCCGATCAACCGCACCGTGATCTCGGTGGCGACGCCGAACGTCCCCTCGCTACCGACAAATAGCGCCGTGAGATCGTAGCCGGTGACGCCTTTGACGGTGCGGCGTCCGATTCGCAGGCTTTCGCCCCCCATCAGCGTCACGTCCATGCCCAGCGTCCAGTCGCGGGTGACGCCGTATTTGTAGGCGCGCGGCCCGCCGGCGTTCTCGGCGACGTTGCCGCCCATGGAACAAAATCCTTGGCTGGCGGGATCGGGCGCGTAGAACAGCCCTTCGGCCTCCGCGGCCGCCTGCAGATCGGCATTGATCACGCCCGGCTCGATGATGGCGATGCGATCGTCGGCGTCGATGGTGATCTTTTTCATCCGCTCGGTCGAAAGGACAATGCCGCCGCGCACAGCCAGCGCGCCGCCGGTCATTCCGCTGCCGGCGCCGCGCGGCGTGACAGGGACGCGGTGCTCGGCGGCCAGGCGCAGCACCAGCTCGACCTCGGCCTTGGACTGACAGAGCACGGCCGCGTCGGGCGGGAAGACGCCGCGATGCGATTCGTCCTGCGCATAGATTTCGAGCTCCTCCGGACCGCGCAGGACGCGGTCGGCTCCCAGCTCGCGTGTCAGCAAGTCATAGACGTTCATGGGGCCGCCCCACAAAAGCAAAAAGCGAAGGTGCTGGGAAGCCCCTTCGCTTGGAAAAATTCGAAGCCAGCGCGTCCAAGAACCAGCCCGGGCGCGCGACCTCGGTCAAAACATCGACGTTTCGGTCAAACGCTGAAGGAGCTTCCGCACCCACAGGTCGACTTCACGTTCGGATTGATGAACTTGAAGCCGGCGCCATGGAGCCCCTCGACGTAGTCGATCTCGGTACCCATGAGGTACATGAGGCTCATCTGGTCGCACACCACCTTGACGCCCTTGACGTCAAACGACTGGTCGGTCTCCTGGGGCTGGTCAAAGTAGAGGTCGTACGAGAACCCCGAGCAGCCACCTCCCTGCACCTTTAGACGCAGGGCGTAGTTTTCCTCGATGCTCTCCTCGCCGCGAATCTCCTGGACCTTCTGCGCGGCTTTATCGGACAACCCAACCATGGGTGGGGCTTCCTCTTCGGGTGGTTTTTCGGTAGGGGCGACTGACATGGCGATGGGCTCCTTGGCTAGGGACTATAGCGCACGGGTCCGGCGGCGCAACGGGCTAGCCACCGGGATGGGTGGCGGCCCGCGTCGGCGGGGCTGATCCATGGCCCCGGCGTACGAATACTGGGATGCTTGATCGAATCGGTGGTTGCCGACAAAATGCCCGCCTTGCTGTGACAAACCAGGCCGCAAAGCATCCAAGACCGCACCGGGAGCCATGAAATGAGCTTTGGAAAGATTCTGAAAGACCTGAAGACGCGCATCCGCGAGACCGACGTGGAGTCGGTGCGCAAGGTGGTGGAGGCCCAGAAGGGGAAGGCGGGCGACGGCAACGGTGCCGGCCCCATCCTGGTCGACATTCGCGAGAAGGATGAGTGGTCCGAGGGGTTCATTCCCGGCGCGCGCTGGATCCCGCGCGGCTACCTGGAGCTGCGCGTCGAGGATCAGATCCCCGAGCGGTCGTCCGAGGTCATCCTCTACTGCGCCGGCGGGACGCGGTCGGTGCTGGCGGCCCGGTCGATGGAAGAGCTCGGTTACACCAACGTCAAGTCGATGGCGGGGGGCTTCTCGGGCTGGAAGCGGGCCGGACTGCCGTTCGAGCGACCGTTCATCATGACGCCCGAGCAGACGCTGCGTTACGCGCGCCACACGATGTTGCCCGAGATCGGCGAAGCCGGTCAGGTCAAGCTGCTGAAGTCGAAGGTGCTGTGCCTCGGCGCCGGCGGGCTGGGGTCGCCGTCGGGGCTGTATCTCGCGGCGGCGGGCGTCGGGACGCTGGGGTTTGTCGACGATGATGTGGTCGACGCGTCGAATTTGCAGCGGCAGATCCTGCACTCGACCGCGCGGGTCGGGATGCCCAAGGTGGAATCGGCCAAGGCGGCCATCGCCCAGCTCAACCCCGACGTGAAGGTGCGCGCGCACCAGACGCGACTGTCGTCGGAGAACGTGATGGATATCATCGGCGACTACGACGTCATCGTCGACGGCGCCGACAACTTCCCGACCCGGTATCTGCTGAACGACGCGGCGTTGAAGCTGGGCAAGCCGGTGATTCACGCCAGCATCTACCGCTTCGAAGGGCAGCTGACCACGTTCATCCCGGGCGAGGGCTGCTATCGCTGCCTCTACCCGTCGCCGCCGCCGCCAGACATGGCGCCGTCGTGCCAGGAGGCGGGCGTTCTGGGAGTCCTGTGCGGTGTCATCGGCCCGCTGCAAGCGAACGAGGCCATCAAGCTGGTGCTGGGCATCGGCAAAACGATGTCCGGCCGCCTGCTGATGTACGACGCCTTGGGGCTGAAGTTCCGCGAACTCAAGCTGAAAAAAGATCCGACCTGCCCCACCTGCGGCGAAGGCATCAAACCTGAGAACATCGAGCTCATCGATTATCAGGAGTTCTGCAACGTCCGCATCTAGGGAGCCCTGCTCTTGAACAGTGTCAGCTTCGCCGCCGGCCTCGGGGCCGTGCCGGCCAGCGCCGAGAGAAATTTCGCGCTGGGCATCCCCGGGTTCCGTTTTGCCGATCTCTATGACCCCGAGAAGCTGGCGGTGCTGGACCGCCGATTTTTCGCCGCGCTGAAGGAGGAAAACCCCGCCTTGGCGGAGCGGTTCGAGGTCTACCGCGCCGGCGCCACGCTGAAGCCGCCCGACGAGTCCGAGCTGTTGATCGCGGTCGCGCGCGTGCTGTCGCCGTTTGTCGCCCGGCTGTTTCGTGTCGAGCCGCAGCGGCAGACCTTGCTGAACACGGCGGCGCGCGAGGCGGCCATCTTCCGCTTCAAGGAGTTCGTCGTCAGGCGGGCGTCCAAGAAACATCCGCAGACCGCGTGGCCGGCCGGGGCCGAGACCAGCACGCAGGCGGTGGCGCTGCGTGAGGAGGTGCGCCAGATCTGCGCGCGCGCGTTCCCGGAGCTGGCGGTCGCGGGCGACGAGGAGCTGACCATCTCGCGGGCGGTGGCGGCGCTGCTGGATATGGAAGAACCCTATCGCCGGCTGGCCGAGGGGCAGACGACGGAGGCGGTCCCGGCGGCGGTGGCCGCGCAGCTGGCGCAGCTGGTGGGGCGCCTCGGCGGCGGGTTCACCGCCGATCTGGACGGCGTGCGCGCTGTGCTCGACCGGTTCGAGCGGTTCGCGGCGGTGTTTCGTTTCGATCATGCGGCGCACGCGGCTGTGAAGGGGTGGGTGTCCTTCCACATGCCGCACGCGCTCGACTACGACCAGCTGGTGCCGCTGCGTCGCCCGGATCCGGCGCTGTCCAACGTCACCGAGGGGCCGCGCGAACATTACCGCCGCCGCGACGGGTTCACGTTGACCGACACGCGCATGTCGGCGCGCGAGGTGCAGAGCGAGGTCGACTACTGTCTGTACTGCCACGACCGCGAGAAGGATTCGTGTTCGCGCGGGATGCACGACAAGCAGGGCGGCCTGAAGAAGAATCCTCTGGGCATCGCGCTGCCGGGCTGTCCGCTGGAGGAAAAAATCAGCGAGATGCACGTCCTCAAGAAGGACGGTGACGCGCTGGGCGCGCTGGCGATGATCATCATCGACAACCCGATGCTGCCCGGCACCGGCCACCGCATCTGCAACGACTGCATGAAGGCGTGCGTGTTCCAGAAGCAGGACCCGGTGAACATCCCGCAGACCGAGACCGGGACGCTGACCGACGTGTTGCAGATGCCGTGGGGGTTCGAGATCTACGCGCTGCTCACGCGCTGGAATCCGCTCAATCGCCGGCGGCCGTATGCGCTGCCGTACAACGGCAAGAACGTGCTGGTGGTAGGGATGGGGCCGGCGGGGTACACGCTGGCGCACCACCTCATCAACGAGGGCTTCGGTGTGGTTGGCGTCGACGGGCTGAAGATTGAACCTCTGCCCAGCGACCTGGTCGGCGGTGACGCCTGGCCGCCGCGGGCGCTGGAGCGGTTCGAGGACATCGAGAGCGATCTGCAGAGCCGGGTCCTGCGCGGGTTCGGCGGCGTCGCCGAATACGGAATCACCGTGCGCTGGGACAAGAACTTCCTCACCACCATTCACCTGGCGCTGGTGCGGCGGGCGACGTTCCGGGTCTACGGCGGCGTGCGCTTCGGCGGCACGCTGGACAGCGACGACGCGTTCGCGATGGGGTTCGATCACATCGCAATGGCGGCCGGGGCGGGCAAGCCGACCATCATCGACATGAAGAACAACCTGATCCGCGGCGTGCGCAAGGCCTCGGACTTTCTGATGGCGCTGCAGCTGACCGGCGGGTTCAAGAAGGAATCGCTGGCCAATCTGCAGGTGCGCCTGCCGGCGCTGGTGATCGGCGGCGGCCTGACCGGCATCGACACGGCGACCGAGCTGGCCGCGTACTACCCGGTTCAGGTGGAGAAGTTTCTCGCGCGCTGGGAGGTGATCCTGGCCAGCGAGGTCGACAAGGGCAACAAGGTCGACAAGGACGGGAAGGGCCAGGGCAACGGAAAGCCAGCGTCGGTCGACGGCGAAGCGCTGCTGTCACGGCTCTACGACGTCGAGGAGGCAGGGATCGCGCGTGAGTTCATCGCTCATGGCCTGGCGATACGCGCCGAGCGGGCGCGTGCGGCTGCGGCGGGTGAGGCGCCCAATTTCGCGCCGCTGGTTGAATCGTGGGGAGGCGTGGCGCTGGTCTATCGGCGCAGCCTCAAGGATTCGCCGGCCTACCGCCTCAACCACGAAGAGGTCAGCAAGTTCTTCGAGGAGGGCGTTCGCTTCATCGAAAAAATGTCGCCGCTGGCCTGTGTGCCGGATCCGTACGGCGCCCTGGAGGCGGTGGTGTTCGAGAAGCTGGACGGTGAGGGCGGGACATGGATCGCCACCGGCCAGACGGTGACACTGCCCGCGCGCAGCCTTTTCGTGGCCGCCGGGACGCAGCCCAACATCACCTACGACCGCGATCGCGAAGGGTCGTTCGAGATCGATCCGCGGGCCAAGTCCTTCCGAAGCTTTCAGGTGAAACGCGACGGCAATGGCGCCATCCAGCTGGAGCCGACGCCCGCGGGGCAGGTCGGGTTCTTCACGTCGCTGAACCGCGGCGGCAAGCTGGTCAGCTTTTACGGCGACAACAACCCCGCCTACGCCGGCTCGGTGGTCAAGGCCATGGCGTCGGGGAAGGATGGCTATCCGCACGTCGCCGCCCTGTTCGAGCCCGAGCTGCGCGTCCTGCGCGCGGAAGATCAGCCGGCGCGCGATGCCGTCTGGGGCGCTCTGTGCGCCAAGCTCGACAGCGAGCTGCGCGCCGTGGTTGTCCGCGTCGATCGGTTGACGCCGACCATCGTCGAGGTCGTGGTCAAGGCGCCGGCGGCGGCGCGAAAGTTCCAGCCTGGGCAGTTCTTCCGCTTCCAGAACTACGAGACCTCCTCACCGCTGGTGACGGTCGACCACGACGTTCCAGGCGTGAGCCGCCTGCAGATGGAGGGGATGGCGCTGACGGGAGCGTGGGTCGACAAGGACAGGGGCCTGCTGTCGCTGATCGTGCTTGAGATGGGCGGCAGCTCGCGGCTGTGCGCGGCGCTGGCCCCCGGCGAGCCGGTGGTGGTCATGGGGCCAACCGGGACGCCGACCGAGATCACGGAGCAGGAGTCGGTCCTGCTGTGCGGTGGCGGCCTCGGCAACGCCGTTCTGTTCTCGATCGCGAAGGCGCTGCGCGAACGCGGCAGCCGGGTCCTCTATTTCGCCGCCTACCGCAAGAAAGAGGACATCTACAAGGTCGAGGAGATCGAGGCCGGCACCGACCAGGTCATCTGGAGCGTCGACAGCGGAGAGCTGCCCGAAAAGCGGCGCCCCAACGACTGCGTCTTCCGCGGCAACATCGTCGAGGCCATGGAAGCCTACGCGCGCGGTGAGCTGGGCGAGGTCACGATCCCGCTGTCGTCGTGCAACCGCATCATTGCCATCGGCAGCGATCGCATGATGGCCGCGGTCCAGCGCGCGCGCCACACGCGGCTGCAACCGTACCTTCTTCCCGGGCACGTCGCGATCGCGTCGATCAACTCGCCCATGCAGTGCATGATGAAAGAGATCTGCGCCCAGTGTCTGCAGAAGCACATCGATCCGGTGACCGGCAAGGAGGTGGTCGTGTTCAGCTGCTCGAATCAAGATCAGCTGCAGGATCAAGTCGACTGGAAGAACCTCGGCGACCGCCTACGCCAGAACACGGTGCAGGAGAAGCTGACCGACCGCTGGGTCCAGCGCATCCTCGCCACACATCGCCCCTCGCACCGCTCGCCCTGACGGCGGCGCCGCTAGACGACGGTGCGGGTGGCTTCGCCCGTGCGGTCGTGGTGGCGCAGGCCGATGGCGTTGTACACGCGCAGCTCTTCCGCCTTGCCCTTGACGCGCACCGGAGGCAACGGCACCGCGGCGACGTCCATGGAGACCTTGCGGTAGGTCGCCTCCGACAGGATGATCTGTCCCGGCTGGGCCAGGTTGCACAGACGCGAGGTCGTGTTCACGGCGTCGCCGATGGCCGTGTATTGCAGCGCGCGCGAGCTGCCGATGGCGCCCGTGACGACGATGCCCGTGTTGATGCCGATGCCGACCTTGATCTCGTGTTGTCCCTCGGCGAGGCGGGTGCGGTTGAACTCCGAGAGGACGCGCGTCATGTCCAGCGCGCACTGTACCGCCTTCAGCTCGGCCTTGGGCATGGCGACCGGCGCGCCGAACAGGGCGATGATCTCGTCGCCAACGAACTTGTCCAGCGTGCCCTCGTATTTGAAGATCACGTCCACCATCAGCTCGAAGTACTCGTTCAACATGCGGACGATCTCTTCGGGGGCGGTCGATTCGCTCATCGCCGTGAAGCCCCGGATGTCGGAGAACAGCATCGTGATCTCGGACAGGGCGCCGCCCTTTTCCAGCTGCAGCTTGCCCTTGACCACCTGGTCGACCAGGTTGGGCGACAGCAGGCGCTGAAACTGCGCGCGCGTCTTGGCCTCGGCCTCGATGGCGCGGGCCAGGTTGGAGTTGCTAATGGCCACGGCAGCCTGGCCGGCCACGCCACCGAACAGCTGCAGATCCTTCTCGGTGAAGGCGTTGGTCGCGATCATCGAGTCCAGGTGCATGATGCCCAGCAGCTCGTCGTGATGGATGAGCGGCACGGTCATGGTCGACCGGATGCCCTGCATGATCACGGAGTGCGCGCCCGAGAACCGGCTGTCCATGGTGGCGTCGGACGACAGCACCGACGCCTTGTTGGTGACCACCTCGTTGAGGATCGACGTCGACAGCACGATCTCCTCGTTCTTGCCGTCGCGCGTCTTGGCGATCTTCGGTTTCGGGAGGCCGTCCTCCATCAGCAAGATGACGCCGCGGTCAGCCGGCAAGAACTCGAACGCCTTCATGATGATCTTTTCCAGCAGCACGTCGAGGTTCACCTCGAGGCCGATCGAGCGGCCGAGATCGTGGGCCAGCCGCAGCTTCTCGTAGTCGCGCCGCAGGACGTCCAGCTCGAAGATCTCGCGCTCGGGCAAGAATTCGCGCGACGGCGGCGGGGCCTGGATCTTCTGGCGGATAAGCGACTCGGTCCCCGACGGCGCGATGGTGACGCGCTGGAGCAAGGCCTCCGCCGGCGACCGTTCTTGAAACGTCAGCCGGGTCGAGCCCAGCGTGATCTCGTCGC
The DNA here is from genome assembly GCA_035696485.1 of Polyangia bacterium. GTDB lineage: Bacteria > Myxococcota_A > Polyangia > Fen-1088 > Fen-1088 > DASRQT01. Next base: position 5,480 of record DASRQT010000542.1, on the reverse strand, counting down.
CGTCCTCCAGGACCCGTTCGCTGACGCGCGCGCCGCCCAGGAACGATCCGTTGAGGCTGCCCAGATCCCGGAACAGGTGCCGGCCGTCGGGCTGCCGGATGATCTGCGCGTGCTCCTTGGACACGATACGGTCCAGGATCTGGAGGGTGTTGTCGGGGTGACGGCCGATGGTGTTGATGGCCCCGAGCTCGTACTCGCGCCGCTGGTCGTTTCCGATGACGATAATCTTGGCCATCCAGGCAGCCTGCGCGCGCCATTCTAGCGTACTTGCATCCACCGAATGTGAACGAATGCGGCCGCGCATCGGGTAAACTGGCGCCCCCCCGGCGGGGCCGGGGCGAAAAAAAACGCCACAAATGACGCCATGAGCATGTCCACACCGACTCCCACGCCCGTGCCCCGCGCGCCGGAGGAGGTGACGCAGCCGTCGGCCAGCGAGGCCTCGGTGGCGGCGGGCGAAAGCGTTCTGCGCGGGCTGAGCTTGTCGCCCGCGCGCTGGGAGGCGGAGGCGCTGGCGCTGGCGGAGGAGGCCGAGACGCGCGAGGGGCTGGCTGCCGGCGCGCTGCGGTACGCGGCCGCGCGGATCATCGAGGACCGGGTGGGGGACGCCGCCTCGGCCATCGATCACCTGCAGCTGGCTGTGGGCGCACCGCCCACAACCAGCTTCCTGCCCGTGCTGCGCGCGCTGCGGGTGCATGCGCTGGAGGCGGGCAGCTTGTGGGCGGCGGTGGACATGCTGGACGTCGAGATCGAGGCCAGCGTCTCGGCCGTCAAGCGCGCCGGGCTGCTGGTCGAGAAGGCCTACATCTTCGAGGATCGCCTGCTGGCATCGGAGCCGGCGCGCAAGGCGCTGGACGAAGCGTTTCGAGCGGCGCCTCATCATCGCGGCGCCCTGGTTGCCGCCCAGGCGATCGCCGAACGGTCACACGACGCGAACCTTCTGCGTGCAGTGCTGGAACGGCGGCTGGCCGCGTCTTCGGGGCCGGCCGAGCGGGCGCGCGTGCTGGTGAGGCTGGCTCTGCTGGCCGAGGCGGAGCCGGGGCGGCTGGCCGACGCCCTCGGGCTCTACGGACGTTCCGTCGACGAAGACGCAGGCAGCGATGCGGCCGCAGTGGCGCGTGCGGGGCTGCGTCGGGTGGGGGCGAAGTCCGGGCGAGACCTTGAGCTTGCGCGCGGCATCACTCTCGAGGCCGACGCGCTGGCGCCGGGTCCGGCGCGGGCGGCCTGGCTGGCGGTGGCGGCGGCGCTGCAGCGTCATCGGCTGGGCGCCCTGGAGCACGCCGTGTCCAGCCTGGAACGGGCGCTCGGCGATGCGCCGGACGACGTCGCCCTGCTGGGAACGGCGTCGGAGGACCACCTCGGGGCCGGTCGCTGGCCGCGGGCCATGGCGCTCCTGGATCGCCAGGCGCGCCTGACCACCGATGCGGCGTGGGCGGCGGCGCTCAATGGCCTGTCGGGCCACATCGCCGAGCACCATTGCGGCGACGACGAGGCGGCCGGCGTCCGTTTCGCGCGCGTGCTGGAGGTGCGTCCCACTGATCCGACGGCGCTCAAGGCGTTGGAGCGGATTGCTTCGCGGATGGGAGACTCCTCGGCGCAGGCGGCGCTGGCCATCGCGGCGGTGGGGCGGGCCTCCGATCCGGGCGAGCGGGCGGCGCTGGCGATGCGTGCGGCTGAGCTCGGCGAGACAGCTTTGCGCGATCCCGCGGGCGCAGTGGATCTCGCGCGGCGAGCGCTGGAGGCGGTGCCAGGCTACGCGCCGGCGGTGCACCTCCTCGAGCGGCTCTATCCCGCGCTGGAGCGCTGGGACGAGATGCTGGGCGTGATCGAAAACGCCAGCGCCGGCGCCGGGCCCGATGGGGCTGGCGGCGAAGGTGGCCCCGGTGGTGACGGTCACGAGGTTGCCGGGCGCCGGCTGGAGCGCCTCGGAACCCTGTACGAGGAGCGCCTTGGTGATCCCAGCAAGGCGATGGCGATGTTCTCGGAGTGGGCGCAGCTCGGGACACAGCGGGCGCCGGCGCTCAAGGCGCTGCTGCGCGCGGCCGAGAAGGCGGGCGACTCGCTGGTGGCGGCGGAGGCGGCGTTGCGGCTCGGCACCGAGCTCCCGGACGCGTCGATTGCCGTGCAGGTGGCGTGGCGCTATCGAGCGGCGACCATCTATGAAGAGCGCGCCGCCGCCGATCAGGAGGCGATTCGCACCTACGAGCTGGTGCTGGACCTGGTGCCGACGTTTCGTCCCGCCCTCGAGGGGCTGGCGCGCGCGCTGCGCCGGCGAAAGAACTTCGAGTCGCTGGTTGGCGTCCTGTCCCGGCTTGCCAGCTGCGAGACCGTTCCCGCCCACGCCAGCGCGCTGGAGCTGGAGGCGGCGCGACTGGCGGCCGAGATGCTCAGCCAGCCCGAGAGTGCGCTCTTGGCGACCGGGCGCGCGCTGGCCGTGGATCCCGCCAACGTCGACGCGGCCGACTATGCGGCCCGCCTGCTGCAGCGTCTCGGGCGCGCGGAGGAATGGGCCGCGGCGCTGGGGTCACTGGCCGAACGGATCGACGATCCGATGGTCAAGGCGGGCGTGTATCGGCGTCAGGCGGAGGTTTGCGAATGGCAGCTGCGGCGCCCGCGTGAGGCGCTCTTGGTGATTGAACGGTCCCTCGCGGTGGCGCCGGGGCTGCCGGCCATGTTGATTCGCGAACGGCTATTACAGATCCTGGGCCGCGTTGGTGAGGTGGCGGAGTTGCAGGCGAAACGTCTCGGGACGCCGGAGCCGCGCGCGGTCGACGACACCGCGCAGGGGCTGACGGGAGGGCGCATTGATCTCGCGCTGCGCCTGCCGGAGCCGGAGGAGGCGGCAGCGCTGCTGGGGCGCGTGCTGGATCAAGCCCCCGGTCAGGTGCTGGCGCTGGAGATGCAAATCGCGCTGTTGCGCCGCACGGGACGCGATCGGGAATCGGGCGCGGCGCTGGAACGGCTGGCATCCATGACCCGGGAGCCGGAGCTTCGTTCGGCGTTGTGGCGGGCGGCGCTGGCGGCCCGCGAACGCTTCGGCGGCGTCGACGTGGAGGCGCTGCCTCTGTACGAACGCGTGGTCGAGGGGGATCCCAGCGCCGAGGCGGTGGCGTTGTTCGAACGTCTGGCGGCAGCGCGCGGCGACTGGCGTCGCGTGGTTCTGGCCAGACGGATGCTGGCGGATCGCGCCGACGAGGCGCCCAGCCGCGCCGCCCTGCTGTGGGAGCTGGGTTTGGCGCACACCGAATCCGCCGATCTGCGTGGGGCGGCGGCTGACTATGACCGGGCGCTCGAGGCGGACCCAACTTTCTTGCCGGCGTTGCGCGCCCAGGCCCGCCTGCGCGAGCTGCTGGGCGAGTCGCACGCAGCCGCCGATCTTTACGTGCGGGAAGGGCAATCCACCAAGACCAGCGAACGCGCCGCCGACTGTTTCCGTCAGGCGGCCCGTCTTTATGGCGGCGCCGACGGTGACGATGAAGCGGCGGCGCGCTGTCTGGAAGAGGTGATGGTGCTGGATCCCGACGCCGACTCGGATTTCTCCGCGCTGGAGGCGATCCTGCGCGCGCGCCGCGAGGAGGATCGGCTGGTGGCGGTGCTGCGCGGTCGCGCCGCCGCCGGGACGTCGGAGCAGCGGCGGGATCGCCTGTTGCAGCTGGCGATGTTGCTGCAAGAGATGGGCGCCAAGGACGCGGTGGACGCGCTGTCGGGCGCGGTCGAGCTGGATCCGACCTCGGTCTCCGCGCTGCTGCGTCTGGCGGAGCTGCTGGCCGAGCGCGAGCGCCCCGCGGAGGCGGTCGCCACCTTTCGCCGCGCCATCGCCGCGTCCCCGGATGCCAAGATTGTCAGCGCCGCCTGGATCCGGATCGGCGACATCGCCGACCGCGATCTGGGGGACCTGCCGCTGGCGATCGGCGCCTACCGGAGCGCGCTGCTGGTCGCGACCGACGACATCAAGGCGCTGGGTGGGCTGGTGCGCGGGTTGATCCGGCAGCGTGATCACGCCGACGCGGCGGCCACGCTGCGACATCTGGCCAGCGTCGATCCCGACCGTGACGCGCGCGTCGGTCACCTGCTGTCGCTGGGCGAGCTCCTGGCCGGGGCGGGCGAGGACACCGAAGGGGCGTCGGAGGCGCTGGAGGAGGCGCTGTCCCTGGATCCAACCAACGAGCGGGCCATCGATCATCTGGATCAGCTGCTGACGGAGCTGGACGAACCGTCGCGCCTGGCCGGGGCCCTGACCCGATATCTCGAGGTGGCGCCGTCGGATATCCGCCGCCGCATGCGCCTGGCCAGCCTCTGGAGCGGCACGCTGGGGGCGCCGTTGCACGCGATCGAGGAGCTGCGGCTGGTGGTTCAGACCGCGCCCACCGACGTCGCGGGCCGCGCCGAGCTGGCCCGGGTCCTGGAAGAGGCCAATCGTCTGCCCGACGCGGTGGCGGAACAGCTGGCCCTGCTGCGCGTGCAGCCGCTGCGGCTGGAGTCGCTGTATGCCTTGCGGCGTTTGTTCGACCGCCTGGGAGAGCGAGGGCGGGCGGCGCGGGCGCTGGCGACGCTGACCGCGCTGGGGGCGGTGGACGCGGGCGAGGGCAAAGCGGTGCGCGAGAGCCGTTTCCGATGGGCGTCGGATCCGCAGGGGGTGATCACCGCCGCCGATTTCGACGCCATCATCCGCCATCCTGACGAGCGCCACCCGGCGACTGCGCTGCTGGCGGCGATGATCGAGGTCATCCCGCGTCTGTACCAGGCCAGCATCGAACACTGGGGCGTGACCAAGGCCGACCGCCTGGGACCGCGGTCCGAAGATCCGATACGCGGGCTGGTCCAGAGGGTGGCGGCGGTCCTGAACGTCACCGAGGCGTTCGAGATCTACGTCGCGCGGACCGGCACACCGCAGGTCGAGGTCGAGGCCACGCTGCCCCCGGCGTTGCTGGTGCCGGCGACCATCCTGTCGCTGCCGCGGCAAGAGGCTTTCCTGCAGCTCGGCTACAAGCTGGGTCGCCTGCGCGCCGGCTCCCACGTCGCCGCGCGAATCCCGCCCAAGGATCTCGGCATCCTGGTCGCGGCTGGCGTGCGCACCATCTTCCCGGACTATGCTCGCGGCGTTCTGCCCGAGGACAAGGTCAACGAGATGAGCGACAAGATCGCGCGCGCCCTGCCACGCAAACAGCGGCGGCCGTTCGAGCAGGCCGCGCTGTCATTTCGCGACGCGGGCATCTTCGAGAGCGATCGCTGGCGATCGGGGTTGGCCCACACCGGACACCGGGCGGCGATGGTGATCTCGGGCGACGTGCTGGGCGCCTTCGACCACATCGTCCGCGGCGACCGCCGCCTCACCGCGGCCGCGGCGGTGTCGTCCGAGGAGCTCATCAAGGCCGCCCGCAGCAATGAAGAGGCGGTGGAGATGATCAACTTCGCGCTCGGCGACGAGCTGGCCGAGCTTCACGCCCGTCTCGGCGTCAGTTGATCTAATTCGGAGGGGA
>DASRQT010000541.1:0-8968 GCA_035696485.1 Polyangia bacterium | reverse complement strand
TGGGCCCGCTGCTGGCCAGCGTGCTCATCGCGCTGAGTGTCTCGCTGCGGACGACGTTTGCGATCGCGGCCGTGTTCGGATTGATGGCGCCGCTGGTGCTGTTCTTCCGGCTGCGCGATCCGCGGCTCGAAGAACCGGCCCAGGCCCCGGTGGTGACGGCTGCGGTCCCGGGCGTCTTGCGTAAAGGGTTTGCGCCCTATCTGGTGGCGTGCGTCCTGTTCGCGCTCGGTAACTCGTCCGACGCGTTTCTGCTGGTGCGCGCGCGGGAGGTGGGCTGGTCGGCGGCCGCGCTGCCGCTGCTGTGGTTGTTCCACCACCTGGTCAAGTCGGTGGTGGCCATCCCGGGGGGAGCGCTGTCCGACCGGCACTCGCGCGCGGTGGTGGTGTCGGCGGGGTGGGCTGCCTACGCGTTGGCCTACCTGGGATTCGCGTTCGCCAACGCCAAGTGGCAAATCCTGGTGCTGTTCCTCGCCTACGCGCTCTATCACGGCCTGGCCGAGGGGGCGGAACGGGCAATCATCGCCGATCTGTCAGAGCCTGGCGCGCGCGGCCGCGCCTTCGGCCTTTACCATGGTCTGGTCGGTGTCGCCGCATTGCCGGCGGGGCTGGCGACAGGGCTGGTCTGGGACCGCTGGGGGGCGGCGCTGGCGCTGGGACTGAACGCGGCCTTTGCCTTACTGGCGGCTGTGGTCCTGTTCACATTAACCTTCGCCGGGCCGCTGCGCCGATCACAGCAGCAGGAGCCGCGCTAAGCGATCAATACCGGTAGGTCCATAAAGCGTCGATGCCGCCGACGCCGGCGTCGCCGAATACCGTCTCGGCGATCCAGCGACGGGTGATCCGGTACTCGACGTGGGCTTCGTTCGCGTTCTGGGTCTCGGTGGCGCCGAAGACGTGGGCGTAAGAGAGATAGATTCGTTCGCTGATGTATTTTCCCACCTCGATGCGCGTGTCGGTGTTGCCGGTCGCGTTGCCCTCGGCGGACTTTTCCTCGACGTTTTCGACGCGCAGGACGTCCAGGCCCAGCTCCGGCGCCAGCTTGTCGGCCAGCTTTCCCAGCACCATGGTCGCGACAGCGGCGGTGGGGTCTATGGATTTGCCCGACGAGGGCTGGCCACCCGGCTGGCCGGTCAACACCAGGCTGACGATCTGCGCCTCATCGTAGATGGGCGGATCGCTGGTCAGCCTCAGCTTGGGGGACTTTGGCGTACCGCCGATTGCGACGACCACGGTGGCTTCGGGATAGTCGTGGGTCAGACGGATGTCCAGCGCCGGGTCCAGCTCGGGGTCGCCGTTAAACGTGATGTCGCCGCGGTCGAAGTTGAATCGCTGGCCCGAGATATTGATGTGCCCGCGCCGGATGCGAACCGCCCCGGTCAGCACCGGTTTCCCGCGCGCCGGTCCCTTCTGCGCCGTCGCTATCGTCAGGTTGCTCTCGACCTCGATGTCGAGATCCTTGGAACGCACGTAGACGGGACCGGCCAGCGCCTTGATGTCGAGCGCGGTCGGCTTGCGGGCGTTGGCCTTGGTCTGTTCGCGCTCTTTCTCCTCGGCGGCCTGCGCCGCGGGATCGATGAAGCGGACGTCGTCGCGCGCGCCTATCCGCTGCAGGTTGCGGCCACCCCCGGCTCCAACCTTGGGGAGCCAGACGACGGCGTGGGGGACGCGCACTTGACCCGCGACCAGGGAATCGCGCAGTGCTGCCTCGATGGCGATGTCCCCCTCGAGGCGGGCGCCGCTGTTGCCGGCGGCGGCGATCAGGAAGCGGTCGGCGTGGGCCGTGAACACCATCGACGTCGGCTGCAGGCCGTCAAGGTCGGCCCAACCCTTGCCGGTCAGCGTCCCGACGCCCGATCGCATGTGGAGGCGCGTGAGCTCCGCACGGCCGGGTTTGACCGCCATGGTCAGCGCCAGGTCGCGGAAGGTCGGCTGGCCGATCAGCCCCAGTTGACCGTTGCGAAGGTCGGCGCCGGCACGCACGGTCGGGTTCTGCAGCGGTCCTTTCGCGGACGCCCACAGATTCAGGTATCCGCCGAGATCGCGGACGGTCGGCGTCAGCAAACGAAGAAACCCGACATCTAGATCCTTGGTGTTCAAGCTGGCCTCGAGGGCGTCGCCCTGGGCGCGGCGGAGCTCGCCGGCCGCCGCCAGCGTCCCGCCACCCGCCTGGTTCATGCTCAGGCGCCCCTTGACGTGGCCGTCGCGGGCCTCCGCCGCCACCGCGATCTGCTGGAACTTGACGGCGTCGACGCGCGCGTTGGTGATGTTTAGCTCGGCGGTGCCGGACGGGCGCCGCGGGGTACCGGCCAAGGTTGCACGGCCCATCAGGGTGCCCTCGACCCCTTTCATACGATCGGTGTATTCGGCCAGGGAGGCCAGATTGAACTTCGGGATGTCGACGGTCCCGGTCAGCGGGGCGCCGACGAGATCCGCGCCGGCGATGACGGCGCCAAGATCGACCTTGGAACGCAGGTCAAAGCTGACCAGGCCGGTCCTTCGCAGCAAGACCTGGCCGCTGACATGAGTGGAGCCCGGCTGGCTGTCGATTGACAGCGAGCCGCCGACGCCGGAGATGGTCTTGATGCTGGAGTCGCGGCCGCGGCCGCTGATATTGCGCAACATGAGGTTCGCCACGGCGAAGTCGATCTTGGCCGTGGGACTGGCGACGTCGCCGGTCAGCGACGCGGCCAGATCGATGGTCCCGCCACTGACGCCCTGGCGCGCCAGCAGCTTGTGCAGGACGGGCAGCTCCTCGAGCTTGATCTGATCGCTCTTGAAGGTGACGCCGATCGGTCCCGTGCGCGCCAGATGTGGTGATCCCTTGCGGGGGAGCAGCAGGGGAATGTCCGCGTCCAGGCGCAATCGTGCCTGCGCCAGCCGGGCATCAAGGCTCATGCGGGTGCGTCTGGACTCGACGGTCGCGCGAAGGTCGGCGTCGATGGCGTCAAGCCCGTTGAAAGACGCCTTGCGCGCGCTGACCGCGACGAAAGCCTGAGGCTCGCGGCGGCGCACCTTGGATGAGGATGTCAGATCGTAGCTGCCTTCAAGCAGGACGTCGCCGGTCAGGCGGTACCCTTTGCCGCGAAGCTGGGTCGGGCCCAGGGTGATGCGGTCGCCAGCCTTGAAGTTGATGGCAGCCGGTTTTTGCAGCGCGATCTCCTGTCGGTAGCGCGCGGTGTTCACGGCCAGCGATAGGCGCTCGACGGTGACGTCGGCGTTGCCGGCGGTCATCGTCCCGCGCGCGTCGACGCCACCACGGACGGACTTGCCGGCCACCGCGGCGTGAGCGCGAAGTTTCTGTCCGTCCGCATCCAGGTTGGCCGTCAGGGTGTCGATGACGATGGCGTCGGCGCCGCCGGTTCGCAGATCTCGCGCCCCCACGCGGACCTGCCCGCGTGGCGCCGCCGGAAGGCCACGGACGTCGGCCGCCACCGACGCCTGCGCGATGTGAAGCTGGCCGGCGGCCAAGCCCGTGACCGCGCCGCGCGCGCTGACGGCCAGGCGGTCGGGAAAACGGCCCGCGACCGTCAGGCTCAGACGGCCACGTCCCTTCAAACTCATGGCGGCATCGGGCACGCCGACGCCGCGGGGCAGAAGGCCACGCGCTCCACCAAGGGTCACGTCGGCAGCAACGTCGAGGTCATGCTCGCGTCCCGTCCCCTTCAGCCCGACCTCGGCACCGGGTACCGCAAGTGTCACGGGCGGAAGGCGCCACGTCGGCCCGTCCGTTTCAATGGCGACACGGCAGACGGGCAGGGCTATCTGCCCGACGCGCGACGGCGCCAGGTCCAGGACCGCTTGGGCGGCGCTGTCGGGCGTCAGCGGGACACCGTGGCCGCGCGCGGTCAGCTGCGCGTTGATACGCCCGGCCGGGGCCTGCAGGTCCAAGGCCGCCGGATCAAACTCGGCAAGGCGCAGCGTCAAATCGTACGTCCCCAGTGTCGCCGCGCCGTCTGCCGGTGTCAGCAGCCCGAAGCGACCAGTCAGCGTGACCTGAGGTTGAGGCGAGTCCCGACCTTCGCCCGGGATGGTCACGTCGACGCTGACGGCGAGCTGCTCGCGCCGACCACTGGTACGCGCGCTGATGGCGAGGGGCGCCGGCGTCGCGCCCTCGATTGATGTGTCAATGTTGGCGCGAATGTTGTCGCCGTCTGTCGCAAAGGCACCCTCGAGCTCGACCTTCGACAACACGACCGCATTTCCTTCGGGCGGGGCGATATCGACACGCCCGTTGCTGACGACGATCCGGTCGACGGTGATCGTCCACTTCGGCCCGGGCGAGGAAGGTGGTTGTTGCTTTGTGGCGCCAGTCGCCGCTGGTCTGGTCAACTCCGTCAGGTTCAAGGCGCCACTTGCGCCCGGGCGCCCCAGCACGCGCGGCGATTCGACGCGCAGCTCGTCGAGCTGGATCCGGTGCCGCAGCAGCGGCCACAGGTGAAAGCGGACGGAAAGTCTCTCGGCGGCGACGGCGCGGCGACCCTCGCGATCGTCAATGTGGACGTCGCGCAGCGCCAGCTCGTGCACGTAGTCACCCTCGATGTGGCCGATGTGCAGGCCCGGCACCGACTGGCGAGCCTGCGCCAGCACCAGCTCGCGCACGCGTTCGCGGCCGCCTTCGGTCCGGGCGTAGATGATGACGGCGAAGCCAACCCCCAGCAGCAGCAAGGGCAGGGTGGTCGCGACAAAGGCGGCGATGCGAAGCGCGCGGTGCCGCGGCCGGCGGTGGCCGCCATGGCCGGGGTCGCGAGGATCGTCTGGTTTCACTGAGCCCGCCATTGTCATGCCTCCTCAGAACGCCTCACCCAAAGTGATGTGGAAGGCCAAGCGGTCGTTGGGATCCGGGTTGTCGCCTCCCATCCGGTTCAACCTCACCCCGATCCCGGCGCGCACGGCGCCGATGGGTGTCTCGTACACCAGACTGACGCCGCTGGCGTAGTGCAGATTGCCAAGTCCGAGGCCGCCAAAGCGCGTGGTCACGTCGCCAGCGTCCAGGAAGGGCACCACGCCCAGCCAGTTGCCAGAGATCTTGGTGACGTCGATGCGCACCTCCGCCGAGAACAACACCTCGCCATCGCCGCCGACCGGGACCTGCCGGCCCTGGGTGTCGGTCGCGAAGGGGGCCAGCCGGCCGAAGCTGAAGCCGCGATGGGATGACGGCCCCCCCAGCTGATAGCGGCGGGTCACCGGGCTCTCCTCGCCGCCGTAGGGCTTGAGCCAGCCGACCATCACGCGACCGGCCACCAGCACGCGGCGGCCGAGGGGAACGTAGGCGCGGACGTCCGGCGTGAGCTTGACGTAGCGAAAGGCCCCCCCCACCTGGGGCGAGCCCTGTTCGGTGCGCAGGGCGAAGTAACCGCCGAACGTGGGATCGCTGGGGCGGTTGCGCAGATCGATCTGTGCGAACTCTTCCAGGTAGGCGAGTCGGTAGGGGTTCTTGAATCCGTAAAACCGGTTGGTCGCGGCGTTGAAGACGTCCTGGTCGACGTCGTAGAACGTCAGATACTGCAGGTTCCAGGAGCCGCCCATGAGGAGGCGATCACCGAAAAATGGACGCGCGAGTCCGAGTTGCCCGCGCGGACCGCGGAACGCGTACCCCTCGGTGAGGCCGACGTCGTAGCCGGCCAGGGCATGGGCCGAGATCAGGCTGCCGAAGATGTCGGGCTGCGTGAGGCGGACCTCGGTCTCCGCGGCCGGCCCGCGGCGCTGGACGTTGGTGATGGTGGGGATGACGACGTAAGCGGGCTTCAGCCGGAAGCGCAGCTTGCGCAGGCCGCCGAGGAAGTTGTTGATGGTGTAGTCGAAGCGGAGGCGCACCTCCTCGCGCTGGCGTTCGATGCCCACGCCGCCGCCGACACGGACCTCGCGCAGGGGTCCGGGCGTCACCTGGATGCGCACGTCGGCCACCTCCTGCGGTGTCTCGGGCAGCTGCAGCCGCACCGACGAGAACACGCCCAGGTCGTAGATGCGGCCCTGGGTGGTGGCGAGGTCGTGGGGATCGAAACCATCCCCCTGCCGAAACGTGACGCGGTTGAGGATAGCGTAGGCGGGGATCTTGCCGTTGCCCTCGACGGTGGTCTTCCCGAAGCGGACCCGCGGGCCGGGGTTCGTCGTCAGCGTCAGGTTCGCCCGATGTTGATCGCGGTCGACGTCCATCTCACCCGTGACCGTCGCGTAGCCGTACCCTTCTCCCTTCAGGCGGTCCGCGAGCTTGCCCTTGTAGCCGGCGTACTCCGGGTAATCGACGCGCTTGCCCGGCGCGACGTTCCAGCTGCCCGCCAGCTTGCGCGCCGGTTCTTCCTGATCCGCCGGTAGCCCCACGACGTTGACGGCGCCGATCTGGGTCGGCGAATTTTCCTGGACGGTGATGACGATGTCGACTGCGTCGGCATCCTGCTGCTTGACCTGGTGGTCGGCGACCTTGGCGTCGAAGTAACCATGGTCGGCATAGAAGGCGGGGATCCGCTTGAGATCCAGGTCGAAGGCCGCGGGATCGAACCATTGCTTGCCGGCGAATGGCCACCAGCCGGTCTTCTGCGTGGCCAGCTTGTCGGCAAGCTCGCCGTCGGAGAAGGCCGAGTTCCCCTCGATGCGAAAGCTGCGCACCCATCGACTACCGGGCCCCGGGGGCGGGTGCGAGCAGGCGAGGAGGGTGGCGGTGGCGGCGGCCATGGCGCAACGCAGGTTGGGGGTCCCCATCACAGGTCTTTTCTCTGGCAAGAACCTAAGCATTAAGCGCGACCGGTGGCGTGGGTCCTTCCCGTCTCGACCCCGGGACTTAGTTTCTTGGTGGAGGTAGACATGCCCAATGACGACCCCCCGAACGTCAATCACGCCCACTCCGCGTCCAACCTTTCGTTGCCCGAATTGATGGGTGAGATCCGCGATCAAGTGACGCTACTGGTCCGGAAGCAGCTTGATCTAGCCAAGGCCGAACTGCGTTCCGACATCAGGGCCGAGGCCGTCATGGCCGGTGGGCTGGGCGTCGCGGCGGTGCTGGGCATCGTCACGCTGACCATGTTGTTCGTGACGGCGACCTTCGCTCTCGACCTGGTGTTGCCGGGGTGGGCGGCGGCGCTGATCGTTACCGGGTTCGCGCTGCTGCTGACCGGCGCGGCGACGCTGTTCGCCTGGAGCCGCCGCGTGAGCGCGCCGCTCAAGAGGACCAGGGAAACGCTCAAAGAGGATCTACGATGGACGAAACAACGCCTGGCATAGAAGAGGACAAGGGCGACCCGGACCGCATCAAACAGGACATCGACGGCATCCGTCGAAACCTGGGCGGCCTCGTGGCTGAGCTGGACCGCCGCCGACATGAGGCGTTCGACATCCGACTGCAGCTGCGACGCCATGCGGTTCCGCTCGCGATTGGCGCGCTGGCGCTGGCGGCGGTGGTCGGCACGACGATCGCGATTGTGATTCATCAACGCCGCGAACGGCACCGCCTGGCCGCTCGCTTGCGCCGCTTACCGCCGCGCCTGCGCCAGCTGCGCCTGGCGCTGTCGCGCGCCCTGGCCGAACCCGATCGTGTGGCGGCCAACGAGCCGCGCCTGTCTACAAAGGTTCTGACCGCCGGCGGCACCGCCACCGCCGCCACCCTGGGCAAGCAACTGGCGACCCGCCTGTTGCGCTGACCGTTCCAGGTCGCCTACAGCACACGCTGCAGGAAGGTCGTCTCGGCTTGCTCGGAGAAGAGGGTGAACCCGCGCGCGGCGATGCGGGCGCGTTCGGCCGGGGCGTTCAGGCAGCGAAGGCAAGTGTCGACCAGGGCGTCGTAGTCGGCGAACGCCAGGCCATCGGTGTACGGACGTTCGCCCTCGGGATCACTGCCGCGTTCCGAGACCACGAAGCAGCGGTTGGCCAGCAGATACGACACGCGCACAATCTCGAACACCTTGGCCTCGTAAAGATGCAGGTTGAGGACGATCTTCGACCGCGCGATCAGCGCGTCGCGCCGCGCGCCATAGACGCCGAACACGGGCACCACATTCGCCCCGCGCTCGTGCAGCGCTTGCAAGACGTTCACCCGCCGCTGCACCAGCGAGCCCACGAACAGCACGTCGATGTCCTGCTCGGCCGCCGGCTGGATGCGCGTCAGCTCGGGCACGTAGCCGACGGGAACGTGTCGGGCAACGACGCCCAGCCGGGCCAGCGCGGCGATATTGGCCACGCTGTAGTCCCAGACCGTGTGTTGCTTGAAGATCTCGATCAGCTCGCGCGTCAGCCACGGCGAATCGTCGTAGATCTGCTCCAGGTTGTAGAGGATAGAACCGGGCAAGAGCCGGTGCGGCAGGTTGAGGTGCGTGATCAGGTTGGCTCCGAACACGATGTGCCGGCGGCCGCCGTGATCGGTCCGGTCGGTGAGGATGGAATCGTGTCCCAGCGCCCGCAGGGCATGGTGAACCGACTCCGCGGCCTCGCGGAACGCCTCGGCGTGGGCGTAGCCCGGCTGGGTCGCGATGGTGACCGCAAACTCCATGGATGCCCTACGCTAAAGGATCCACGACGGTTTGCTAAGAATTCGTTGACCCACACCCGGAGCCGCTCCTGTAAATTGAGGAGGCATGAGCCAGCCGGCACCGCCCGCGCCGCGGGTCTCGATCATCGTGCCGGTCCATGGCCATTGGGCCTACACGTGGAAATGCCTGATGGCGATCGTCGAGGCGACGCGCGACGTCTCCCACGAGGTCATCGTCGTCGACAATGGTTCGACCGACGAGACGCCGGCGGCGCTGGCGCTGCTGGAGGGTGTCCGCTTCCTGCGCAACGAAGACAACCGGGGCTATGCCGCCGCCTGCAACCAGGGCGCGGCCGTCGCCCGCGGCCCGCATCTGGTGTTCCTGAACAACGACACCGAACCGCGGCCGGGCTGGGCGCGCGCGATGCTGGCCGTGATGGACGCCGACCCTCACATCGCCGCCGTCGCTCCGCGTCTGGTGTTTCCGGACGGCACCATCCAGCACGCCGGTTT
>DASRQT010000540.1:0-13535 GCA_035696485.1 Polyangia bacterium | reverse complement strand
TCCGATCCCACCGGCTGCCCGATTCGTCTTTAACCAGGTGAAGCACCCACCCGAACACCAGCAGCGCGATCACCGGCAGCAGGCGATGGACGGCGGTGGCAAATCGCCCGTAGCGGTTGCCGAAGTAGGCGGTGGCGATGTGCCCGCCGTCGAGCTGTCCCATGGGCAGGAGGTTGATCATCGTGACCAGCAACCCGGCCCAGCCGGCGCGCGCCGTCGGGTGAATGAAGACGTCGCGCCCGCCGCCCGGCAGCCATTCGCCCTTGCTGACGAACTTCAGGACGGCGTACAGGATTGAATTGCCCTCCTGCCAGCCGTTCATCTCCAGCCTGCCCACCGCCGACAGCGACAGCCCATAAAGAATCACCGGCACCGCGACGATGAGGCCGCACAAGGGACCGGCGGCGCCGATGTCGATCAGCTGTTTCCGATCGCGCGTCACGTTGCGCATGCCGATGACCGCGCCCAGCGTCCCCAGACCCACGCTGGGGGGCAGCGGGATGAAATACGGCAGCGACGCCTCCACGCCGTACGCGCGCGCCGTGAAGTAGTGCCCAAATTCGTGACAGACCAGGATCAGCAGCAGCGGCAGCGAATACGACAGCCCGTCGGCGATCGGGAAGATGGCGCCCCACCCGAAGAAGCCGTCGCCTTCGCGCGCGCCATGCAGGTAGATCGCCCCGTCCGCCGTCGTGGTCAGAAACGTCACCAGAAACAGGCCGATGTTGACCAGGTAGCGCGGGCTGCGAGAGGCGGAGGCGTCGTCGCTCATCCCGACTCCTGCCCGCCGGCACCCGATTTGCGCGTCTGCGGTGACGGCGTGTGCGGATGCGCCGCCCGGTCGCGCGCCTTCTGGAACGCGAGCCGCCGCGGCAGTGCGTCGTCCGCCAGCGCCGTACCCAGCTCCTTGAGCAGGCTGCGCCCGGCCTCCGACAGCGACACCGGCGTCTCGACCACCACGCGCACGTGGGCGTCGCCGCGCGCCTGGCCGGCGTGGAGCGGCAGCCCCTTGCCGCGCAGCCGGAACACCGACCCCGACTGCGTCCCGGCCGGGATCTTCATTCGCACCACCGCGTCCAGCACCGGCACGTCGATGTCCGCGCCCAGCGCCGCCTCGACCACCGAGATCGGGACCTCGATGACCAGGAAGTTCCCCTCGCGGCTGTAGATCGGGTGCGGCCGCACACGCGCGATCACGTTCAGATCGCCCGCCGGCCCGCCGCGCCGCCCCGGCGAGCCCTCGCGCGGCACCCGCTGCGTCGACCCGCCCGTCGACCCCGCCGGCACGCGCACGTGATACTGGCGCTGCTTGTCGACCAGACCCGCGCCCTGGCAGACCTGACACGCCACGCGCGGGATCTCACCGGTGCCGCCGCAGCCCAGGCACTCGCGCCGGCTGGTGAGGAACCCGGCCTTCTTGCGGATCACGCCCTCGCCGTTGCAGCGGGTGCAGGCCGTCAACCCCGCCGTCCCCCCGTCCGCGCCGGTCCCGCGGCAGGCCGAGCAGTCCTCCGCCCGTTCGAAGCTGATGGTCTTCTCGCACCCGAGGGCCGCCTCCTCGAAGTCCAGCTCCAGCGTGTAGCGAAGGTCGCGCCCGACCGCCGATCGGCGCCGGCCGAGGCCAAACAGATCACCGAAGATCGCGTCGAAGAACTCGGTCGCGCTGGTGAGGTCGGCGGCGAACGACCCGTTGACGTCGACGGCGCCGAAGCGATCGTAGCGCGAGCGCTTGTCCTCGTCGGACAGCACCGCGTACGCCGACGACACCTCCTTGAAGCGATCCTCGGCGGCGGCGTCGCCCGGGTTTCGATCCGGATGCCACTTGAGCGCAAGCTTGCGGTACGCAGCCTTGATCTCGGCGTCGGAGGACTGCCGCGTGACCCCCAGCGTGTCGTAGTAGTCGCGAGCCAGGGTTATTACCCTTGCGGGTTCGGGGTCGTCGCCGCGGGCGCCGCGGCCACCGCGACCATCGCGGGGCGAAGCAGCTTGTCACCGATGCGATACCCCTTCTGAAGTTCACTGGCCACCGACCCCGCGGGCACGTCGGTCGCCGGTACCTGCGAGATCGCCTCGTGCAGCCGCGGATCGAACGGTTGCCCCTTGGTCTCGAACGGGCGCACGTCGTGACGTTCGAGCTTGTTCTGGAACAGCCGCAAAACCAGATTCACGCCCTTCTGCAGCGCCTCGGCGTCAAGCTTGGCGCTGGTTGCCCGCTCCAGGTTGTCCACGACCTCCAGCATTTCCTTCAGCAGCCCCTCGCGCACGCGCGCCTCACCGTCCAGTTGCTCCTTGCGCGAACGCTTCTTCCAGTTCTCAAACTCGGCCGCGATGCGCAGCATCCGGTCCTTCAGCTCGTCGCGCTCCGCCTGCAGGGCGGCCATGCGCTGTTCGAGCGTCTGTGGGGCGGCCACCTCCGCGGCACTGGTGCCGTCGCCGTCGCCGTCGTCGCCACCATGGCCGGCGCCGTTTCCTTGCTGCTGTTCTCGATCGCTTGGGTCAGTCATGGGTCACGTCTTCCGTCACGTCTTGGTGAGTGCGTCCGATATCATCTCGGCCGTGAAGTCGACCAGGGGAATCACACGCGAATAGTTCATGCGCGAGGGGCCGATGACGCCGATGGTCCCCAGCGGGCGCCCCTCGCCACCGTAAGGGGCGGCCACCACGGAGATGTCGGTCAGGTCGGCCAGGTTGGCCTCGGCGCCGATGAAGACGCAGATCCCGGGCGCGCTCAGCGTCCGGTCCAGCAACCGCACCAGCAGATCCTTCTCCTCCAGCGTGCGTAGCAGGACCTTCGCCCGCTCGAGGTCGGTGTTCCCAGACAACAAGTTGGATTGCCCGTCGACAAGTACCTCCGACGGCGCGTCCGACGCCGGCGGCACCACCGCCGACGCCAGCTGCAGCGCGCGCGACATGATCTGGTCGTGCATGGCCCGTTCGCTGTCGATCTCGGACGCCAGCCGCGCGCGCACCTGATCCAGGGTCAACCCCTGGACCAGCGAGTTGAGGTAGTTGTTGATGCCGTCCAGGTCGGAGGACGACACCGGAAAATCCAGTGGAACCAACTTATTTTGAATCTGGCCACTCGAAGAGGCGATGACGGCCAGCAGTTGCCCTTCCCGCAGGCGGACAAACTCGATGTGCTGGATGGCGTCGGAATCGGGCCGCGGCGCCTGGACCACAACCGTCAGGTGGCTGAGCTCGCGCAAGAGGCGCGACGTCCGCTGCATCAGATCAGGAACCGCAGGCTGCCCGCCGCCGCCGAACCGCTCGCGGATCTCGTCCTTCTCCCCGGTGCTGAGGCTGCGCACGCGCAGCAAGGTGTCGACGTAGTAGCGCAGGCCGCGGTCGGTCGGGATGCGCCCGCCCGAGGTATGGGTGTGCTTGAGGAGCCCGATGTCCTCCAGGTCCCCCATCACGTTGCGTACCGTGGCCGCGGAAACCTCCAGACCGTAGCGGCGGGTGACGGTTTGCGAACCAACCGCCTCCCCGGTGGCGAGGTACTCCGATACGACCGCGTGCATGATCTTCTTTGCACGGCCGCCAATATCCACCTCATCGATTTACCTCAAAAAAGCGTAAGGGGCCAAGGGGAGCCTGCCGCGGCTATATTTGGCCAATGATTTACCTGGACAACGCCGCTTCGACGGCCCCTGCGCCCGAGGTGCTGGAGGCCCTGCTGGCGGCGGCGCGCACGCTTTACGCCAACCCGTCGTCGGCACACGGGCTGGGGGCGGCCGCGGCCCGCGCCGTCGAGGGCGCGCGCCTGCAGGTGGCGCAGGCGCTGGGGGCGCAAGATCCAGGCGAGATCGTCTTCACCAGCGGCGGGACCGAGGCCAATGCCCTGGGCATCCTGGGGCCGGCGGGGGTGTCGCGCGGCCGCCACCTGGTGATCACCGCGTTGGAACACCCCGCCGTGCTGCGGACCGCCGAGCAGCTCTGCGCCAGCGGCTACACCTTGACCATCGTGCCGGCCACCCCCGAGGGGATCGTCCGGGTCGAGGACGTCGTCGCCGCCGTCCGTCCCGAGACCGCCGTGGTCGCCGTCATGCTGGTCAACAACGAGCTCGGGACGGTGCTGCCGGTGGTCGAGATTGGGCGCGCGCTCAAGGGCGCAGGCGCGACGGCGCGCGGCCCGCACCTCCACGTCGACGCCGTGCAGGCGTTTGGGTTTCTGTCCATCCGCGCGACCAGCCTGGGCGCCGATACGGTCGCCATCTCTGGCCACAAGTTCCACGGCCCCAAGGGGACGGGCGCGCTGTGGGTGCGCCCGGGCGTCCGCCTGCGGCCGCTGTGGGACGGGGGGCGGCAGGAACGGGGGTTGCGCTCTGGCACCGAGAACGTCCCCGGCTGGGTCGCGCTGGGCAAGGCGGCCGCCCTGGCGGTGGCGCACCGCGAACGCGGCGCCGCCACCAAGATCGAAGCGCAACGTGACTGGCTGCAAGCCGCCGTCGTCGCCCGCGTCCCCGGCGCGCGACCCACCGTCTCGGGAGCGCGGCGGGCGCCGCACATCACCTCGCTGGCCTTCCCCGAGCTCCCGGCCGAACCGCTGCTGCATGCCCTCGAGGCGCGCGGCGTCTACGCGTCGGCCGGGGCCGCATGCGCGTCGCGGACGCGCGGGCCCAGCCACGTCCTCAAGGCGGTGGGCCTCGACGACCACACGGCCGTCCTGCGCTTTTCGCTCAGCCGCGCCACCACCGACGCCGAGATCGAGGGCGCCATCGCCGCGTTGATCGAGGCGGTGGCCGAGATCGCGCCGATGGCCAAGCGCCGCGCGGAACGGTAGAAGGCACGTTCCATGCGTCGGGCCCTCCTCTGTCGTTACGGCGAGATCTTTCTAAAAAGCGGCAACCGCAAGCGGTTCGAGGAGGTCCTGCGCAAGAACGTCGCCGCCGCCCTGGCCGGCATCAACGGCATCCGCATCCAGACGCCGCACGGACGCGTGCTGGTCTTCCTGGACGACGGCGTCGACGCCGCCACCGCCGAGGAGGCGACCGCGCGCGTGCGACGGGTCTTCGGCCTGGTGTCGGTCTCGGTCGCCGCCGCCGTCCCCGCCGAGATCGGCGCCATCGGCGACGCGGCCGTCGAGCAGGCCCAGGCGGCGATCAGCCTGCGCCGGCCGGCCAGCTTCAAGGTCGAGAGCCGCCGCTCCGACAAACGCTTCCCGGTGCCCTCGCCCGAAATTTCGCGGCTGGTCGGCGCGCGCGTGGTCGCCGCCACCGGCCTCCCGGTCGACGTCCACCAGCCGGCGCTGCGCATCGGCGTCGAGGTGGCACAGGGCGGCTCGTTCGTCTACGCCGACAGCCTGCCCGCCCCCGGCGGCCTGCCGGTGGGTAGCTCCGGGCGCGCGCTGCTGCTGCTGTCGGGAGGCATCGACTCGCCGGTCGCCGGCTGGCTGGCGGCCAAGCGCGGCCTGGCCCTGGACGCCGTCTACTTTCATTCGCCGCCCTACATCGGCGAAAAATCTCGCGACAAAGTCCTGTCGCTGGCCCGAATTCTGGCGCGCTGGCAGGCCGTCCGTTCGGTCACCATCATCACCTTCACCGACGTGCAAAAACGCCTGCGCGACCTGGGTCCGCCGGAGCTGGCCGTGGTCCTCTACCGCCGCATGATGATGCGCATCTCCGACGCCGTCGCCGACCGCGTGAACGCCGACGCGCTGGTCACCGGCGAGAACCTGGGTCAGGTCGCAAGCCAGACCATCCACAACCTGGGCGTCATCGAGAACGCCGCGCGCCGCTTCGTGCTGCGGCCGCTGGTCACCTACGACAAGGTCGAGACCACCGACCTGGCGCGCCGCATCGGGACCTACGAGACCTCGATCCTCCCGTTCGAGGACTGCTGCTCGCTGTTCGTGCCGCCGCACCCGGTCACGCGTGCGCGGGTTCAGGACGCCGAACGTGTGGAAGCCAACCTGGACCTTGCGGCCGAGACCGCAGCCGCCCTGGCAGCCGCCGAACAGGTGACCGTGTGATAACTTTGAAGGCCGGTCGGAGTCCGCGATGAGTTTATCCAGCGCCCCACCCCCATCGCCAGATCTGGCTGCCGCCCTGGCCGCCAAGCACCGCCGCCTGCGCGACGTGATCGCGTCGTACGACTCGGCCCTGGTCTGCTTTTCGGGCGGTGTCGACTCCACGCTGCTGCTGCGCGTGGCGCACGACGTTCTGGGTGACCGGTGCACCGCCTTGACCGCCGTGTCGATCACCATGGCGGCCAGCGAGCAGAAAGCCGCGCGGGAGCTGGCGACCCTGATCGGCGCCAGGCTGGAGGTGGTGGAGTCGCACGAGCTGGAACGCGAGGGTTTCGCGCAAAACCCGACCGACCGCTGCTACCACTGCAAGGCCGAGCTGATGGACATCGCGCGGCCCAGCGCCGACCGCCTCGGTCTCAAGGAGGTGCTGCTGGGCACCAACCTCGACGATCTCGGCGACCACCGCCCCGGCCTGGCGGCGGCCAAGGAACGTGGCGCGCGCCACCCGATGGTCGACGCCGAGCTGGACAAGGCGGACGTCCGCGCCCTGTCGCGCGAGCTGGGCTTGCCGACCTGGGACAAACCGCAGCTCGCCTGCCTGTCCTCACGCTTCCCCTACGGCACCGAGATCACCCCCGAACGCCTGCGCCAGGTCGACGAGTTCGAAGACGGCCTGCGCCAGATTGGCTTCAGGCAACTCCGTGTCCGCTATCACGGCGACGTCGCGCGCCTGGAGATCGACGCCCCCGACATGCCGCGCGCCCTGGAACCCGGCATCCGCGAAGCCATCGTCACCCTCGGTCGCCGCCTGGGCTTCCCCTTCGTCGCCCTCGACCTGGCCGGCTTCTCCTCCGGCTCCCTCAACCAACTGATCGGCCTCGGCCGCAAACGCCCCACCTAGCGCCCTCCGGTCCCCTCGCCCCGCGTAGCGGGGAGAGGGTTAGGGAGAGGGGCCGCCACCACCGAGCGCGAGCCAGATCGCTTCCATCACCTCGCTCAACTCCCTGAACACAAGGTCCGTCTGAAAACGAATCACTCTGACGCCGCGACGCCGCAGATACGCCGTCCGCCGCTGGTCGTACGCTTGCGCCCGAGCCTCGAAGTGTTGCCCGCCATCCAGCTCCACAGCCAGGCGTGTCCCAGGGCAATAGAAGTCCAAAATATACGGGCCGCACGGATGCTGCCGCCGAAACTTGAACCCCGCGAGCCGCTTTGCCCGCAGCTGCACCCAGAGCGCCGCCTCAGCGTCGGTACCGGTACGGCGCAGCGCCCGCCCGTCGAGCCAAAGAGAGATCCACGTTGCCGTCTTCGGCACGTCTTCCCTCACCGTTGCTCTCCGCTCCGGTCCCCTCGCCCCGCGCAGCGGGCAGAGCGTTAGGGAGAGGGGTCCGTGCCCTCTGCCAGGCCCTCTCCCGCAACCGGGAGAGGGTTCACCGGATCCGGTCCGTAGAGGGAGAGGGTCCGTGTGATCGCACTGTAGGTTTTGGGCCCGCATCAGCGTCCAGAGATCCGAATGTAACGGCCTTGACACTTTAGAAAACTTGCGTGGGGCCGTATAATATCAGCGTGCATTTGTTGCTTGCCTTACTTGCCCTGCCGGTAAATCTACCCGGCGCCGCCGTCGGGTCGCCCCCCGAAGGTATTGACGACGGCATTTTTGACGCCGTCGTCGCCCGTGGTGAACACCTGTCGCCCGGCGAACCGCGCGTCCTGTCCAAGAAAGAAGACTGGCTGCGCGACAAGGTGTTGCGCCCCGACTTTCACACCAGTGACGCTGACCTCGCCAAGCAGGCCGCCTTCGCTGCGCGCAAGACGATTCGCAAGACGCGCGGGCCGGCGGCGTTCGTCTCGACCTTTCTACCGGGCGAACGCATGGAACCGGTGACCACGCTCTACAACGTCTGGACGCGCGAGGTGCTGCCGATCCTGCCGACCGCCCCGACGGCCAGTCAACCCGACGATCGCTTTCATCGATTTTTGCGCGACCACTACACCAACCAGGCGACCCAGATGGACACGCGCCTGATGGACGTCTTGAGCCGCGTCGCGGGTCGGTTCGCCGCGAAACGGATCGAGGTCGTCTCCGGCTATCGCTCGCCCAAGTACAACCTCATGCTGCGTAAGAAGGGCCATCAGGTCGCCCGCCACAGCCAGCACATGGAAGGCACGGCCGTCGACTTCCGCATCCGCGGCGTCGCCACCAGGACCATCCTCAACTACGTCCGCTCGCTGCGCCTCGGCGGCGTCGGTTTCTACCCGCACTCCCAGTTCGTGCACAGCGACACCGGCCGCGTCCGCTACTGGACCGGCTCCTGACCGCGCGCTAGCGGCACTCGAGCTCCGGCGCCGCCGCCGCGTGGCACTTGATGCACGAGCGGCGGTTGCGCATCGCCAGCGCACGGCACTTCGCCGACTCGGCGAAGCCGGGCCCGTGGGGATTGAAGTTGGCGCTGCGGCCGGGATCGGTGGAATGGCATTCCAGGCACGTCGACTCGCGGTGGCACGAGACGCACGACCGGATGTTGCGCTTGGCCTGGAAGCCGTGGCTGGCCGGCGTCGGCGTCGCGATGATGCCGCCGCCCTCGTCGCGCACCCAGCCCGGCGGGTGAAACCGTTTCAGCTGCGTCCCGGTGCCGAACGGGTTGCGTGGCTGCTTCCCCGGTAGGCCGCCCTCGGGGTCGGCGCCGACACCCGTGCGCTGGTGACAGCCCAGGCAGAACGTCTGGTTGCGGTGACACGACGAACAGTCGGGCGTGTTGCGCCGGGCGTCCATGCTGTGCAGCGTGACGTAGTCCGACGGGTGAATGTCCGACGGGCGCACCACCCCCTGGTGACAGTCGACGCAATCGCTGCGCTTGTGGCAGGTCAGGCAATAGCTCTCCTCGCGGCCCGCCTGCTTGTGGTTGTTGCGAAACGCCGGCCCGTGCGCATCGAACCCGCGCAACACACCCGACGGCACCAGCCGGCCCAGCGGCGGCGCGCCCGGGCGAGCGACGCCGGCCAGATCAACCTTCAGCCGCCCGTCGGGCAGCGTGACGTGGCAGGCCCCACAGCGCGCCGTCGCCTGCTTGCCGTCGTGGCAGGCGAGACACGCGGCCATCATCGGCAGGTCAGCGCGCGTCGTGAGGCCACTGCTCGCGACGCTGGCGTGGCAGCTCTCACAGCCCATGCCACGGCTGACGTGCTGGCGGTGATTGAACTTGAGATTGGGGCGCGGCATCGCCAGCCGCGGCGGTTCCTGGTTGGCGACCGTCCCCGTCCAGCCGATGTGACAGGAATCGCAGCGCGCGTCCGGCTGCCCGTGCGGCACCACCTTGGTCGGCTGCGTGCGATCGATCTTGTGACAGCTGCGACACGCCGCCTCGCCGGGCAGCAGATCGTCCGCCGCCGAGACCGACGTGGCCGCCGCGTGGTGGCAGCCCTCGCACGTGCTGCCCAGCCGATTGTGCTGCGCGTGATCAAAGGACAGCGGCGCGGTCTGCGGCGGATATATCAGCGGCGACGGCTCGGCCGCCACCGCCACCGCCGACCACACGGCAGCGGCGGCCGACAGGATACCGAGACGCCACTTCATAGCGACACGTCGATCTCCAGGATCGCGAGACCCCGGTACTGGCTGCGATAGAACGTCCCGACGTTGTCCTCGGCCAGCAGATAGAGCCGCATCCCCTCGGCGATCGGGAACCTCGTCCCGGCCTGCGCCCCGAACACCACCCCGGTGTTGCTCTGTGGCTGCAGGTCCGAACGCCAGTGGTACCCGGTCAGCCGCCCCTCCAGCTCGACTCCGCCCGGATGCAGGGTATAGCGTCCCGACGCGTCCCCGCCGGCCTTGCGCCCGCCATAGCCGTCATCGAAGTAAACGTCGGCGCGCAGTACCCCCCCGGACCGCCGCCACGACGCACCCGCGTTCCCGCCCGCCGCCACCCGTCCCCCGGGCGCGCCGGCGCCGGGGTCGACGCCGCCCACCACCTCCCCCGGCGCCCGCTCGAAGAAGCGCGCGAAGGCCCGCGCGTGCGCCCGCACGCCGTCGGCGATCACGACCTCGTACGTGGCGCGCAGATCGCGGTAAGCCCCGGCGGCGAAGATGTTCCAGATCGAATCGCCGTCGAAGGTCGGCGCCAGGTAGGCGTGCTCCGCCCCCAGCCAGTGCCGGTCGCCGACGCGCACGCGCACCCCCAGCTGCTGATCGTCGGCGCTGGCCAGCAGCAAGTTGTACCGAACCCCGAGCGTCGCGTACACGCGGCGGCGCCAGTTCGCCGTCGCGGTCAGCGCCACCTTCTCGTCGTTGACGCCGCTGCCCGGCTCGCCATCCAGGCGGTCCGCCGTGTAGGACCACGTTCGCCGGTACGCGAGCCGCGCCGTCAGCCCCTCCCACCCCTCCAGCGCCAGCGCCGCCCCCGCCAGCGGGCGCAGCTGGCGCGCCTGCGCTGGTCTTGTCGCCGGGTCCTGCGACCCGATGCTGGTTCCGTCCTGCTGATAGAGCGGCGACGACAGCGGCAGCTCACCGTGAACCTCCGTGCCGGCGAAGGCCTGCGCGACCAGCGGCCGGTGCAGGCGCACAGCGACGGTGGCGCCGTCGAAGGCGTAGAAATCGACCAGGTCATAGTGCACCTGCCGCCCCAGCTGGAAGTCGACCCGCCCCCCCATGTCGCGCCCGCCGACGTACGCGTACAGGATGTCGACCTGATTCTGCTGCAGCTCGCGAATCTCGTTGATGCCGGTCGGACGCGCCAGCATGTACCCGCCAAAGTCGCTGTCGAACCGCAGCGAGACGTCGACGTAAAGCGTGTTGCGTTCCCGCTCCGGATCGCGCCAGCGCTCGGGTTCGATGTTGTAGACGTTCAGGTTCAGATACTGCGTCAGCCGCCGCCGCGTCAGCAGCTCGTT
Organism: Polyangia bacterium; assembly: GCA_035696485.1. Taxonomy (GTDB): domain Bacteria; phylum Myxococcota_A; class Polyangia; order Fen-1088; family Fen-1088; genus DASRQT01. Next base: position 2,680 of record DASRQT010000540.1, on the reverse strand, counting down.
ACCGCCGTTCGGCGCATAGCGACGCACCTGGTAGCCCTGGCCCACGGTGCGCACGTCGATCGAGAAGTCGTAGCCCCACGCAACCGCGCCCGGCCATCCGACGACGGCCACCAGGACCAACGCGCCCAACGCGACGACGACCGCACGCCCCGCGGGCAACAAGAATCACTCGGGTTCGATTTCGATGTCGACCCGCTCGGGCGGCGGCGGCGGGGCAACCTGGCCCTTCTTCAACTTCGGCGTCGGACGCGGCCGCTCGGCCTCGGCCGTGATCATGAGGCGATCGGGCGGCAGGCCAGAATCATTGAGCACCGACATCACGCGCGCCGCGCGCACCGCCGACAGCTCGCCTGCGGTCTTGAACAGCTCGCGCAGCTCCTTGGCCGGCGGCGACGCGCTGAAACGCGCCTTGATCTTGATGCTGCCCGGCGTCCCCTTGACGGTGGTGGCGAAGATCTTCATCAGCGCGCGCCCCTGCTCCGACACGTCGATGCCGTTGGTGTCGACGATCTTGTCGACCGGCAGACTCATCGCGATGCGCCCGTTGGCCGACACCACCGTCGCCCCCAGCGCCTCGACCGCGGTCTTGAGCTGGGTCCCCAGCTCCTCGGCCGTCCCCTTGCGCTTGGAATCCGCGGCCGCCTTGTTGCTGGCCGCCGACGACAGCTTCTCGACCTCGGTCTTGAGCTGATCGCGCTCCAGCGCCAGCTGCTTGGACGTCGCGCGTTCCTCGCCCAGCTCGGTCGAGCGGGCGTTCAGCGCGCCCATGGTCTTCTGGTACGGGACCAAAAACACGTAGCCCGCGAACCCGACCCCGGCCGCGGCAATGGTCAACCAGAAGAGCGCCTTCCAGCCACCACCGCCGTTCCGGCGCGTCGAGCGAACACCACCTGCCATCGGATCATCGAAAGCGTACTGCGCCATGCGCTGGGGACATTAACTCAGAACACCCAACCCGAAAAACAATGACGCAGCGACAATCACCGCGGCGGCCCCGTGCCGCGAAATTCTCGGGCAAATCCGCGCTTGACATCCAATGTGCGACAGCGATACCGTTGTGGGCCAACGTAAGCTGTACTCTCACTTACTCAGTCCTTTCAGCACGTTACGTCAGAGGTTCCGCGGGCTGGGATGCTGGGGTTGTGGATAAGTCAGCGTTGGCGCAGCAAGGCAAGGAGGTCGCCACGGTGTCAACCGAGTTCGCCATTGGAGACAAGGCCGTCTATCCATCCCAGGGTGTGGCCGAGATCATCGGGATCGAGAAGAAGGAAATCTTCAGCAAGATCCAGAAGTTCTACGTCCTGCGCGCGATGGACAGCGGCCTTCGGATTCTGGTACCCATCGACAAGGCTGACCAGGTCGGCCTGCGCCGGGTGGCCGGCCAGGACGAGATCAAAGAGGTGATGCAGATCCTCCGCGACAAGGAGATCCACATCGACCGCCAGACCTGGAACCGCCGCTATCGCGGTTTCATGGAGAAGATCAAATCCGGGTCGCTGTTCGAGGTCGCCGAGGTCTTCCGCGACCTCTACCGGCTCAAGGGCCTAAAGCCCCTGTCCTTCGGCGAACGCCGCATGCTGGACACGGCGCGCGGCCTGATCGTCCAGGAGCTGTCGGTCGCCCGCGCCTCGGATCAGCGTAAAGTCGAGCAAGAGCTCGACAAATTGTTCCACTAGACGGCTCCTCAAGCCGTGTTAGTCTGCGGCGCCGGTTTCACTCCGTGGCCATGCAGATCCATCTCGCGAAAAGCGACATCACCGCCCTGACCGTCGACGCCGTCGTCAACCCGGCAAATTCCCTGGGAATCATGGGCGGCGGTGTCGCGGCAGCCCTGTCCCGAAAAGGGGGCCCCACCATCCAGCGCGAGGCCATGTCGATGGCCCCCATCGCGGTGGGCGCGGCCGTGGTCACCAACGGCGGCACGCTGTGGGCCAAACACGTCATCCACGCGCCGACCATGGAGCAGCCCGGGACCAAGGTCGGCGTCGAGAACGTCCGCCGCGCCACCCGCGCGGCGCTGCTGGCGGCGGCCCGCCACGGCTTCGAGGTGATCGCGATCCCCGGCATGGGCACGGGCCTGGGCGGCGTCGACCCGGCGGACGCCGCGCGCGCCATCGTCGACGAGCTGCGCGCCCACCGCCAGCCCAAGCCATCGACCGTGTACCTGGTCGACATCGACGACGAGATCCTGTTCTGCCTGGAAGAGGCACTTCGGCTGGCCGTAGGGTAATCTGCCGCCGTGAAAATTCTGGTCACATGCAAGCGGGTTCCGAACCCTGAACAGAAGCTGAAGATCGCCGGCGGCAAGATCGATCTCGGCGCCGCCAGCTGGCAGGTCAACACCTTCGACGAATACGCGGTCGAGACCGCGCTGCGCCTGACCGAGAAGGGCAAAGGCGGCGAACGTTCCGGCGAGGTGGTGGTGATCGGCATCGGCCCCAAGGAGGTCGGCCAGCAGCTGCGCGGCGTCCTGGCCATGGGCGCCGACCGCGGCATCCTGGTCGGCGGCGATGACGGCGCCCTGGACGCCGACGCGGTCGCGCGCATCTTGCGCGCCGTGGTCGACCAGGAGAAACCGGACATCGTCATGCTGGGCAAGCAGACCGTCGACGGCGATTCCAACCAGGTCGGGCAGATCCTGGCCGGGTTGCTGGGCTGGCCGCAGGCAACATTTCTGGCC